>NZ_QUGU01000021.1:0-77607 GCF_003479185.1 Blautia sp. AF17-9LB
AAGTGCCGTAAGGCATGGAGCTGACTGTTACTAATCGGTCGAGGGCTTGACCTAATTGGTTGTGTTCACAAAATGGAATGATAGATGTGTAGTGTATGCGGTTTTGAAGGTATATCAAATATCTTCAACTGAATAATCCTCGATAGCTCAATGGTAGAGCACTCGGCTGTTAACCGAGGGGTTGTTGGTTCGAGCCCAACTCGGGGAGTGAATGAGACCTGTAAGAATTTTCTTGCAGGTCTTTTCGTTTCTTGCAGGCGTGATGAAAAAGGGTTTACTGTAAGATGTGTCATCCTAGGGGTGACAGAGACAAAAGAGAATTGAGTTGCCCTTTCTGATGTGTTACAATAGGGCTATCCGAAACAAATGAAGGAGACAAAGAGGATGAATGAAAGTTATACCAGTTTTGCTCAGGTTTACGACATGTTCATGGACAACGTGGATTACCCGTCCTGGAGCAAATATCTGATTCAGCTTTTAAAAGAATATCAGGTGGAAGACGGACTGGTGCTCGATCTTGGCTGCGGAACGGGAAACATGACCGAGCTGCTTGCAAAAGAGGGCTACGATATGATCGGCGTGGACAATTCCGAGGACATGCTCGAGATCGCCAGTGAAAAACGCGAAAAGTCCGGATTAAACATTTTATATCTGCTTCAGGATATGCGGGAATTCGAGCTTTACGGAACCGTGAAAGCGGTCGTGAGCATCTGCGATTCTATCAACTATATTCTGGAGGAAGACGATCTGCGGGAAGTATTTTCACTCGTCAATAATTATCTGGATCCGAAGGGCATGTTTATCTTTGACTTGAATACAAGGTATAAATATGAACAGATGGGTGAGACTACGATTGCGGAAAACCGCGAAGAGGCAAGCTTCATCTGGGATAATTACTATGACCCGGAGGAAGAAATCAACGAATATGAGCTCGCCATTTTCATTCCTGCGGGAGGAGATTCCGATCTGTACCGCAAATTTGAGGAGGTACACTACCAGAGAGCTTACGATCTTGCGATGGTTCGCCGGTTACTGGAAGAAGCAGGTATGGAATTTGTGACGGCCTATGATGCTTTCACAAAGGATGTGCCAAAACCGGAAAGCGAGCGCATCTATGTAGTAGCAAGAGAAAAGGGAAAATCAGCGGAAAAATGATCCTGCCCTGCAGTGACGATAAAAGAAGAAAAATGAAAAAACAGGAGAAAAACAGATGGATTATATTGTAAGAGCAACAGCGGCAGACGGACAGATTCGCGCGTTTGCGGCGACAACGAGGGAAACAGTAGAAACTGCACGCGCAGACCACAACACCAGCCCGGTGGCAACTGCAGCACTTGGCCGCCTTCTGACTGCAGGTGCAATGATGGGCGTCATGATGAAGGGAGACAAGGATCTTTTGACTCTCCGCATTCACGCAGGGGGACCATTGAATGGAATTACTGTGACGGCAGATTCCAAAGGAAACGTAAAAGGCTATGTTGGAAACCCGGATGTCGTGATTCCGGCTAATAAAAAAGGAAAACTGGATGTGGCAGGCGCTGTCGGTGTCGGCTTTATGGATGTCATCAAGGATCTTGGGTTAAAAGAGCCGTATGTCGGCCAGTGCGCTCTGCAGACCAGTGAAATCGCAGAGGATCTGACGTATTACTTTGCAACGAGCGAGCAGGTTCCGTCCAGCGTTGGACTCGGCGTGCTGATGAACAAAGACAACACCGTTCGCCAGGCAGGTGGTTTTATCATTCAGCTGATGCCGTTCTGCGATGAGAAAGTGATTGAAAAGCTGGAACAGCGTCTGGCAGAAGTTAATTCTGTCACCGCGTTTCTTGATGAAGGGCTGACGCCAGAGCAGATTCTTGAAAAGCTGCTTGGAGATATGGATCTTGTAATCAACGATACCGTGCCAACCCAGTTCTACTGCAACTGCAGCCGGGAGCGGGTATCGAAAGCACTGATCGCGGTTGGAAGAAAGGAACTGAACGAGATGATTCAGGAAGGAAAACCGGTGGAGCTGAAATGCCATTTCTGCAACAGCGCTTATGAATTTTCCACAGAGGATCTGAAGGAATTATTGCGTAAGAGCAAATAACAGTACTGTTTCAGGCGAAACAGAGACTGGGAGAGTTTCTGTTCGCAGAAAATCCGTAAAAAGGAACCAGATAGTGGAGGAAGAAAGAGATGAAACAGGGATTCGTAAAAGTTGCCGCCGCTTCCTGTGCGGTAGTGGTAGCAGATGTCAGAGAAAATACGAGAGTCATTCTGGAAACCATTCATAAGATGGAGGCTGCGGGCGCGAAAGTGATGGTACTCCCGGAGCTGGCTCTCACCGGCTACACCTGTAGTGACTTATTCTGGCAGAGTCAGATGATTGATGCGGCGAAAGAAGGATTAAAAGAAATTGCCGATGGCACGAAAGAGACCGATGCGCTGATTTTTGTCGGACTGCCGTGGGAACAGGGTGGAAAGCTGTTCAATGTAGCCGCTGTGCTTTGTCACGGAGAGCTTCTCGGTGTTGTACCGAAAAAGTATCTGCCGAACTATAATGAATTTTATGAGCTGCGTCATTTTACGCCGGGAAAAGAAGCGGTGACAACAACGGAATTTTTTGGAAAAGAGGTTCCGTTTGGCATGAATCTGCTCTTCCAGTGTGAAAAAATGCCGCGTCTTAAAGTTGCGGCAGAGCTCTGTGAGGATCTCTGGACTCCAAATCCGCCGAGTGTGGCGCATGCGCTGGCAGGTGCGACAGTGGTCGTAAATCTTTCTGCCAGTGATGAAATGGTTGGAAAAGACAGTTATCGGAGAAGCCTTGTGAGCGCACAGTCGGCGCGTCTGATCTGCGGCTATATATACGCGACAGCAGGCGAGGGCGAGTCGACGACAGATCTTGTCTTTGGAGGACAGCATCTGATTGCTGAAAACGGAACCATTCTTGCCGAGGCAAAACGATTTGAGAATCAGATCATTTGCGCAGATCTTGATGTGGATCGTCTGACAAGTGAGCGCAGAAGGATGACCACGTATCCGGAGCAGAGAACCGATGGGTATCAGGTCGTTCGATTCTCCTTGGCAATAGAAGAGACAAAGCTGACCCGTTACTTCGATCCGCGACCATTCGTACCGTCGGATAAGCATAACCGCGATCAGCGATGCGACGAAATTTTAAATATTCAGGCTATGGGACTGAAAAAACGTCTGGCGCATACCCATTGCCAGAGCGCAGTTATCGGTATTTCCGGTGGACTTGACTCGACGCTGGCATTGCTTGTAACGGCAAGAGCATTTGATCTGCTCGGGATTCCGAGAAAGCAGATCCTGTCTGTAACGATGCCGTGTTTTGGAACGACAGACCGTACGTATCAGAATGCATGTGAGCTGACGAGATGCCTTGGCGCAACCTTAAAAGAGATCGATATCAAGGAGGCTGTCAATCTTCATTTCCGTGATATCGGACAGAATCCGGAGAAACACGATGTGACGTATGAAAACGGACAGGCGCGTGAGAGAACGCAGATTCTGATGGATCTTGCCAACCAGTCCGGCGGTATGGTTATCGGAACGGGTGATCTTTCCGAGCTGGCACTTGGCTGGGCAACGTACAATGGCGACCATATGTCGATGTATGCCGTCAATGCGTCCGTACCGAAAACCCTGGTGCGCCATCTGGTGCAGTATTATGCGGACACCTGCGGGGAAAAAGCACTTTCCGATATCCTTCTGGATGTGCTCGACACGCCGGTCAGCCCGGAACTGCTGCCGCCGAAAGATGGTGTCATTTCTCAGAAAACAGAAGATCTCGTCGGACCGTACGAGCTTCATGATTTCTTCTTATACTATATGCTGCGTGTGACGTACGAACCGCTCAAGATTTACCGTGTGGCAAAACTTGCATTTGCCGGTGTCTACGATGATGCGACGATCTTAAAATGGCTGAAAACGTTCTACTGGAGATTTTTCGCGCAGCAGTTCAAACGCTCCTGCCTGCCGGATGGCCCGAAGGTCGGAAGCGTTGCGGTATCCCCGCGCGGCGACCTGCGTATGCCGAGTGATGCGTGCGTGAAGCTCTGGAGAGAGGAACTCGACCAGCTGTAAAAAACAAAACAGGAAATACGGAAAGAAACAAAGATAATCCAAATTGGTGCAGACAATCAAATTTTGAGATGCACGACAGAAAAAAGGCTTCGGAGCAGAAGAATGCTTCGAGGCCTTTTTGCATGGAAAGATCAGGATTCTGAGGAGGAAGGATTTTGAGCCTGTTCGAGCGCCTGATTGATCGCGGAGACGAGCAGTTCGGAGGTGTAGCGGTCGTCCTCTCCGTAGATGAGGCCTTCCGTCGTCTGATTCACATAGATCTGGCTTGCGATGGAATCGAGCGCGGGCTCCATGAGCGGATACATGGCGGCGGTGGTTTCACTTAAGTTATTCAGTGAAATCGCGGTGATGCGGTCCTGCTCAACATTGACCTGCACATCGAAGGTTTGGTCGCCGAGGGAGATCGTGGAGGTGTAGATGCCGGGAATGTAGCGTGCATTTTCGGCGGAAGCAGCAGTGGTGACAGAAGGTTTTTTCGCAGAATCCTTCTTCCCGGAGAACATGATCAGAAACACCACGAGAAGAATCAGCGCGAGAGCAAGAAAAACAGCGGTGTAAACCACTTCTTTCATATGTAGTACAATGATTTTCGTTTTGGAACTCATGGGCGGGCACACTCCTTTTTGAAAAGCCGTCTGTGAGCGGACGAGAGGCGAACGGACGGGCGTTTTTACTATAATGTATGTAAAAGAAAAATCGTTTATGAAAAAAAGTGTCTGAAAAATCATTTCCGCAAGCTGCAAGTAATCTTTGGACAGTCTTTCTTCTGTCCGAAAATTAGTATATAATGTAATCGGTCACGATAACAAACTTCAGGGAGAGTCGGGAAAAGATGAAAAAAAGAAAAATCAGAAGTACCATGGGCGTTTTTTTTACTACTTTTTTGCTTCTGCAGATTATTTTACTGTTTCTGTACAAAGCGTTTATTGTTGATATTGCTAAAAAAAATGAGGAAAACCTGGTGGAAAATACACTGCAGATTTATCATAATACGATGGAAAGTGTATTGGAACGTTTGGATGATAACCTGGATCTTCTTCTGGGGTATCGCCTGCTTTTGACACAGCTGAACGGAGAAAATAATCTGGAAAAAGTGAAAGCGCAGTATCAAATGTTGCAAATTCTTAAGGAAAAATGCCAGGATACCAAAGAAGCGGATGCCTATGTGATTGTTAATTGTAAAGACAACAGTATTTTGATTCAGAGAAATGGAAATATAACATATGATACAATAAAAGATATCAAAAAATATCTTCAAAAGCGTAATACGTTTGATAAAACTCCTACATCCGGCTGGACTTCCACTGTCATGGGGAAGCAGGTGTATCTGGTAAAATATTATAATTATGGTGCAAATACGATCGCTGTATTGGTATCAGAAAAAAGACTGGACTCTTTGTTAAACTATAATGATATGTCCATCAAAGAGGCAGCGTTCTATCTTACAGACAAAAAAGGGAAAATTCTGTGCGGTTCAGGAGAGGATTGGACATATGGAGAAGCGATAGAGAATCTGCAGAAACAGGATCCATCCATCAGTATCTATCAGGGATCTGTTCTGGAAGATGCATATCAGATGTATTACAGTGTAAAATCATCCGAGTATGCCGCATATTCTACCTCCGGTATCGTTATTTTTGGATTTTTAGTACTGTCTTTGCTTTCCTTTGGAACAATTGTCTGGTATATGCAAAAAGAAATCTTCCGGCCGATTGCAGACCTGTTCTGGGTGTCCAGAAAAATTCACAGTGGAGATTTCAGGGCAAGAGCGGAATATAATACAAACAGCTACGAAATGGAAGAAGTAAAACAGGCATATAATGATATGGTACAGACGATTCTTGAAATGAGGGTGCAAAAGTACGAACAGGAACTTCGAATGAAGGATGTGCAGCTGAAGTATATTCATATGCAATTAAAACCACATTATTTCCTGAATGCTTTATCAACCATTAACAGCATGGTTTATCAGCACGAGGAAGAGAATGTCCATGCCTTTATTCAGGCATTTTCACAGAACATTCGTTATATGTTTCGAACCGGTCTGCATACTGTTCCGCTGCAGGATGAAATAAAGAATGCCAAGGGATATCTGGAAATGCAGCGACTCATGTACCGGGATTGCTTTTATGTCTATATGGATATACCGGAAGAACTGCTGCAGTATCCAGTGCCGCAGATGATCCTGCATACATTTTTGGAAAATATATTTAAGCACGTGATCAGTATTGATTCGTTCACTACGGTTCTGATTCAGGCATTGTGGAGCTTCTCGGGGAAGGAAGTTTACTTAAAACTGGAACTATATATATCGCAGGGTCAATTTTCACAGGAAATACTGGACTTTGTGAATAAAGATATGGAAATAACAGAAAAAAAAGATGGAAGTGGAATTGGAATAAAAAATGTAAAAGAGGTTCTGAAGATGATGTACCAGCAGGATCATCTTCTGTATTTGGAGAATCTGGAACCGGAAGGAACCAAAATAACCATATGGATTCCGAAAACACTGAAATGTACAGATGAGGAGAAAGACGAAGAGAGATGAATTTGCTGATTGTAGATGATGAAATTGTGACAACGCAGGTATTGGAAGAACAGCTGGATCGCGCGTTACTTTCTATTGACCAGATCTATGTGGCCTACAATACTTCTATGGCCAGAGATATTTTGCAAAAAAATAAAGTGGAACTGATTTTATGTGATATTGAAATGCCAAAGGAGAATGGAATTCATTTTCTGGAATGGGTACGAGAACAGAAAATCCAGACAGAGGTTATCTTTCTGACCAGCCATGAAAAATTTGAATATGCCTATGGAGCTGTGCAGAATGGTGCGGCAAACTATCTGCTGAAGCCAATTGATATGAATAAAATCAATCAGGCCTTGCTTCGTGTGACAGAAAAAATAGCCTGGAAACAAAAAACGGAGGAAATCCGGGAATATTGGAAGATCGGAAAAAGAAAGATGGTGCGATATTTCTGGACAAGAGTATTGCTGGAACCCGGTGTGCAGAAACAGGGACTCGAGGAGGAAATCAAGCAACAGGGGATAGAGGAAGAGATTCAGGAAAAATATTGTGTTGTGATTCTTCATTTTGCCAGTGGCAAAATGGACTTCGGTAAAGAAAAGGAACAGGAATCCATTTATAAATTTGCAATGGAAAATATTCTGGCAGAAGCATTCACAGAAAAAATTAGAATGGAAAATGTGA
Organism: Blautia sp. AF17-9LB; assembly: GCF_003479185.1. Classification (NCBI taxonomy): domain Bacteria; kingdom Bacillati; phylum Bacillota; class Clostridia; order Lachnospirales; family Lachnospiraceae; genus Blautia; species Blautia sp. AF17-9LB. The sequence goes on from NZ_QUGU01000021.1 coordinate 7,301, forward strand.
TCTGCTGGGAAGAAAATAAGGGAACCTATCTTGGAATTCTGTCGGAATTTTCGGAAAGGGAGACGAAGGAGAGAGCGGCACAGGTCAGAAACATATTTGAAAAATATTTTCCGGATGTATTGCAGATCGGATACATATCCCCAAGCGTTTCTTTTTATGAAGCAGGTTTGGAAAAAGAGAAAATAATGGAATATGACAAAACGCATATTTATGACGAAGGGGAAATAAAGGAATTTATGGCATTGCTCCGAGAAAAGGAGGCTTCCGGACATATTCTGGACGAAGATTATATTCTGCAGTGTCTGAACAAGGGTTCCAGGGTAAGTACAATGGAATATTTACAAAAAACGCTGCAGCATGTAAAGCAAACGATGCATTCCGTAGAAGGATTTCGCAATTTTCAGGTGGAACTGACACAGCTTGTAAGCAAATATCTCCATGATAAAAAGGAAAATATGAACAGCGTGATTCGTGACCCGATCTATCTGAAACTGGATATGAATGCGGTTAAATCGGAATTTTCTATGGTGCAGTGGATGACATGGCTGATGAATAAGGTATTTGATCTGACACAGGAGGAACGGAAAGAAAAAACAGAAAAAAGGATCACAGATCAGGTAATTGATTATATCAGAGAACATTATACGGAAGATATTAACAGAAATACGCTTTCGGAGAGGTTTCATTTTTCACCGGAATACATTGGAAAAATGTTCCGGAAGGATATCGGAACGTCGTTGAATGATTATATTAATTCTCTGCGCGTGGAAAAAGCGAAACATTTGCTGGAAAACACCAATACAAAGGTGATTGATACTGCGCTGGAAGTCGGATTTGATACGCTCCCGTATTTCTCATCTGTATTTAAAAAATATACGGGAGTTTCACCGGTAGAGTTTCGGAAAAAAGAATAGATAGCTTAAAAACGAAAGTTTTTGTACTTTTTTGTGTAAGAACTTTCGTTTTTTTTGCGCTATGATAAGTCTATCAAAAGGAACCGGAAAGAAGAAAGGAGAAAGAAATGAAGAAAAAGATTTTGGCGATTTTGATGGCCACCCTGACAGTGGGATCTCTGCTGAGCGGGTGTGGTGGAGCACAGAGCGGTGATGCAACCGGAAAACAGGAAAGCAGTAAACAGGAGAGCAGCGACAGCGAAGAACCGGCAGAAATTGTATTTGCGTATATGACACAGAACAATATCCCAGAGTCATCAGAACTGGAAAGAATTCAGAACCTGATCAACGATTATACGGTAGATAAGATCAATACGAAGGTCAAACTGGTACTGTTTTCCAATTCTGATTATATGAATCAGGTGAATCTGATGCTGGCATCCGGAGAACAGCTGGATTTATTTCAGGCCTATAATACGTCGCATCTGAAATATATTCAGGATGGAACAGCGCTGGATATTACAGAGTATCTGGACAATGATCTGAAAGAAACAACAGAAACTCTTTACGATGGTTTTCTGGCACCGACAACGGTAGAGGGAAAAACATATGGAATTCTGAATATGGGTTCTAACTATGTACCGGGTGGATTTACCTATCGTGAAGATATTACTGAGGAACTTGGAATCGATATGAGTCAGGTTACCAAACCGGAAGACTTGACAGCAGTGTTTGCAAAGGTAAAAGAAGCTTATCCAGATATGACAATCATTGATCCGAACAGAGCGAATGCATTATTTGAAAGTTATCTTGGCAAGATTGATAAAATTGATCCATTAGGCGACAATATCGCTTCATCCGTTTCCGGTGTGGCTTATCAGGATAATGCAACTGTAGTGGATATATATGAAACGACAGACTTTAAAGAACTGTGCGAACTGACCAGAAGCTGGTTTGAAGCTGGTTATTATGCAAGTGATGCAGCTACCACAACAGCAACTACCGCAGAATTACTGATGTCCGGCAACTGCTTTGGCACATTCTGTGGTCTTGGTAATCCAAAGATTGCGCAGCAGTATACAAACAACTATGGTCATCCATTTGAAAATGTACAGATCAGTGATTCGATGATCTGGTCTGGAAACTCCGGGGCGTGGATGGTAAATTCCGGCTGTAAAAATCCTTCAGCAGCCTGCAAATTTATGAATCTGCTGTACACAGATGAATATGTAGATAACCTTCTGGTCTATGGAGAAGAAGGCGTGGATTATAAATTGGATGAAAATGGTTGTGCAGTAGCACCGGATGGATATACGGATCTGAATAGTGTAGCCTATACCGATAATATGAACTACTATTTCTGGGGAAATAAATGGTTGACCTATCCGGTTGCAGGCGGTCTGTATGGAGAAGAAAAAGAGACAAATAAACAGCAGAATTATGATGGAGATCATTCAAACTATTATGGTTTCCTTTACGACTACAGTGATAAAGAAGCAGAATATACCGCATGCCTGAACATTGTAGAAGAATATAAAAAATCTCTGTGGGTTGGTGCTGCGGATGTAGATGCAACACTTGCCGAGATGACAAAACGACTGAAAGCAGCCGGCATGGATGACCTGATTCAAGGAAAACAGGAGCAGCTGGATGCATGGATGAGTAGTAAATAGGAAAGACTTTGAAAAAAGGAAAGGGCTGCGGAATATCACCGCAGCCTTATTTATAAAAAGGGAGCTCGAATTATATGCCGAAGAGTAAGAAGAAATATGCCAGCAAAAATACATTAGCATTGCTCTTAATTGCATTGCCGGGTATTACATATCTGATTATTAATAACTATATCCCGATTGTGGGAACCTTTATTGCGTTTAAAAAGTTCAGCTATGCGAAAGGAATCTGGGGCAGTCCATGGTGTGGACTGGATAACTTTAAATTTTTGTTTCTGACAGATGATGCATGGGTTATTACGAGAAATACATTGTTATATAATCTGGCTTTTATCGTGATCGGAACCGTAGTTTCTGTGATTTTTGCAATCCTGCTGCATGAGCTGGGAGAACTGTTACGCGGAAAGCTTTTCCAGTCCGTGCTGTTGTTTCCACACTTACTGTCCTGGGTTGTAACGGCGTATCTGGTATACGCGTTATTGGGAAGTACAACCGGTTTTGTGAACAATACAATTTTAGATGCGTTGGGGAAAAACGGCGTAGACTGGTATACTGCAAAAGCTGCATGGCCGTTTATCCTGGTTATTGTATATCTTTGGAAGAATGCAGGATATAATGCGATCGTTTATATGGCAGGTATTGCAGGCATTGATAAGGAAATTTATGAAGCAGCAAAGATTGACGGTGCCTCTAAACTGAAACAGATTACTGCTATTACGCTTCCGCTTCTGAGACCAACCATTATTATTATGACATTGATGGCGATCGGTCGTGTATTCTATTCTGACTTTGGTTTGTTCTATCAGGTACCAATGAATGCAGGAACCCTGTTTTCTACGACGCAGACGATTGACACGTATGTATATCGTGGTTTGATGGAACAGGGTAATGTAGGAATGTCTTCGGCAGCAGGTGTATATCAGTCATTGGTTGGTTTTGCACTGGTCATGATTGCAAACTTTATTGTACGGAAAAAAGATCCGGAAAACGCATTGTTCTAGGAGGCAGGATATGAAAAAGACAGTCAGCGATGAAAAACGATTTATTGCAATAGCAACAGTTATTTTAGTGGTAATCAGTATTGTGGCGTTGTTTCCGATGATTCTTCTGGTGGTTGCGTCCTTTACCGATGAAAATGAACTGATTACAAACGGATATCAGATTTTGCCGAAGAAACTCAGCCTGGAAGCATATACCTACATGGTAAAACAGGCAGCAACAATCGTAAGATCGTATCTTGTTACGATTGGAACAACCGTTGTCGGAACCGGATTAAGCGTATTACTGACGACTTCGATCGCATATCCGATGGCACGAAAAACATTCAAATATAGAAACGCATTATCCTTTTTTGTATATTTTACCATGCTGTTTAATGGAGGACTGGTGCCACAGTATATTATGTGGACAACATTTTTCCATATTAAAGATACGTATGCAGCACTGATTTTTCCGAATCTTCTGATGACAGCATTCAATATTTTCCTGGTAAGAAACTATTACAGCAACAGCCTGCCGGAAGCATTATATGAAGCTGCACAGCTGGACGGAGCGTCAGAGCTTGGAATTTTCACCAAAATTGTATTTCCGTTGTCGAAGCCGGTAGTTGCCACCATTGGACTGTTTACAGGTCTTTCCTACTGGAACAGCTGGACCAATGCTTTATATTACGTACAGGATCCAAAATATTTTGGTATTCAGAATCTTCTGATGCGTATCATGAAAAACATTGAATATCTGCGAAGCGGAGCATCAGAGCTGGCGGCCGAAGGACAGGCAGTTTCGCTTCCGGGAAACTCCATCCGAATGGCACTGGCATTTGTCGGAATTTTACCAATCATTATTATTTACCCGATGCTTCAGAAATATTTTATCAAAGGTGTGGTTGTCGGCGCTGTAAAAGGCTGACAGAAAGGAGAAACAGATGGCAGCATATGTACATTGCAATTTTCACTCCTGTATCCTGCGGATGCAGGTAGATGTTTCGATTCTGCTTCCGGAAAAAGAGCGAATGGAAGATGTAGAGCAGGGAAAAAAGGGAGAGACTTTCGGGAAAAACAAAAAATATCAGACCCTGTATCTGCTGCATGGATTTACAGGAGACCATCTTTCGTATCTGAGGACCTCCAAGATTGAGCGTTATGCAGATGAGCATCAGATTATGGTGGTTATGCCAAGCGTATATAACAGCGCCTATACGGATATGAAATACGGACTGGATTATTTTTCTTATCTGACAGAAGAACTGACAGATTTTGTGGAGAGAAATTTCCCGGCAGCAACAAAGCGGGAAAACCGTTTTATTGCAGGAATGTCGATGGGAGGTTACGGTGCCTATAAATGGGGACTTACCTGTCCGGAAAAATTTGCGGCAATCGGAGGCGTTGCGGGATCTTATCATGCGGAATATCGTTATCAGGGAAAGGTTAACACGGTATCCACCCTTTGTGAAGCGTTATATGGTGATCCGCCTGCGATTACACCGGAGGTTCATGATGTTTTTACACTGTTGAAAAACCGGAAAGAAGAAGGAAGAGATATTCCGAGACTGTATACCTGCTGCGGTACAGAGGACAGACGTCACCAGGATTCGGTCGATCTGAAGGAGTTTGCGGATCAGCTGGGCGTTCCGCTGCTGTTTGAAGAGGGACCGGGAAGACATGATGATATTTTCTTTGATGAGTATATTCAGAAGATTCTGGACTGGATGAACTTTGCAGGGAAATCAGTAGAAGAATAAAATATACCGCAAAGTGGGGCTTGCAGATTGCGGAAATGATTTTTCAGACACGCGCTAAGCGAAAACACTACAGAATATAGAACTATTTAGCAGATAAAGACCCATATTTGTAGAAATTTTTCTTAGTGCGGCAGCCCCCACGGGAAATACAGGGAGAAGAGGAAAATGCAGATAGAAAAAGCAGCTGTAGCCGGAACACTGGAATCCAGCGATTGTATGGTTACGGTAGAAGATGGGGATGGCAATATAGATCTGGTACTGGAAAGTACAGTGATTCATCAGTATGGAAATCAGATCCGTCATGTGGTTCTGGATACTCTGGAAAATCTGGGAGTTCAGAACGTAAAAATTAAGATTGTAGATAAAGGAGCTCTGGACTGCACCATCCGTGCAAGGGTGGAAGCTGCGGTATACCGTTCCGCCGGGCAGTCGGAGCAGCTGCCATGGGGAGGTGCGATCCGATGAGAGACGCAAAAAAACGATTACGTCGTACCATGATGTTTTTAAACGCACAGAAGCCGGGACTGATTAAAGATCCCTATATTTATGGAGCAGATTCTCTGATGTTGGATCTGGAAGATGCAGTGGCAGAAAATCAGAAGGACGCGGCCAGATTTTCCCTGTTTCATGCACTTCGCACGATTGATTATCATGGAGCGGAACGGATTGTACGTATCAATGGCCTGGACACACCTTTCTGGAAGGAAGATATCCGTTGCGCAGTAGCCGGTGGATGTGATGGCATCCGGATTCCGAAGACAGAGACAGCACAAGATGTAAAGATAGTGGAGCAGCAAATTTTAAAGGCAGAGAATGAGTTTGGCAGACCGGAGAACAGTACCTTAATTATGGCAGCGATAGAATCGGCAAGAGGTGTGGTGAAGGCGTTAGAAATTTGCGAGGCTTCGAAAAGGTTGTTTGGTATCGCACTGTCCGGTGGAGATTACACGAAAGATCTGCATACCCACATCACGGGAACCGGAATAGAACTGATGGGAGCAAGACAGCAGCTTGTCATCGCTGCACGGGCAGCAGGTGTACAGTGTTTTGATACCGTCTATACAGATTTGGAAAACGAAGAGGGCTTTCGGGAAGACGTCAATACGATTCACCTGATGGGCTTTGATGGGAAATCGATTATCAATCCAAGACAGATTCGTATTGTACATGAAATTTTTACGCCGAAAGAAAAAGAGATTATTTTTGCGGAAAAAGTAGTCCGTGAGATTGACAGCAAAAAGGCACAGGGAATCGGTGTGTTTACTGTAGACGGAAAGATGATTGATATTGCGTTTTATGATGGTGCAAAGCGAATCATCGAACTGGCCAAGGCTTCCGGTGTGTACGAGGGGGAACTGTAAAATGAAAAATGCAGTAGGGAGAGAAATTCCCGAGGAAATATTGAAGATAACAGGAAAAGAAGTATTTCACGGAGTGCATTATTATGATGGTTATGAATATCAGAAAGATGGTCCGAAAACCCGCTGCGTGGTGAATTCCGATGGCAGCAAACTGGTGAAAACAATTCATGAGGCACTGGTGAAATGCGAAATCCGGGATGGCATGACAATTGGATTTCATCATCATTTCCGGGATGGTGATCTGGTTGTAAATATGGTGATGGAAGAAATCCATAAAATGGGTATTAAAAATATTACCATTTGTGCCAGCTCTCTTGGGAAAGCGCATGCAGGACTGGTGCCGTACATGGAAGATGGAACGATTACGGGAATCCAGTCTTCCGGTGTGCGCGGTGAGATTGGAAAGGCGATTTCTGAGGGAAAACTGAAAGGGCTTGCAGTGATGCGCTCTCACGGCGGCAGAGTTCGGGCAATCGAAACAGGAGAAGTACACCTGGATATTGCATTTATCGGAGCACCGACGTGTGATGATTATGGAAACTGTCGTGGTATCGGTGGAAAGGCGGACTGCGGAGTGTTGTCCTATGCGATGGTAGATGCTGATTACGCAGACAGAGTCGTAGCAATTACGGACTGTCTGGTTCCGTTTCCTAATTTCCCGGCGCATATTTCCATGACAAAAGTAGACTATGTAGTAGTGGTAGATGCAATTGGAGATCCTAAGAAAATTGCAACAGGTGCAGCAAAACCGACGAAAGATATGAGAAAACTGATGATGGCGGATTACTGTACACGATTTGTAACGTCTACCCCGTACTTTAAAGATGGATTTTCCTATCAGACAGGTGTGGGAGGCGCGTCTATCGCTTCCACCATTTCGCTGGCAAAAATCATGAAGGAACGTGGAATCCGTATGCGTTTCGGTGTCGGAGGTCTGACAAAACCGATGTGTGATCTTCTGGATAACAATCAGGTTGATGTACTTCTGGATACGCAGGATTTTGATCTGGATGCGGTAGAATCAGTAAAAGATATCAGGCATTTCAGAATCAGTGCCGGTGAATATGCAGACCCTTTTAACAAGGGCGCAGTAGTCAACAAACTGGACTTTGTGATTCTGGCAGCACTGGAAGTTGATGTAAATTTCAATTGCAATGTTGTAGTAGGTTCCGATGGCGTTATAACAGGCGCGCAGGGAGGTCATCCGGATACGGCGGCAGGTGCAAAATGCACCATTGTACTGACTCCTTTATTACAGGGAAGAATTCCGGCAATCTGTACGGAAGTAACAACAGTGACAACACCGGGAGAATCTGTAGATGTAGTCATCACGGAATATGGAGTTGCAGTTAACCCACTGCGAAAAGATCTGCTGGAAGCGGTAAAAAACAGTGGACTTCCGCTGAAAACGATAGAAGAACTTCGGGATTTGGCTTACCGGATTGCAGGAGAACCGGAGAAAGTAGAATTTGGCGAACGTGTTGTAGGAATTATTGAAAGCAGAGATGGAACCATCATGGATGTAGTTCGTCAGATTAAACCATTCCGATTTAAAGAGGAAAAGAATATACTCCCGGAGCCAGTACATAAATAAGAGAAGGGAGGGCAGGCAGTGAGTGACTATATGGAAGAAACAGGGGATCCTTTTACCGGGAAAAAGAAAGAGGAACTCAAAAAATTTCTGGAATACATGGGACTTACTTATGATGAGCAGATTACACATTCCATCGTATTGCGAAAAGAGAAAGAAATCATAGCAACTGCTTCCTGCCAGAAAAATATCATAAAATGTGTTGCGGTATCAGAAGCGTATCAAGGACAGAATCTGCTGGCACATCTTATGACATCTCTGATTGAATATTTTTATGGAATGGGAATTTCTCATTTTTTCGGATTTACCAAGCCTCAGAACAAAGAACTGTTTTGTAGTATGGGAATGTATCCGGTGGCACAGACAGAAAAAATTCTTCTTCTGGAAAATGACAAAAACGGACTTGAAAAATTCCTGAAACGATTAAAAAAAGAAACACAGGAACAGCAGAAATGCAAAGTGGAAAACAGACATGAAAACGGTATCGGTGCAGTGGTTATGAATTGTAATCCCTTTACCAGAGGACATGAATACCTGATCCGGGAGGCAGCAAAAAAAAACAAATGGCTGCACATTTTTATCCTCTCAGAAGAACAGAGCTTTCTGACAACGAGAGAACGGTATCAGTTGGTAAAAGAAGGAATACAGGAAATTCCAAATGTGATTCTTCACCAGACCTCAGAATACATGATTTCGCCGGCTGTGTTTCCGACATACTTTATCAAAGAAAAAGCGAAAGCCTATGAGATGAATTGCCAGTTGGATATTCAGCTGTTTGGAGAGTGCATTGCACCGGAGCTTAAAATTACAGATCGCTATGTGGGCAGTGAACCGGTCTGCGATGTGACACATACCTATAACCAGTGCTTACGGGAGCAGCTGCCGTGCTATCAGATCCGCTTTCATGAAATTCCCAGAAAAACATATGGAGACCAGATCATCAGTGCATCTGAGGTCAGAAAAAAATATGCGGAAAATCAATTAAAAAGCGTCTGCGGAATGCTTCCGGAAAGTACCTGGCGCTATCTGGAAAGGAAAAAGAATGAAAACGGAAAATAAAGTTTCCTTAGAGCAGGTATTGTGGAGCCGAGAAAAAAGGGTGGCAACGCAGAAAGAGCTTCTTGAAAAATATCCGGGTACGTTAATCTGCTTTATGCTCAATATTCCGGGTCCGGAAAAGGTAAATAAACTTTTCGAAAAGGTCTTTTATGAAGGACTGGAAAAGATACAGAATAAGCTGGAAACGGAAAAAATTTCGACGGAAGTCCGGCTGGTACAAGAAAACATAACCGGATATGAGGGATATTTGGTTGTGAAAGCAGACGGCTGCCGGGTGAAAAAGCTTATGATTGCTTTGGAAGAGACGAAGATTGGGAGACTGTATGATATTGATGTATTGGAAAAAGAAAATACGAAAATCAGCAGAAATGATCTTGGATTTCCGGAAAGAAAATGTCTGTTATGCGACAACCCGGCCTGTCAGTGTGGCAGAAGCAGAAAACATTCGATCGAAGAATTGAGAAAAAAGATCTATGATATCATATGGGAAGAGCAGCTACAAAGAGGCGTAGCCGCTGAGATCAGTCAGGCCCTGATGGAAGAAGTGTATACGACACCAAAACCAGGCTTAGTAGACCGGGAGGATACCGGTGCACATACAGATATGGACTGTCAGACATTTCAAAAGAGTACAGAGGCGATCGCCGAAGATCTGGCGGCAATGTTTGAAGCAGGGTATTCCTGGGAGGCAGATCCGGAGACGCTGTTTCCGCTTCTCAGAGAAAGAGGAAAAAAGACGGAAGAAAAAATGTTTGCTGCAACCGGAGGAGTCAATACGCATAAAGGAATCATTTTTACGATTGGCATTCTAGCAGCTGCGGCCGGAATTTCCCTGAGAAATTACGGAAAAATCGAGTCAGAGAGTGTTTGCCGAATCAGTCTGGAAATGACAAAAAAAGAGCTGGAACAAGATCTGAGAAAGTTAAAACAAAGTTCGGGGATCACGCATGGAGAAAAAATTTACTGCCATCTGGGCGAAAAAGGTGTCCGGGGACTGGCAATGACCGGATATCCGATTCTGTGTGAACTTACGGTTCCTCATATGAAGCAGTATATAGCAAATAACAGGGACAAAAATCAGATCAATGTACAGATTCTTCTTGAAATTATAGCAGAGCTTACAGACACAAATGTCATCAGCAGAACCAGTGAGAAAGAAATGCGATGGCTGCAAACGGAAGCAAAGGCAATTCTTAAGGCAGGTGGTGCTTTTAGTGAGAATGGTTTGCAAAAAGTGCGGGAACTGAATCAGATTTGTATCCGGAAAAATATGAGTCCGGGCGGAGCTGCGGATTTACTTGCAGCAACGATTTTTTTGTGCCGCATGGAAACACTGATGGAACGACGGAAAGGTATTTTACAATAAAAAGAAATTAAAAAGAAACGGCCGCTTTCAATACGGAATATTTCGTTATTGAGAGCGGCTTTTCCTATAACAGCCTTCACTCGGACAAAATCTCCCACAAAGTGGAATTCACAGCTTACGAATATCCGCTTGACACACACTCTGGTGCGGTAATGTTTAGGGAAGGAAGAGTTACAATTTGCCCGGCGTTTGATTGCATCGAAAAAAAGAGTCTGTTATACTTAGCTATGTCTATTTTAGGAACGGAAACGGGGCAGAACAGGAGGAAAAAAGCATGAGTCTGCAGTTTATTATGGGAAATTCGGGGGCTGGGAAATCGAGGTATGCGTATGAAAAAATTCTGGCGGAAGCGGCGCGCCACCCGGAGAAAAATTATCTGATTGTCGTGCCGGAGCAGTTTACAATGCAGACACAGAAAGAACTCGTGTCTCTGCATCCGGCGGGCGGAATTTTAAATATTGATATTTTAAGTTTTCAACGTCTGGCCTACCGTATTTTTGAGGAGACCGGCGGAAGCCTGTATCCGGTGCTTGAAGAGACGGGAAAAAGCCTCGTGGTGAAGCGCGTTGCGCAGGAAAAGAAAAAGGAGCTGACAATTCTTGGCAGCACGTTAAAAAGAACCGGTGCGGTTTCGCAGATGAAATCGCTGATTTCCGAGCTGAAGCAGTATCAGATTGCGCCGTCCGAGCTTGATACGTGGGCGGAAGAGACGGGAGAGAAAAAGCTGCTGGCGGCAAAGCTGAAGGACACCGGTGTGATCTACCGTGCGTTTGAGGAATATCTGGAAAACCGTTACGTGACGGCGGAGGATGTGCTGGAAGTTCTGGCGGGAAAGCTGGAAGAATCGGAGCTGATTAAAAACAGTGAGGTACTGGTGGATGGGTTTACCGGATTTACGCCGGTGCAGATCGGTGTGCTTGGAAAGCTGTTCCGGCTCTGTGCGAAGGTTTATGTGACGATTATTATGGATGAGCGGGAGGACCCGTATAAAAAGGCGATTCCGCATCAGCTTTTTGCGATGAGCCGCCAGCTTGTCCAGCAGCTCATGAAAGCGGCAGATGAAGCAGGGTGCCCGGTGGAGCCGGAAATCTGGGTCAGACGCTCGGGACATGGCCGTTTTCAGCCGGGAAGCACGATGGATCAGCTGGAGCAGAGACTGTTCCGGTATGGGAAGAGAGGATTTTCCGGAAATGGAATAGAAAAAAGACCGGAATCAGGAACGGAAGCAAAGACGGGAAATCCGGCAGCAGGACACGAGGCGAACCAGCAGGGAATCTATATCAGCGTAGCGCCGAATCCGCGTGCCGAGCTGGAAGAGACGGTGCGTCTGATCCGCCGCATGGTGCGCGAGGAGGGCATGCGCTACCAGGATTTCGCCGTTCTGACCGGAGATCTCTCCGTTTACGGTACGTATGCGCGGGAAATCTTTGAAAAATGCGGTGTTCCGTACTTCGTTGATGAAAAACATTCCGTCCTGATGAACCCGTTCGTCGAATTTCTGCGCGCGGCGATTGAGATGGTCGTGCAGAGCTTTTCCTACGAGAGTGTCTTCCGCTATCTGCGCTGCGGTCTTTCGAGTCTGAACCGTGAGGAGACAGATGCGATGGAAAACTATGTCCTGGCACTTGGCATCCGTGGGCTGAAAGCGTATGGGGAGACGTGGACGAGGGGTTACCGCGGCATCAAGCCGGATGAAGTGCCGCAGCGCAATCTTCTGCGGGAGAAGTTCTATGCCGAAGTGCAGCCGTTTGCGGAGCAGATGAAAAAGAAAGATGCCACTGTGCGGGAGCGGACCGAGGCGCTGTATGCACTGGCAGTGCAGAATCAGATGCAGCAAAAGCTCGAGGAGCGGCGGCAGCAGTTTGAGCAGCAGGGACAGGAGGCGTTCGCAAAAGAATACAGCCAGATTTACGGCATTGTCATGGAGCTGCTGGACAAAATTGTCGAGGTGCTGGGCGATGAGAAGATGACGCTGGCAGAGTATCAGGAAATTCTGGAGGCGGGCTTTGCGGAGGCATCTGTCGGTATTATTCCGCCGACGGCGGACCAGGTACTGATCGGTGATAATGAACGGTCGCGTCTGAAGGACATCCGCGTGCTGTTTTTCGTCGGCGTGAATGACGGGCTGATTCCGCGCCACGACGCGGGCGGCGGCATTCTCTCGGAATATGACCGCGAGGAGCTGGAACGGGCGGATGCGAAGCTGTCCCCGACGGCGCGGGAGACGATGTATCAGCAGAAATTCCATCTCTACCGAAATCTGACAAAACCGTCGGAGCGGCTGTACCTTTCCTTTGCGAAAGCGGGCGCGTCCGGCGAGGCGCAGAATCCGTCGTATTTGATCAACGAAATACGAAAACTCTTCCCGGAGATTCCGGTGCGGGATATTGAAAAAGAGGAAAAACCGGAGGAAAAACTGGAAATGCCGCGTTCCGGCGAGGCACTGTTTCTGGAGGAGCTTGGCAGAGCGGCGGAGGGAGAGATCGATCCGCTGTTTGAGGAGCTTTACCGCTGGTATGCAGCACATCCGGAGGCGGGAATTCCGGCGGAGACGTATCGAAAAGCGGCGTTTCTGCGCTGTGCGGACGGTGTAATCGGAAAGAGTGCGGCATCGGCACTGTACGGAGATACGTTAAAAAACAGTGCAACGCGGCTGGAAAAGTATGCGGCGTGTGCGTTTGCCCACTTTATGGAGTTCGGCCTTCAGATCCGCGAGCGGGATCAGTATGAGCTGAAAGCGGCGGATATGGGAACGGTCATGCATGAGGCGCTTGAGAAGTTTTCGAAAAAACTGCAGGAGAACGGTGAGACCTGGAAGACGGTGACCGATGACACGCGTGACCGTCTGATTGAGGAGTGTGTCGAGGAGACGATGGCGGACTATGGAAACACAATTTTTCAGAGTTCAAGCCGGAATCAGTACCGCATTATCCGCGTGAAGCGGATCCTGAAACGAACTGTCTGGGCACTGCAGCAGCAGATCCGGCAGGGAGAATTTGAGCCAGGGGAATTCGAGGTTTCGTTCTCGATGGAGGACTCGCTGTCGGCGATCAACATCGATCTGTCGGAGCATGAGAAAATGCGTCTGCGCGGACGGATTGACCGCGTGGATCTCTGCGAGACGGACGATAAGGTCTATGTGAAAATTATCGATTACAAGACGGGAAATACGTCGCTCGACCTGGTGGCGCTCTATTATGGACTGCAGCTGCAGCTTGCTGTTTATCTCGATGCGGCGGTGGAACTGGAGCAGAAAAAGCATCCCGGCAAGCAGGTGGAGCCGGCGGGCGTGTTCTATTATCATATTGATGATCCGATGCTCGATCAGGAGGAGGATGAGACCGACGAGGCGTGGGGCCGGCGGATGCTGAAAGCGCTGCGGATGGACGGTCTTGTGAATGCGGACCGGAAAGTTGTGGAGCTTCTCGACCGCGTGCTTGAGGACGGAACGACATCCGATGTGATTCCGGTTGGAAAGAAGAAGGATGGAAGTTATACGAGCTATTCGAAAGTAGCATCGCCGGAGCAGTTTGATGTGATCCGTACGTACACCAGAAAGAAGGTGCGTGAGATCGGCGAGGGCATTTTTTCGGGCAATGTAAAAATTTCCCCGTATCAGCGGGACGGTGCGACGGCGTGTGCGTACTGTGAATATCAGGGAATCTGCGGTTTTGACCAGAAAATTCAGGGATACGAGTACCGCAAACTGAAGGGCATGGACACGGAACTGCTGATGAAGGCGATGCAGGAGATAACACAAAGTGATCAAAAGGAGTGACTGCCTTCCGGAAAGGAAAGAGAAATGCAGTTTTCCATGTATGAGAAAGTAATCAGCCAGAAAGAAGAGGGAGAGATAAATGGCAGTAAAATGGACAGCGGAACAGCAGAAAGTCATTGATACGAGAGACCGGAATCTTCTGGTCAGCGCGGCGGCAGGTTCCGGAAAGACGGCGGTTCTGGTAGAGCGGATCCTTGCGATGGTAAAGGATCCTGTGCGTCCGATCGATGTTGACCAGCTGCTCGTTGTGACTTTTACGCGGGCAGCGGCAGGTGAGATGAAAGAGCGAATCGGCCGTGCGCTGCAGCAGAGTCTCGAGGAAGATCCTGAGGATGAGCATCTGCAGAGGCAGCAGACCCTGCTTCACCATGCGCAGATCAGCACGATTCACGGATTCTGTTCGTACGTTATCAAAAATTATTTTCAGATGATCGATCTTGATCCGGTGTACCGCATGGCGGATGAAGGGGAGATCCGTCTGATGAAAAGCGATGTGATCCAGAAGGTCATGGAAGAACGCTTTACGGAAAAGGAGTCTGCATTTACACGGTTTGTGGAGAGCTACGCGGCGGGAAAGCAGGATGACGGGCTCGATGCACTTGTGCTGAAACTGTATGAGTTTTCCATGAGCTATCCGTGGCCGGAGCAGTGGCTCGAAGAGTGCCGGGCGGCGTACCAGATGGATTCACCGGAAGCAGTGCAGGAGAGTATCTGGGTACAGGAGCTGATGAGCGAGGCGAAAAAGCGGCTCTCGAGTATTCTGGAAGGGATTCAGGAAAACCGGAAAACAGCAGTAAGCTCTGGAGGACCGTATTTATATGATGAGGCGCTGGCTTCTGACCAGCAGATGGTGGAAGAACTGCTGGAAACAGAATCGTTTGATGAACTGGTGCGCGCGATGGCCGGAATGAAGTTTAAAGCACTTTCGCGGAAAAAGGCAGACGATGTGAGTGAAACGCTGAAAGATCAGGTAAAGGCGGAGCGCGATGCATGCAAAAAGGAGCTGCAGAAGTTAAAAGAGCAGTTCTTTGAGAAGGACAGCGCTGCGATTGCGGAGGAGATTGCCGACTGCCGGGAGCCCATCGGGGTGCTGATTGATCTGACGGAGCAGTTTGCAAAAGCGTTTGCGGAGAAAAAACGGAGCAAAAATATTCTCGATTATGCCGATCTGGAACACTTTGCGCTTGAAATTCTCGTGCAGCAAAAAGACGGCTGCCTGGTGCGGACCGATGCGGCGCGGGAGCTGTCGGAGCAATTCCGGGAAATTATGATCGATGAGTACCAGGACAGCAACTTTATCCAGGAGGCACTGCTCTCTGCGGTGTCCGGTGAGGAGGACGGCAGGTGGAACCGGTTTATGGTCGGCGATATCAAGCAGAGTATCTACGGATTTCGTCTGGCGCGGCCGGAGCTGTTTCTGGAAAAATATCGCACGTATCAAAAAGACGGAGAAAGCCAGCAGAGGATTGATCTCGATAAAAACTTTCGAAGCCGGCCGGAGGTGCTTGCAGGGGCGAACTATGTGTTCCGTAAGCTCATGAGTCCGGAGCTTGGCGGCATTGCGTATGATGAGGCGGCGAGCCTCCATGCGGGTGCGGCGTTCCCGAAGAAAGAAGAGGGAAATACGGATCCGTGGCAGAGGGCATACGAAACGGAGCTTCTGCTGCTGGACGACCAGGCGCCGGAGCTGGAAGATGATAAATCCCGCGAGACGAAGATGGAAACGGAGGCGGCTGCCGTTGCGGCGCGCATCCGGGAAATGGTTGGAAATGAGGAAGTTGTGGATAAGGAGACCGGGGAATACCGGAAAATCCAGTACCGGGATATCGTCATTTTACTCCGTGCGGTCAGCGGATGGGCGGAGACGTTTTCGCGCGTACTGCAGGCGGCGGGAATTCCGGCGTACAGCACATCAAAAACGGGATACTTTTCCACGCAGGAAATCGTGACGGTGCTGAATTACCTGCATCTGTGTGACAATCCATGCCAGGAGATTCCATTTACGGCAATCTTACGCTCGCCGATCTGCGGATGCACTGATGCAGAGCTTGCTGCGGTGCGTTGTGTGGATAAAGACGTAAAAATTTATGAGGCGTGTGGAAAATATGCGGCAGAAGGGGAAGATGAGGCGCTTCGGAAGAAGCTTGGAAGTTTTCTGGAGCAGCTGGAAATGCTGCGAAGCCGCGTGCCGTATACGCCGATCCATGAGCTGATCACACAGATTCTCGAGGAGACGGGCTACGGCGGCTATGCATCTGCAATGCCGGGTGGTGTGCAGCGGCGGGCAAATCTGGAGATGCTGGTGGAAAAGGCGGTGGAATTTGAGGCGACGAGTTACCGTGGACTGTTCAACTTTATCCGTTATATCGAGCAGCTTCAGAAGTATGAAGTCGATTTCGGCGAGGTGAATATTTACGGGGAGAGCGCAGACACGGTGCGTATCATGAGTATTCACAAGAGTAAAGGACTGGAATTCCCGGTTGTGTTCCTCTCGGGCATGGGCAAATCGTTTAACCAGATGGACAGCCGTGCGGCGCTTGTACTCCATTCCCGCATGGGCATCGGCGCGGATGCGATCGATCCGGAGCACCGCGTCCGTCAGGCGACACTTCCGCGGCAGATCATCCGGCAGAGCATGAAGCTGGAAAATCTGGCGGAGGAGCTGCGGGTGCTTTACGTTGCCATGACGCGACCGAAGGAGAAGCTGATTATGACGGGCATGGCGTCGAAGCTGGAGAGCCGCGTGAAGCAGTGCGCGGCGCATGCGGGGCGGCAGGAGGAGCTGCTGTCGTATCAGACATTGAGCAGTGCATCCGGGTATCTCGACTGGATTTTGCCGGCATTTTCGAGAAACCGGTGTTTCGATGGGCTGTATGAACAATTCGGTCTGGCAGGGAATGCGGACAATCCGCTGTATGCAGAGAAAATTCCGGTAACGATCCGCCTTGTATCACCGGCAGGACTTGTTGAGGGAGAAGTGCTGCATCAGATGGAGCGCGCGGTGAATGAGCAGAAAATCATGGAAATTCCGAAGCAGCCGCCGAGAGAAGCAGCGCTGAAGGAACTTGTGGAGGAGCGGTTTGCCTACCAGTATCCGTACGAGAAGGAAAAACAGATTCCGGTAAAAGTTACCGTTTCGCAGCTGAAGAAGGCCGGGATGGAGGAATCCGAGATCGGAAAAGAGCTGTTCGTTCCGGAAGAACCTGTGCCGATTGTACCGGGCTTTCTAAAAAAGGATCACGCGAAAGTTCTGGCCGGAGCCGATCGCGGAACTGCATATCATCGCCTGCTGGAATGTCTCGATTATCGCAGATCGTACAGCATCAAAGAACTGATGACACAGACGGAAGAACTGATTGCGGACGGAAAAATGACGAAAGAGGAGGCGGAGTGCATTTATTTCAAATCCATTCTCACCTTTGCAAAAAGTCCGGTGGGAATGCGGATGCGGAATGCATTTCTGAAGGGAACGCTGAGACGAGAGCAGCCGTTTGTAATGTCCGTTCCGGCAAGCGAGGCAGATCCGTCCTATCCGGAAGACGAAACCATTCTCGTGCAGGGAATCATTGACGCATGGTTCCCGGAGGGGGACGAGATTGTTCTTGTGGACTACAAAACGGATCGTGTGAAAGAAGCCGGGGAGCTGAAAAAGAGGTATGAAAAACAGCTCGCCTATTACCAGCAGGCACTGGAGCGGACGACAGGGAAGAAAGTGAAAGAGAAAATTATTTATTCGCTGGCACTGGATGAAGAGTTGGTATTGTAGGAAAAAACTACTAGAAAAAACAACTGTCAAAACAGGGATAAAGTATGATATCATAGTTGAGAAACAAATAGGTATTGAGAAACAAAGAGAAAAAAGGAGATTCAGTGATGATTCGAAAAATTGTTCAGATAGAGGAAGACAGATGTACAGGATGCGGGCTTTGTGCGCATGCCTGTCATGAAAGTGCGATTGCGATGGTTGACGGGAAGGCAAAGCTGATCCGGGATGACTACTGCGACGGATTCGGTGACTGCCTGCCGGTCTGTCCGGCAGATGCGATTTCGTTTGTGGAGCGGGAGGCGCTGCCGTACGATGAGGAGGCGGTAAAAGAGAACCAGCGGAAGGCAAAAGAGGCGGCCGGACAGGAGAATACCGGAGCAGGAAAAGCAGGTGAAAACAGCTGGGCGATTGACCGTGCAGATGCGCAGGAAAATTCTGCAGCAGTTCCGTCCCGGCTCCGCCAGTGGCCGGTGCAGATCAAGCTGGTGCAGGAGCGGGCTTCGATGTTTGCAGGAGCAGACCTTCTCGTTGCGGCGGATTGTACAGCGTATACGTATGGAAACTTCCACCAGGATTTTATTCGGGATCATGTCGTTCTCGTAGGCTGTACAAAACTTGACGATATCGATTATTCCGAGAAACTTGCGCGGATTTTTATGTGCAATGATATTAAGAGTATCACGGTTGCACGCATGGAGGTTCCGTGCTGCGCAGGAATGGAGCGTGCCGTGAAGATGGCGCTGAAAGAGAGTGGAAAGAAGATTCCGGTGAAAACCGTGGTGATTTCTACGGAGGGGGAAATTTTGTAGAAAATCAGATATAGTAATTAGCGTGTGCCCTTAAAAGTTATTTTACAATTGGTACATTCTGCTTTGTGGAATATGTAAGACGAAAAAAATGAAAAGCTCGGTAAGAGGTATTAGAAAAATGAGTATGACGAAGATACAAGAGGAGCTTCTTGGTGCGCTGATCGGTCTGGCCCGGTCGGTAGATGGAAGAGGAGAAGCAGCAAAAGGTGAATCGCAGGAGTTTTCCAGCGGTGACAGCAATGGTCACCGCCCGGACAAAGCCACGCATGAGATTCTGCTTGGCGGAATTTGTGCGGCAAATCCGGAAAAAGAGCTGAGGGAAGAAGAGGGGAAATCCTGGATTGTACGCGTGGAGGCAGAAAAGAACCGTCTGAATCCGGATTGCGCAGTGTGCAAGGGAAAATGCGGCAGAACAGATAACTATGATCTCGAAGAAATGGAGACAGATGAACCGTCGGACCGGGCACGAAAAGAGCAGATTCTTGCGGAATTGTTTCCGATGGCAGAAAAACTGCAGCAGCTTCGGAAAGAAACAAAAGAGCAAAACGAAGAATTGCAGGGGGCGGTTAATTTTTTGTATAAGGCATTGTTTGCGATTGGAAACTATGTCGGGGAAAAGAGTCTGCAGAGTGTGGTGCAGGAGATGAATAACCTTTTTGTTAAATTGGAAAATGTATTAAAATAAGTAGAAAATAAGAAAAATCCTCTGTCCGGAGTGTATAAAAAACCCCGGAAACAGGGGATTTTTTGCGTTCTGCGCCAAGTGCATAAAACGTATTATCGCGTTTTCACAAAGTTTTGCAAAAGCAGACAAAATTGCAGACAGGCGCTTGCAACAGAAAAATGAATAGGTTATAACATTATAACAAGGCGGCAGGAGAACCAATACAAAGAAATGAGATTCTAGTGGCATATAAACAGAAAGAATACAGGGAAAAGATGAAAAGGGACGGAAGCGGGATGGAGAAGAAAAAGTATATCCTTCTGGATGTTGGCGGAACGGAAATCAAAGGAAGTGTGTCGGACAGAAATGGAGTAAGAACGAAAATCCGGAAATTTCCAGCACGGGCGCAGAAGAGCACAGAGAAGATTCTGGACAATTTTGCAAAGATCTGCCGGGAACTGATGATAGAAGCAGACGGAAGTGTTGTCGGAGTTGGGATGGCGATTCCGGGTCCGTTTGATTATGAAAATGGAATCAGCCGGATGCAGGGACTGAATAAGTACGATGCCATTTACGGGATTCCACTGGAAAGCGAAATCAAGGCGCGCGTGCCGGAACTTGGATCAGCACGATTTTTGTTTTTACATGACATTGAAGCATTTGCACTGGGAGAAAGCTGGTACGGAAACTGTCGTGATGTAGATAAAATTCTGTGCGTCTGCATCGGAACCGGCGCCGGATCTGCTTTTGTAGAAAACGGCAAAACAGTGAAAACGGGAAAAGGTGTGCCGGAAAATGGATGGATTTATCAACAGCCGTTTGGAGATTCCATTTTGGACGATTATCTTTCTGTGCGCGGGCTGGAGCAGATTAGCCTGGCTGTGACAGGAAAAGTGTGGAGTGGAAAAGAATTGTATGGTCTGGTAAAAGCGGGAAACATGGAGGCAGAAGAAGTCTGGAGAAGATTTGGAGCAGATGTGGCGGCTGGCCTTCTTCCTGTGCTGGAGGAATATCAGCCGGATCTGCTGCTTCTGGGCGGACAGATTGCAAAAAGTTTTTCCTGGTTTGGAAAAGAACTGGAAAGAGAGTGCGAGAAAAGAAAGATTCGGATTCAGATAGAAACGGAAACATCCGGCCGTGCCATGGAAGGCCTGTTGTCACAGTTTCCTGAAAAAACACAATAGAGCAAAAATATTTTCAGAAACAAAAATACAATGCTATGGAGAGAAAAGAAGAAGGAGAAACTGCAAAAATGGATAGAAATCCGGGAGCACCGCCGCTGTATGCGCAGCTGGAACAGATTCTGAAACAGCAGATCGAATGCGGCACGTACAAAAAAGGAGATTTTCTGCCAACAGAAAAAGAGCTGATGGAAAAGTACGAGCTTTCGCGTGTGACAGTACGCCAGGCGATGACGAATCTGATACAGAGCGGTTACGCCCGTGCACGGCGCGGCATCGGAACAGATGTTGTCTACGAGAAAGTCGAAGAGCAGATGGAAGGTGTCATCAGCTTCACGGAAGAAATGAAAAAGCATCATATCGAAATGCAGACAATATACTGCAAGATGGAACTGATCAGTCCCGGGGAAACGGTAGCAAGAAGTCTGCAGATTCCATTGACGGAGCCATGTTATTGCCTGAAACGTGTGAGGAATGCTGTGGGAAAACCCATGGTCTATACCATTACGTATCTGAAAAAAATCTGCGAACTGCCAACAGAGCCGGAGCCATACATGGAATCGCTGTATCAGTATCTGTGGGAGGAGCATGGAATCTATATTGAATCCGGCCGGGATACGCTTGAGGCGGCACTTCCATCGGAAGAGGTGCAGAAAGCACTGAAAATTGATGCGCAGATGCCTATTTTTATCCGGACACGGCAGACATTTCGGAAGGGCGGCGAGGTTTTTGAATATTCGATCTGCTATTATCCGGGAAATCGTTATAAGTACACGGTGGAACTGTAAACATATGACATGTAAAAAAACGAAACCGGATAGAAGTGCGAAATCCGCCAGATGCAAAAGCGTTGAAACAAAGATGATAGGTCTGATCGGCGCAGGAAACAACCCAATGGATGGAAGAAAAATTAAGAAAAGGAAAAGAATCCAAATGAATTTAAAAAAGAAATATGGAAACTACGAATTACATCCGCAAATGAAGATCACAGGATACGAAAATGAAATCTGGGATGAAAAAAAGAAGATCATCGAAGAATTAAAACGGGCGGTTCAGGAAAAACAGAAAGAAAAGAAAACCTGTATTCTTTCCTTTGATCTGTACCCGGGTGTACGAAAAGAAGAAATAATGGAACTGGCCAATGCACTGCAGCCGGACCGGATTTTTGATATCGAAGACTGTGCCAAAGACGAAGAAACGCTGTTAAGAGAATTTAACGATTACATCACCGATGACCGTGTTTTCGGCATTATGTGTCATAAAACCATAGACACCTGGTTTGAGAGCGAAAAGCTGGAAACCATGAAAAAAGCAATTGAGACAGAATGTGCGGAAGAAAAAGATACAAACGGTGGTCTGATCGTGATCGTTGGTACAGCGACAGAGCTTCTGGCCGAAGCAGATGTTCTTGTTTACTGTGATCTGACCCGCTGGGAAGTTCAGCTCCGCTACCGGAGCGGAATGCCAAACTGGCACAGTACCAATTATAATGATCCGATCCTGACGAAATATAAACGGGGATTTTTCATTGAATGGCGTCTGGCGGACCGCTATAAAAAAGAGCGGTATGAAAAATTCACGTATCTTCTGGATACGGAGAAAGAAAATGCACCGGTTCTTACAACGGGAAATGCCTTCCGAGGCGCACTGCAGCAGCTTGCCAGACAGCCATTTCGTATGGAGCCGTATTTCGACCCTGGCGTATGGGGCGGTCAGTGGATGAAGGAAAACTTTGGTCTGGATGCATTGAAGGAAAATTTCGCGTGGAGCTTTGACGGAGTTCCGGAGGAAAACAGCCTGAATCTGGAAATCGGCGGAAAAGTCTTAAAAGTACCGGCACAGGATCTTGTCTTCTATGCGCCGCATGAACTGCTGGGTGAAAGAGTCCACGGCCGGTTCGGCGCAGAATTCCCGATCCGTTTTGACCTGCTGGATACGATGGGCGGTCAGAATCTTTCCCTGCAGGTACATCCGCTGACCGAATATATCTATGAAAAATTTGGCATGCCATATACGCAGGATGAGAGCTACTATCTTCTGGATGCCGATGAAGACGAGGAAACGTATGTATACCTCGGCCTCAAAGAAGGCGTGGATAAAAAAGAGATGGAGCGGGAACTCCGTGCAGCAGAAAAAGGAGAAGAACTTTTCCCTGCAGAAAAATATGTCAACAAAATCCCGGTCAAAAAACACGATCATGTGCTGATTCCGGCAGGAACGGTGCACTGCTCAGGAAAAAACACGATGGTGCTGGAGATCAGTGCGACACCGTATATCTTTACCTTCAAACTCTGGGACTGGGGCCGCCTTGGCATGGATGGACTGCCGCGTCCGATCCACCTCGACCACGGTATGAAAAATATCCAGTGGAACCGCGATACCAAATGGGTGTACGACAATATCGTCGGCCAGCAGAAAACACTGGAAAAAACAGAAAACTGTGAAGTGGAGCGCACCGGACTGCACAGCCGCGAATTTATCGACACGATGCGCTACACACTTTCGGAAGTGTACACCGTTTCCATGGATGACACCGTTCACGTCATGAACCTGGTGGATGGACGCAGTGCTACGATTGAGAGCGTGGATGGAAGCTTTGCACCGTTTACGGTACATTACGCAGAAACCGCCATTGTTCCGGCAGCGGTCGGAACGTATCGGATTGTACCGAAAAAAGGCGAGACGATTAAAATGCTGGTAGCATCAGTGCGATAAGGGAAAAGTGATAAAAACTTATGGTAGCTGCATGGAAAAAAGAACGTAGAATTTTATATATTTCAGGAAGAATAATGTATGTTATTGGAGATTCTCCTGTGCTAAACTCTTTTTGCACAGGAGAACAGAAGAATATTTTAAGAATCCAAACAAGAGCACAGATATAAACGGCGGTAGGAAGATGGCGCCATGCCGGTTTGCTTTTTGAAAAAATTTGAAAAATAAAACTGGTTATCAAAACCGAGTGTATCTGCAATCTTGGAAATGGGCAGATCTGTAGAAGTTAAAAGCAGCGTTGCAGTTTCCACTTTTTTCTGCAGAATAAACTGTCCAGGAGAAATTCCCATGTGGGTCTGAAATAGTTTTGTAAAGTAACTGGAATGGTAGCCGGCCACTTCTGCCATCTGTTGTACGGTAATCTGCTCATGCAGATGTGTTTCAACATAGGCAATTGCACTGGAAAGTGGAGAATCAAAGGATTGTGGAATGAAAGAGACACTTCCAGGCGGGCAGCATTCAAAATAATAGCAGAGCAGATGAAAGACAGCCTGTTTGGCCTTCAAAGCGGAAGAAATATCCGTCTGTTTACAGGATTGAATAATGTCCTGAAAAATTCGCTGTGCTTTTTGCGGGTCTTTAGCATCAACACAAAGAGGAAACTGAACCAGCTGAAAGAGGTCCGTTTGCTGACAGGTAATCTGAAAATGGCAAAAATAGGTGCGATAGGGATTTTGAACATCTGTAAAAAAAGATTGATGCGTACAGGCTGGGAGCAGATATAACTGACCTGCGTGAGGATGCAATACTGTCTGGTCGACCTGAACTGTGCCTTCCCCCTGTATTACCAGCTGAAAGCTGGAAAAAGGAGGACGAGAGGAATCGCATTTCCAGGATTCATCGCAAATAATCAGATTAGCACGTTCGAGAATGACAGTTGCCTCCCGGAGGCGATTTTTAATAAGTAATTCGTTTTCATTCATAAGTCGTTTCCACCTATACATTCTTCTGTGAATATAATAATTTTAAAAATAAATCATTGATAAATGAATGATATGGCATTACTGCAAGAACAATTGTTAGCATTCTAGCATAAAAAGGAGAAAATAGCAAATGACACACAAAATCAGAGAAGTCTACATCGTACATCATTCCCACACTGACGTGGGTTACACCGATCTGCAGGAGCAGGTTATCTACAATCAGGCAAACAACATCCGCAGGGCGGTCGAACTGATTGAAAATGGAATCAAAAACAACACAACCCAGAAAGATCTGAAATGGAACTGTGAGACATGGTACTGCGTGGAGCAGTTTTTCAAAATGGCAACGGAGGAAGAAAAAGAAAAGTTTTTCGATCTGGTAAAAAAAGGAAACATCGGTCTGTCTGCCAATTATCTGAACTTTAATGATCTTGCCGACTGCAAATATCTGAAAGAAAAAATCCATACGATGCAGGAAATCTGCGGCGAAAAAGGAATCCAGATCAAAACAGCCATGATTGCAGATATTAATGGTATCTCCATGGGACAGCGCGATGCCCTGATCGAAAACGGAGTAGAATTTTTGTATACCAATATCCATACCCATCACGGCATGTATCCGCTGTATCAGAACCAGAAACCGTATTTCTGGGAAAATGAGAACGGACAGCGTCTGCTGGTATGGAATGGTGAGCATTATAACCTGGGAAATGCCCTCGGCATCGTCCTGAATAAAAATGTTAACTTTATGACAGAAAATTACTTCGGCAAAAAGAATGGCGATGTGGCAGGACTTCTGGAAAATCTGCACACGAATCTGGCTGCGAGCATAAAGGAATATGAAGAAAACGGTTATCCGTACGATTTCTATATCACCAGTGTTTCCGGCGTTTTTTCGGATAATGCGCCGATCAACCCGGCCATTGCAGATACGGTTGCGCTGTTTAATGAAAAATATGGCGAAGAAGTCACCATGCATATGGTGACGCTTCAGGAATTGTATGACAAGATCCGGGATAAAGTGCAGGATGCACCAGTGTATCGGGGTGCCCTCAATGACTGGTGGGGCAATGGCGTTGGAAGTACACCATATGCGGTAAAACATTACAAAGAAGCCGTACGACTGAACCATATCTGCGACCGACTGGAAGAAAAAACAGGGGTACATAACAAAGAAATGATTCAGGCATATGGCGACAATTCTCTTTTGTATGCAGAGCACACCTGGGGTCATTCTGCTACGGTAACCAATCCGTATGATACCATGGTAACAAATCTGGATATGCGAAAAAGCAGCTATGCTTCCAAGGCACATGAGGCCGCGGCAATGCGTAAAAATGAACAGTGCCATAAACTGGGTGATATCCTGCGGTATTACAATCTGTCCGGCAAAGTGAAAGCGGTCTCCACAAGCCATCAAAAGAGAGTATTTCCGGTAGAATTTTACGTAGAAACTTTAAGTCTTTTTGCAGTTAAAGTAACCGATGACAAAACAAAACAGGAGATGGAGGTGCAGCTGTCTGCTCATCCGCGCGGAGTCCTGATAAGTTTTCTGGCAGAATTTGAGCCGATGGAAGAGAAAACGTTCACGTACGAAGAGCAGCCGGCTCTGTCCCAGACCCTGTTCACCAGAACTGCCTGGGTAGGCGCAGAGCGGGTGCGCGATATTGTGAACACGTACGATCCGGAAAGTTACAAACTGCCTTACGGTCTGGAAAACGATTTCTTTCAGATCAAATGGAAAGTCGGAGAGGGCATTACCTCCTTCTACAATAAAAAAGCAGAGGTTGAAATGTGCAAATCCGGTCTGGAAACGTTCTTCACGCCGGTTTATGAACGCACCGAAATACGGAAGGGTGTTTATGCGGAACGCAGTCTGATCGGAAGAAATATCCGCGGACTTCACGCAGAGCAGTATCAGGGTGACCTTACGGATGTGAAAATTCTGGATCACGGACCGGTGTTTACCAAAGTAGAACTGATCTTTACCCTGGAGGGAACGTATCACAGCAGTGTTGTGATCAAAATGTACCGTCATCTTCCGAAAATTGAGTTTTCTTACCGGGTAGCCAAAACATTAAGCGAGGATATCGAAAGCCTGTACCTTCCGTTATCGTTAAATCTTCCGGATGCGGAAGTGATGATCCAGAACGGAGGTGTTACCATGCGCCCTGGTATTGATCAGCTTCCTGGCACCAATATGGAATACTATATTGCGGATGAAGGGCTCGTTTACCGGACAAAAGATCAGACGATTCTGGTTAATACTTTTGACACACCGTTACTTTACATGGGGGAGATGGAATCCCACCCAATCCTTCTGTGCGATAACAAAGAGGAGAATAATAAACGGCCGGTTTACAGCTGGATTATGAATAACACATGGGAAACAAACTTCAAGATGGACCTGTCCGGATTCAGTGAGTTCCGTTATGGAGTGGAGATTGTGGAGCAGGGAACCGCAGAGAAAGATATGGAAAGCCTGTCAGATAATGACAAGGGTGTGGTTACCTTTATTTGCGGGTAATCATTGTTCCGCGGTTTTACGGCGGTGTCAGGCAATGAGGCCATGGCTGTCTGGCGGTAGTATGAAAAACAGCAGAAGATGAAAAAAGACAGCGGGGAGTATGACAATTAGACGAAAAAGTCAGACTTTCCGCTGCTTTTTCGTTAAAAATGAAAACAGGCGAAAAAGTACTGCGTTAATATTAAGATGTTATGTGACTTAACACAAGAACACAGATTTTCTGTCTAAAAAATCAAAAGAAACAGAAGAATACTCCTCGATCTATACAAATTAGGACTGGAAAATAAGAATTTTAATATACAAAATAACGAAAAGGCTATTGACAATCTTTCTAAAAGATGTTAACATCTAAACACAAGTTAAGAAACAAATAGAGGGGCTGTTGGTAACATGGCAGAGAGAAAATCAGTATCCATGCAGGACCTGGCAGATAAGCTGGGCATCAGTAAAGTAACAGTTTCCAAGGCGCTGAACGGAAAAGACGGCGTGGGAGAAGAACTGAAAGAAAAGATTTTTGCGCTTGCGAGAGAATCCGGTTATGTCCTTCCGGACTACGGAAAACGGAAGAGCAAAAAAGTCGGTATCATCATGAGTCCGCGGTTCAGCTCCGGAGACGAAGGAAAATTTTATATGGCAATGTACGAGCGGATCATCTACGAGCTGCAGAGAGCATCCTGTTCGAGTATCATGATTTCTCCGACAACAGCAACACTCCCGTCGGACATGAACACGATACAGACCAGAGGGCTGTTCGACGGCCTGATCTTTCTTGGTATTCTCGATAAGGGTGTCCGGGAGCAGATTGCACAGATTGATCTCCCGAAGGTGTATGTGGACATCTACGATCGAACCCACAAATCCGATTCCGTCATCACCGAGAATATTTACAGCTCCTATGAGCTGACCAATTACCTGATCCAGCAGGGCCACACAGACATCGGATTTGTCGGAACCGTAGGAAGTACAACCAGTATTTCCGACCGATATCTCGGATATCTGCGGAGAATGCTGGAGGAGGGAATTTCCCCGAAAAATGAGTGGAGAATCCCGGACCGAAGCGAGGAAGGCATTGCCATTCCGCTTTTGCTACCGGAGAAGCTGCCCACCGCATTTGTCTGTAACTGCGATGCCACCGCATTCAAATTAGTGCAGGCATTAAAAGAGCGTGGAATCTGCGTACCGGAGGATGTTTCCGTGACCGGTTTTGATGATTCCATTTATGCACAACTGTGCAGTCCGTCGCTCACCACGGTTGCGGTTGACACCGACGCGATTGCACGTCTTGCGGCAAAACGTATGATCAAACATATGAATGAACCGCAGAAAAAGAGCGGCGAGGTATACCGCATTCCCGGAAAGATTATTTACCGGGATTCCGTTTGTAAGATAAACGGATAAAGTGATAAGCCCGAGCAATCGGGAGAAGGAGGAAAAAATCTTGAGTAAACCAAGCAAAAAGAAAAAAGGACGCTGGACCAAGAATGACACGGAGCTGACCGTCATGGCGCTGCCGACCACCATCTGGTATATTCTGTTCTGCTTCCTGCCTATGTTCGGTCTGATCATTGCGTTCAAGAATTACAAAATCACCGGCGGAAAGAGTTTCATTTATAACCTGCTCCACAGTGACTGGGCCGGCTTCAAAAACTTTTCGTTCCTGATCAGATCCAACGACCTGTTCGTCATCCTGAGAAACACAATCCTGTATAACCTTGCATTTATCGTTCTTGGTATGGTATTTTCCGTAGGACTGGCTATCATGATCAGCCTGCTGCACAACAAAAGAGCGTCGAAGGTATATCAGACGATGATGTTCTTCCCATATTTCATGTCATGGGTTGTAGCTTCCTACTTCCTGGATGCATTCCTGAACCAGGACAACGGTCTGATCAACAGTATAATGAGAAATGCAGGCAAGGAACCGATTCAGTGGTACATGAGTGCCGGTGTATGGCCATTTATCCTGATCTTCATGTATCTGTGGAAATCTACCGGATACAACATGGTTATCTACCTGTCCAGCATTTCCGGTATTGATACCACACTGTACGAGGCAGCCGTTATGGACGGCGCCAACAAGAGACAGCAGGTATGGCACATTACCCTGCCTTGCTTAAAGAGTGTCATCATCATGATGTTCATCCTGAATGTCGGAAAGGTCTTCTACTCCGACTTCGGACTGTTCTTCCAGCTTTCTCAGGGAGCAAGCGGTTCGATCTTCAAAACGACAGCAACTATCGACACATATGTATACAACGCACTGCAGTCTTCCACTCCGATCGGAATGACTTCTGCGGCAACATTCTTCCAGTCTGTTGCATGCTGCATCACCATCCTTCTTGCCAATGCCATTGTGAAGAAGATTGATGAAGACAGCGCGATTATTTAAGGAGGTACGAAAATGGCAAAAAAGAAAAAAGATCTTGATCTGGCTTCCTCTTCACATTTAAATCAGATCCAGGGATCTACAAATGCAATTTTCAATGTTATTTTTGTGATCCTCGCCCTGGCCTGTATTATCCCGGTAGTATTCATCTTTATGATCTCGATTTCTTCCGAGCATTCGATCAAGATGAACGGCTACCAGTTTATTCCGAGTGCATACTCGCTGGATTCTTACAAATTCCTTCTTCGGGAAGGACAGATGATCCTGACAGCACTTGGCGTTTCCGTTGCGGTAACGGTTATCGGTACGGTAATCGGAGTTGCCCTTACGATGCTGATGGGTTACGTTCTTTCCAGAAGCACCTACAAACTGAACGGATTCTTTACCATGGTCGTTTTCATTCCAATGATCTTTAACGGTGGTATGATTTCTTCTTATGTAGTCAACACACAGTTTCTGAATCTGAAAAACAGTATCTGGGCGCTGATCCTTCCGCTTTGTGTTTCTTCGTTCAACGTTGTTATCTGTAAAACGTTCTTCAAGACCAACATTCCGGAATCCATCATTGAGTCGGCACAGATCGACGGAGCAACCCAGTTCCAGATTTTCGGAAAGATCGCCCTGCCGCTGTCGAAACCGCTGATGGCAACGATCGCCCTGTTCCTCACCTTCGGTTACTGGAACGACTGGTTCCAGTCTTCCCTGTACATCAGCGATACCAAGCTGTATTCCCTGCAGGCTCTGCTGGATCACGTACAGAGAAATATTGAGATGATGGCAAACAACCCGTCTCTTGGCGTTACCACGGCACAGTACATGAACTCGATGCCAAAAGAGGGCGCCCGTATGGCGATGGCAATCATCATCATCATCCCGATCGCATGCTGCTATCCGTTCTTCCAGAAATACTTCATTTCCGGTCTGACGGTCGGTGCGGTAAAAGGCTGATCGACCATTTACCTTTATGGATCTCATACTGAAGCAAAAGGCTTCGGTTAAGGATAATTTCAACATTCTATATTTTATATCAGGAGGATGCTACAATGAAAAAGAAACAGTTTTTAGCTCTTGCACTTTCTGCTGTTATGGCCGGTGGCATGCTGGCAGGCTGCGGAAGCAGCAACGGAAGCAGCAGCTCTTCAAAGAGTGATGCAAAAGATGAAGTTGTTACACTGAAATGGATTCAGGTTGGTAACGGAATGCCGAAGGATTATGATGAGTGGCTTGCACAGATCAACCCATATCTGGAGGAGAAAATCGGCGTTAATGTAGACATGGAAATCGTTCCGTGGGGTGACTGGGATAACAGAAGAAGCGTTATCACAAACTCCGGCGAGTATTTCGATATCCTGTTCACCGACCAGAACCGTTACTCTTCTGAGGTGAACACCGGCGCACTGATGGACATTACAGATCTGCTCAAAGACAACGCTTCCGAGCTGTATGACATGATTCCGGAAGATTACTGGAAAGCAGTAGAAGTAAATGGAAAAATCTACGGCGTACCGACCTACAAAGACAGCTCCCTTTCCGAGTACTTTGTATGGGATCAGGATATTGCAGACAAATATAACATTGATGTAAATTCTGTAACAGATTTCAATACTCTGTACGATGCTCTGAAGACAGTAAAAGAGGGCGAAGGCGGATCTCCGTACTTCATGTCCAAAAATGGTGCAAACTTCCTGCTGAACCTGAACTACGATGATTTAAGCTCCGGACTTCCGGCAATCGGCGTTAAATACGGCGATGACAGCAAGACCGTTGTCAATCCGCTGGATGACGAAGAAATCCTTTCCAACCTGGATATCGTTCGTAAAATGTATCAGGAGGGCATCAT
Organism: Blautia sp. AF17-9LB; assembly: GCF_003479185.1. Lineage (NCBI taxonomy): Bacteria > Bacillati > Bacillota > Clostridia > Lachnospirales > Lachnospiraceae > Blautia > Blautia sp. AF17-9LB. Next base: position 38,627 of record NZ_QUGU01000021.1, read on the forward strand.
CAACGGCGACGCTCCGACAGCAGATGATTCCAGCAAATACGCAATGTTCTTTGTTGCACAGGGATGGAGCGGCGCTGCAAAAACAACATGGGGTCCGAACAATGGTATCGCCAATTGTTCAGCAGTACAGTATGGCAACACAGTCGTTTCCAACACAACTGTACGTGGTTCCATCAATGGTATTTACTCCGGATGCAAGCACCCGGACAAAGCACTTCAGCTTCTGAACCTGGTAAATACGGATTCCAAAGTACGTGACTGGTTCTACTATGGAGCAGAAGGAAAAGACTTCGAGTACACCGATGACAATAAGGTACACCGCCTGACCACTGACTGGGGTATGGCCGGATATACCCAGGGTACTTTCTTCAACGTAACTCAGACAGACGATGTTGACTTCAACCAGTGGGATGAAGTAGAAGAGCTGAACGAGAAAGCAACTCCGTCTGAGATGCTTGGATTCAACCTGGATACCTCCAACATCGAAACAGAGCTTGCAAACTGCCGTGCCGTATATGAAAAATACTATTCTGAGTTATTCACCGGCGCACAGGATCCAAGAGAGCTTGTAAAAACCATCGATGCTGAGCTTGAGACAGCAGGCTGGGAGACCATCCGCGAGGAAGCTCAGAAACAGATTGACGCACAGAAATAAGTTTGATACATTAACTTTATAAGAACTACAACAGGGCATTTTCGATTACGGAGATGCCCTGTTGCAGGATATACCGTACTTGATCAAAGAAAGGATGTAAAACGAATGAAAGAGACCTTACCAAAGTCCGTTCAGGAGCTGATTTTAAGCCTGAGAGAAAAACTGAAAGACGAGCCGGAAATCGTTGATATGTTTGAGCGATGCTACTCCAATACCCTCGACACAACCGTAAAGAAAATGGAGGACGGCAGCACCTACGTCATCACCGGAGATATCCCGGCCATGTGGCTGCGTGACTCGGTAGCACAGCTGCGCCCGTACCTTGTTCCGGCGCAGAACGACCCGGAGCTGGCTGACCTGATCGCGGGCCTGATCCGCCGCCAGTTTATGTGCATCAACATCGATCCATACGCAAACGCATTTAACGAAGGACCGAACGGCAACTGCTGGGAGAAGGACGAGACCGATATGGGACCGTGGATCTGGGAGAGAAAGTATGAGATCGATTCTCTCTGCTATCCACTGCAGTTCTCCTATCTGTTCTGGAAGAATACAGGAAGAACGGATCAGTTTGACGAGGTTTTCTGGGAGGGTGTTGACAAAATCCTGACTGTATTTGAGACCGAAATGAATCACGAGGAGAAATCCCCGTACAGCTTCATCCGTAAAAACTGCTCCTACACCGATACGCTTTCCCGCGACGGAAAAGGTGCGCAGGTAAAATCCGGCATCGGCCTGATCTGGTCCGGCTTCCGTCCAAGCGATGATTCCTGCCGTTACGGTTATCTGATTCCGTCCAACATGTTTGCGGTTGTCGTTCTGAATTATCTGAAGGAGATCGCAGATTTCGTCGGCGGAAAAGAGGAGATTGCGAAGAAAGCAGAAGAGATGGCAAAGACCGTAAAACAGGCCATTGAGACTTACGGTACCACCCATATCTGGGGACTTGGCGATGTTTATGCTTACGAGGTAGACGGCTTTGGCCAGTATAATCTGATGGACGATGCCAATGTACCGAGTCTTCTGGCTATGAGCTATCTCGGCTACGAGCCGGAAAGCCAGGAAGTGGCTGACAACACAAGAAAGCTGATCTTAAGCGAGGCAAACCCGTTCTACTATTCCGGAACAAAGCTTTCCGGAATCGGAAGTCCGCACACACCGGTCCGCTACGTATGGCACATCTCCAAAGCCATCGAGGGACTGACCGCACCGACAAAAGAGGAGAAACATCAGATGATCCACGAACTGATGGCAACCGACGGCGGTACAGGACTGATGCACGAGGGTGTTTTCGTAGATGATCCGACCGTTTACACCAGAGAGTGGTTCTCCTGGGCAAACGCAATGTTCTGTGAGCTGGTCATGCAGTATTGCGGATATGAGATTAAGAAATAAACAAAAAGAAAAACGAAAAAGATAGAAAAGAGGAGGCTGTGGTCGCTGCACAGCCTCCTCTTTTCGTCTACACCAAAGAAAACTGTCAGTAACAGTTTCCCTGAAAGGAGGGACAGCAGTGGGGAGAATACTGCTGTCCCAGGGGAACATGGGATTTTCATTTTGATTCATTTCTCTGCACACGGGGTATTATACACAGTTTTTTTGTGATATGTAAAAGATATAATTGATATGAAAGATATAATAAATTGGCATGACGAAGAAATGTAAAAGAATCTGAGCATCAGAAAATCTTAGGAAATTTATTGGGATTTCTTTGGAAAAGAAGAAGCGGAATCCTAAGAATGTTTTGGTAGAATCCTCTTATCAAGTGAAGATGAGAGAGGAAAGAACATGACCTGGAAAAACGAGAAAAAATCAAAAGCATTACTTGTGGTATTCGGCATTTACCTGGCGCTGCTTGTCTGGTGCATTTTATTCAAATTCGCTCTGCGCCCGGAAGAAATTCCGCACCTGCGGGGGATTAATCTGGTTCCGTATGCGGCGTCGGTTGTGGTGAACGGGAAAGTGCAGATTAGTGAAATTATCGAAAATATGCTGGTCTTTCTGCCGTTCGGCCTCTGCATCTCAGCCATCTACCCGGACAGCGAAATTCAGAACCGCATTCTCCTTGCATCGGGACTAAGCCTGTTTTTTGAGGTGACACAGTATATTTTTGCGATCGGCGCGAGTGATATTACGGATGTGATCGATAATACGCTTGGCGCGGTGATCGGAATTCTATTGTATCTGGGGATGAAAAAAATCTGGAAAGAGAAGACGGGAAAGATCATTACCATTCTGGGAGCGGTGCTGGAAGTGCTGTTTCTGGCGTTATTGTTTTTTACGTTTGCGGCGAATAGGATGTTTTAAGATTGGAATTCAGGAAAGGATAGTGTATAATCGAGAAAAGGACAAATTCCGAAAGCAGGTGTGATGGATGGAAAAAGTAATCAGTATAGGAAAACAGAATTTTGCATCCTTAAGGGAAAACCATTATTTCTTTGTGGATAAATCTCACTTCATCAAGGACTGGTGGGAAAACGGGGATGAAATCACCTTGATCACCCGCCCCCGCCGCTTTGGCAAGACACTGAATATGAGCATGCTGGACTGCTTTTTCTCTAATAAATATGCCGCCCGGGGCGATCTGTTTGAAGGACTTGGCGTTTGGAAAGAAGAAAAATATCGGGAACTGCAGGGAAAGTATCCGGTGATCTTTTTGAGTTTTGCAGCCGTGAAAGCAGATCAGCTTTCGGAAGCAAAAATCCAGATCAAACAGCAGATTGCGAGAGTGTATGAAGAAAACCGTTATCTTCTGGATGGGGATCTGCTGAGCGGAAATGAGAAGAAAGCATACAACGAGGTCAATCTGCATATGGGTGATGCGGAGGCCGCAGCGGCACTCAATAATATGAGTATGTATCTGGCGCGGTATTACGGCAGAAGAGTGATTATTCTGCTGGATGAGTACGACACGCCGATGCAGGAAGCGTATGTCCATGGCTACTGGGCGGAATTTACAACGTTTGTGCGGAGTCTGTTTAATGCGACGTTTAAAACGAATCCTTATCTGGAACGTGCGATGATGACCGGAATCACGAGGGTTTCGAAAGAAAGTATTTTTTCTGACTTAAATAATCTGCGTGTGGTGACGACGACATCGGATCTGTATGCGGACTGTTTTGGATTTACCGAAAAGGAAGTTTTTGCATCTCTGGACGAGTTCGGAATGGGAGACAAAAAGGACGTTGTGAAGCAGTGGTATGATGGATTTATCTTTGGCGGACACCGCGATATCTACAATCCATGGTCGATTACCAATTATTTAAAAGAAAAGAAATTGCGCCCGTACTGGGCAGATACGAGTTCGAACGGTCTGGTGGGAAAGCTGATCCGCACCGCCTCGCCGGAAATCAAAGAGTATATGGAAGATCTACTGAACGGACAGGCAGTCACGGTGAACTTTGATGAGCAGATGGTGTTTGAACAGCCGGATTACAATGAAAATGCAATCTGGAGTCTGCTGCTCGCGAGCGGTTATCTGAAAGCGGAAGAGGTGGAGTATCGCGGAATTACTTTGAAGCCGTGGTATCAGCTCCGTATCACCAATCTGGAAACGGTGAGCATGTTTGATGATATGTTCCGCGGATGGTTTGAAGCATCGGAAGCTGGGTACAGCAGCTTTGTGAAAGCACTGATGCAGGGCGATCTGGAAGCGATGAATTATTATATGAATAAAGTGTCACTTGCAACATTCAGCCATTTTGACGTTGGCGGAGAGAACAGTGAAAGTCTGGAGCCGGAACGATTCTATCATGGCTTCGTCCTGGGACTGATGGCAGAACGCGCAGAGTGTTATCAGATCCGGTCGAATCGGGAAAGTGGATTTGGACGGTATGATGTGATGATGATTCCGAAGAATAGAGAAAAAGATCCGGCGATTATTATTGAATTTAAAGTCTGCAGCCGGGTAAAAAAGGAGACACTGGAAGATGCGGTGCAGGAGGCTTTAAAACAGATCGTGGATAAAAAATACGACGCAGAACTGGTGGCCCTCGGCGTGCCGCAGGAAAGGATCCGGCATTATGGGTTTGCATTTGCGGGGAAGAATGTGTTGATTGGAGCATAGCAGGAAAAGAAAAACGCAGTCACGAATTTTGATAGGAGTTTGTGACTGCGTTCCTTTTTGGCGAACAGAAGTATGGTTAAAAGAGATGCAGAAGCATCATATAAGAAATCGTTCCGAGCAGGATGAAGATCAGTGTCTGGTGTTTCCATTTGTAGGTGATGAAGACGACTGTTGCGGCGAGTAATTTTGGCACTGCGGCAGAGATACCGCCGGATGGGATATCTTTCATACAGTAGACAATCAGAACTGCCATGATGGCTGACGGCAGTGCCTGACCGAGGCGCTCCAGTGAAGCGGGCATTTTTCGGCTGCCGGAAAATGCAAGAAACGGAAGTGCGCGGAGTCCGAATGTGATTACAGCGGAAATGGCGACGGCGGTCAGAAAATAGGAAGTTGTCATGCGAGGTTCTCCTTTCGCTGGAACAGAAGTAAAATGGCAGATACGATCAGCAGTGCCGGAAGCATGAAGTGGTTTTCACCGAAGATCAGCAGGCAGATGACGCCGATGCCAAGACCGGTGAGTGCTGGTGTGTGCTTCTTTGCTTTTTCCCACTGGTCAATGAAGATGATGAGAAAAAGTGCTGTCATACAGAAATCAATGCCCGTCAGGTCGAACGGAATGATCTGACCGAGGATGCCGCCAAGAATCGAACCAACCATCCAATAACAGCGGCTGAACAGTGCAACGAGGAACATGGTGTCCTCCTTTTCTTTTTGGGGGAGATCTAAGGTACAGTTTACGGCGTATGTTTCGTCGGTCATGGTGTGAATCATGTACAGTTTCCGCCGTCCCATCTGTTTAAATTCTTTCAGGAAGGTAAGGCTGTAAAAGCTCTGGCGGCTGTTCATCAGAAGTGCGGTGAGGGCAATCGTGATGAGAGATGCGCCGCTGGAAAGAAATGTAATCAGGACGAACTGGAATGCACCCGTGTAGACTGTCAGACTCACCAGCAGCGAATTATACTATTCAAAACATAGTGAGTCAATAGGAATATAGAAAAATAAAATCTAAACTTCCGAAGAAAAATCGTTTTCCAGCGTGGCGAAGCAGCAGATGTTTTCTTGAGGGGTGAAGGGTAAACAATAGTCACAAAATCAGGCGGTATTCTTCGGAATTGTGCATATGGAAGGGGAGAAAAAGATTTGCTATACTAAATCTGTATGAGGGTTTTTAGCACAGTTATAAGAAATGGAAAGGGGATTTTTAATTATGGCAATTACAGAGACAAAAACAAAATATGGACAGGTTCATGGTGTGCAAAAAGACGGCTACACGGTATTCCGCGGCGTTCCGTACGCAAAGCCGCCGGTAGGCGAAAAACGATTCTGCCCGCCGGAAGAGCCGGCGTGCTGGGAGGGCGTTTATAAGGCGGATCATTTCGGATGTGTCTGCCCGCAGACCGAGCATGAGCCGGACTCCTTCTATGGAAAAGAATTTTATCTCGATCCGGAATTTGGTATGAACCAGAGTGAGGATTGTCTGTACTTAAACATCTGGACACCGGCAAATGCAGCGGATGAAAAACTGCCGGTTGCCTTCTGGATTCACGGTGGTGCATTCATGCATGGATTCAGCCACGAATCCGAATTTGATGGAGCTGCTTACTGCGAACGCGGAGTGATTCTCGTTACGATCAATTACCGTCTCGGTGCTTTCGGATTTTTGGCACATCCGTGGCTGTCCGAGGAGAGCGGTGTCGGAAGAAGCGGAAACTACGCGATTCTCGACCAGATCGCAGCACTGAAATGGGTAAAAGAAAATATCGCAGCATTCGGCGGCGACCCGGAAAATATCACCGTATTCGGCCAGTCCGCGGGATGCATGAGCGTACAGACACTCGTCAGTTCTCCGCTGACTGAAAACTGGATCAGCAAAGCCATTTTCCAGAGCGCCGGCGGCTACGACACCGGACTGAACCGCGATATGCCGCTTTCCGAGGCAGAAACCATCGGCCAGGAATTTGTAGAGCTTAGCGGAGCAAAATCGCTGGAAGAACTGCGTGCGATTCCGGCTGAGAAAATTGTGGAGCTGCAGGAGGAGTTTGGCCGCGTAAATCCATCGAGAATGCTGAGTTTCGTGCCGAACATCGACAATCACCTGCTGACCTGCGGCTATAACGAGGCAGTAACCGAAGGAAAAATCAAGGACATCCCATACATGCTCGGATCAACCGCAGACGACATCGGCGTGTTCCCGGAGATGAAAGAAAAAGGCGAGCACGGCGGCATCTATAAGGGATGCATCAACTGGAGCCTTGCGCTGGAAAAACTCGGAAGAAAACCGGCTTACGTTTACTACTTCACCCGTGCCCTGTTAGGTGACGACGCCGGAGCGTTCCATTCCTCCGAACTCTGGTACATGTTCGGAACCCTGGGCCGAAGCTGGCGCCCGAAAACTGAAGGCGACTATGCCCTCAGCAAAGAAATGATGGACGACTGGACTAATTTCATGAAAACCGGAAACCCGAATGCAGAGGGAAAAGACGACTGGAAACCATGCACAAAGGATGATCCGTATGTGCAGGTGCTGGATGTGAGAGAATAAGCAGAAGGAAATAAAAATGGCAATCGAATATAAAAGACTTACCCAAAAGGAACTGGATCTTTTCATTCAGATGAGAATCCATCAGCTTCGCGAAGAGGGGGCAAAAGAAGAAATTGATTTAGCACCTGCGTTAAAAGATTACTATGAACGTCATATGGCGGATGGTACTTTTGTATCTTGGATTGCTGTTGACGGAGAGAGCATCATCGCAACAAGTGGAATGTCATTCGTAGAAAAACCTCCATACTTTGGATGCCCGAGCGGCAGAATTGGATTACTGTCCAGTATGTTTACAGATCCGGCGTATCGAAGAAGAGGTATTGCAAAAGAATTGCTGTCCCGTGTGATAGAAGATGCAAAAGAATATGGATGCGGAACAATACAGATTACGGCATCGGATATGGGCGTTAAGTTGTATACAGATTTTGGATTTGTGCACAATGGGAATTTTATGCAGTATAAATTGTAATGTCCCTCAGAAAGAGATATTCTCTCCACTGGCTGTGATACTGGAAAAATATTCAAAGAAAGAGGGAAAATTAGAATAAAGAAAGAGCAGCATTTTACCGGCGTGTGAAAGGTAAAAATGCTGCTCTTTTTGCGTGGCAGAATCAGTCGTCCAGATCGTTGCGCTCGCGGAAGATCTGATAAATGGTGTCGATCAGTTCATCGTCATCGAGGCCTTCGAACTCGGCTTCGTTGACATCGAGATTCTCGGAAATGATGCGCAGAATGTGTACCGGTTCGTCATCGCCGCCGTCGGCCGGATAGAGAACTGCGTACTCATCCTCCTTGTATTCTACGATATCCAGAAGCTCAAAACGGACAGAATTTCCGTCCTGATCGGTAAGGACAATAAGATTGGAATCCATAATTGCAATATACTCCTTTATGTGTTATTTTTGCCGCTCAAAAACATGCAAATATAAATTTATTATACTATGAGCAATTGGATTTGAAAAGAAAAAAGTGTCTGGTGCGATACGCTTGATATTTTGCGCCGATACGGTATAATGACAACAGAGTAAAAACTGGCGGCTGTGGCCGTACCCGGAAAAATTGGGTGAAAGGAAGAACTTATGAATTATCAGGTATTAGATGTCAAAGTAAAAGATACAGAAGAAACTGCAAAATTATATACGTATTTTCTGGACAACTCGCGTGAGATTGCTCCGGAACGCGTGCGTCCGGTCATCGTGATCTGCCCGGGCGGCGGTTATGAATGGGTGTCCGAGCGTGAGGCAGAGCCGATTGCGCTGAAGTTTGTCGGAGCCGGTTACCACGCTGTTGTTCTGCATTACAGTGTTGCTCCGGCAGCTCACTATCCGACGGCACTCCGCCAGCTTGCCTGGACCGTTGCACATCTGCGGGAGCATGCGGCAGAATATCATATTGATCCGAACAAAGTAGTAGTAGCGGGATTTTCCGCAGGCGGCCATCTGGCAGCATCGTACGGTGTGTTCTGGAAAAAGAAAACATTCCTTGCAGAAGAACTTGGCGTAGACGCAGAGCAGCTTCGTCCGAACGGTCTGCTGTTATCCTACCCGGTTATCACATCCGGTCCGAAAGCGCACCGCGGATCCTTCACCAATCTGCTGGGAGACCGGTACGATGAGCTGGTAGACGAGATGTCTCTCGAGAATCAGGTCAGCCTCGATACGCCGAAGACCTTCCTGTGGCATACCGCGCCGGACGACTGCGTGCCGGTAGAAAACTCCATTCTGTTCTTTACAGCACTGCATGCACTGGAGATTCCGGTAGAAATGCATATTTATCCGGTCGGCGGCCACGGCCTTGGCCTTGCAAGCGAGGAGACACAGAGCTATGAATACCAGAACGCAGTACGCGAAGAGTGCCAGAGCTGGATTTCACTGGCACTGAGCTGGATGCAGCATTTATAAAAAAATGTCCCAGAAGGGAGAACAAAGATGAAAGTATTAATTGTAGTAGATATGCAGAATGATTTTATCGACGGAAGTCTCGGCACGAAAGAGGCGGTCGGGATTGTTGACCGCGTTGCAGAGGTGATGGATTCGTTTGACGGAGCTGTTATCTGCACCAGAGATACCCATTTTGCGGATTATCTGGAAACGTCCGAGGGCAGAAAACTTCCGGTAGAGCATTGTATCGAAGGAACGAAGGGTCATGCACTGCAGGATACAATTCAGAAAATGGCGGAGAAAAAACAGGCCGTGGTGATGAATAAAATCACCTTCGGTGCAAAAAATCTGCCGGAGGAGATCGAAAAACTGGCAGGCGGCGTGCTGGAATTCATTGAACTCGTGGGACTCTGCACCGACATCTGCGTGATTTCCAATGCCATGCTGCTGAAAGCATTTTATCCGGAAGTGCCGATTTCTGTCGATGCATCCGCGTGCGCGGGCGTAACGCCGCAGAGTCATAAAAATGCATTGGAAGCTATGAAAATGTGCCAGATTGACATTGTAAACGAATAGACGGAAAAGAGGAAAAATTATGAGCACAACAAGATTATTTGATCAGGATGCGTACCTGGGTGAATTTGAGGCAACCGTAGGACGGAGCGTCTGCGAGGGCGGCATGTACCGCGTGCTGCTGGATCAGACCGCATTTTTCCCGGAGGGCGGCGGTCAGCCATCAGATGAGGGAACGCTGGATGGAATTTTTGTAACGGATGTACAGGAAATCGACGGCGAAATTTGGCATACCGTGGAAGCACCGCTCGAGCCGGGCAAAACGGTAGTTGGAAAACTTGACTTTGAAAAACGTTTTTCCAATATGCAGAATCACTGCGGAGAGCATATCGTGTCAGGTATCGTGCATCGGATTTACGGTTTCAACAACGTTGGATTCCATATGGGAAGTGATGTCATTACCGTTGATTTTGACGGCGTTCTGACCGAGGAGCAGCTCTACGATGTGGAGCAGGAGGCAAACGAAGCCGTGCTTCGAAATGTTCCGGTTACGATCAGTTATCCGTCAAAGGAAGAGCTGGAAACCATGGATTACCGGAGCAAAAAAGAGATTGAGGGCCAGGTGCGGATTGTGACGATCGAAGGCTGCGACAGCTGTGCGTGCTGCGGAACCCACGTTGCAAAAACAGGGGAAATCCGTCTGATCAAAATCTTAAGTGCCCAGAAATACAAAGGCGGCGTCCGCGTGACCATGCTTTCCGGTGAAAAAGCGTATGCGGATTACTGCTTAAAACACATCAATACCCTCGGCATTGCACGTTTACTTTCTGTAAAACCGGAAGAAGCCGGGGATGCTGTCGTACGGCTGAAACAGAAAAATATTGAGATGAAAAAAGAAATCAAACAGCTCAAAAAAGAACTGTATGCACTGCAGGGAGCACCGGAGAGAAAATAATGGCAAAAGAAAAAGAAATCAAAACAAATGCAATGCGGATTCTGGACCGCCAGAAAATCAAATACGAAGTTCTTCAATATGAATGCGATGAATTTATCGACGGGCTTCACACAGCAGAGAAAACCGGCGCGCCGGTCGAGCAGTCGTTTAAAACGCTTGTGGCACAGGGAAAAAGCAAGCAGTATTATGTGCTGGTGCTTCCGATTGCAGAGGAAGTAGACCTGAAAAAAGCCGCAAAAGCGGTGGGGGAGAAATCCATCGAGATGATCCATGTCAAAGATATCACTGCAGTCAGCGGATACGTCCGCGGCGGATGCAGCCCGATCGGAATGAAAAAACAGTATCCGACCGTGATTCAGGAATGTGCGGCGAATTTTGACAAGGTTTACGTGAGCGGGGGAAGAATCGGAACCACGCTGTGCATGGCGCCGGAGGATCTGAAGAAGGTCAGCAGAGCGGAGTATGCGGATTTTATTCAGTAAAAACAGAAAAAACTGTATGGAAGCAGACCAGAACGAAGAAAAAAGTTCTGGTCTGTTTCTTTTTGCTGTGATGCGGCTGGAAAATTTCTTTCAAAAAAGGATCATAAAATAATAGCCAAAAAGCAGCGGTGAAATTGCGATACGATTCTACGAATCCGCGAAAAACGGAAAACCTTTCACACGATTTTTCTTTTTGGTGTGAGAAATTTTCATCCCGTTTTTGGAGGCAATTCACAAACCGGAAAAAGTTGCTGAAAACCGCTGGACAAATCGAAAAGAGGCAACTATAATGACCTCACAATCAAGTTGACCCAAACGAAACGGGAGGTGAGAGACAAAATGTCTTTGCAGCACTGTCTGGTACTGACAGTTGCGACAGGGGCGGTATGGATGGATTTAAGAACACGCAGAATTGCAAATGAATGGATTATCACCGCATGGATCGCCGGGCTGGTTACACAGCTCATCCGCTATGGCGCCGCGGGAGCGGGTATTTTTCTTTTTGGGATGCTTTTCCCGATACTCGCACTTTACATTCTGTTCTATTTTCATATGCTGGGCGCGGGAGATATCAAACTCCTATCCGCTGTTGGAGGCTTTCTCGGTGTGCCAGCGATCCTGAAATGTATGATTGTGTCGTTCCTGTCTGGAGCGGTCTTATCTATCGGAATTATTCTCGTCTGCGGAAATTTACCGCAGCGTCTTACCAAATTTTTCAATTATTTCCAAACTTATTTTACCAAAAGAAAATACCAGAAAAAAACAGAGCCGGTTCCCTATTACGATGGGAAGTGGGGCATGGAGTGCATCCATTTTTCCGTTCCCGTGCTGATGGGAGTGCTGCTCTGGATTGGGGGATTTTATTGAATACTGCAAAGAAAAAGAGTGTTTTTGCAGTCTGTGACACGGAAATGGAATATGCACGCAATTTTATGGAATATCTGAACCAGAAGAGAAATATTCCGTTCGAAGTGCATGCGTTTTCCAGTGCGGAGATGTTCCTGGAGTTCGCAAAGAATAACGAAACAGAGATTCTTCTGATTTCGGATAAAGCGATGAAAGAAGAGATCCGCCGGTATCCGATCCGTCAGATTATCATTCTGTCTGAGGGCGTACACAGTCCGGTGCTGGATCAGTATCCGGCGGTCTACAAATACCAGTCGTCGGAAAAGGTGATCCGCGAGGTCATGGCGTGCTACGGCGTAGAAAATGGTGTCGATACATCGCCTGCACTGCTGCCGAAAAAGGAAATGCGTATTATCGGCATTTATTCGCCGGTCGGACGGACGCAGAAGACCTCGTTTGCCCTGACGATGGGGCAGATTCTGGCGAAGGAGCGGGCAGTTCTGTATCTCAATATGGAAAGCTATTCCGGATTTGAACGGCTGCTGGAATGCAGTTACGACAGGGGGATGAGCGATATTCTGTATTATGCGAGACAGGAAAATCAGGGCATCATCTACAAACTGGGCGGAATGGTCCAGTCGATGCAGAACCTGGATTATCTGCCGCCCGCCGCATCGCCGATGGACATTCAGACTGCAAAATATGAAGAATGGAAATGGCTGTTTCAGGAGATTGAGAAGAACAGCAGTTATGAAGTGCTGATTCTCGACCTCGGGGATGGCGTGGCGGACCTGTATCAGATCCTGGATTTTTGCAATGAAATTTACGTTCCGATAAGGAATGATGTGATTTCTGCGGCAAAAATGGAGCAGTTTGAAAATTTGCTGCGCCGGTGGGACTGCCAGTCAGTGCTGGACAAGATGCGGAAAATCCACGTTCCGTTCCACACGGCAAACCGGACGGGAAAAGCCTACTTTGAGGAGCTTGTCTGGAGCGAGCTGGGCGACTATGTGCGTCAGATTCTGCGGGACGGCAGAAGAGGAGAAGAAACATGACAATGCCGGAAATTCTGCGGAGAAAACTGATGGAGCGGATCGATATCGCATCCGAACCGGATGACGGAGAGGTTCTCGAAGAGATTGACCGTCTGATTTTAGGGGAAGAAGAAACACGGTATCTTCCGGTGGCACAGAAGGCGGAGCTGCGCAGACAGCTGTTCTACAGTGTGCGGAGGCTCGATGTCCTGCAGGAGCTGCTGGAAGATGCGGGAATTACCGAAATTATGGTAAACGGTTATCAGCATATCTTCGTGGAACGGAACGGCAGAATCGAGAGATACGGCAAAAGCTTTACCTCCGCGGAAAAGCTGGAGGATGTGATTCAGCAGATTGTAGGCCGGTGCAACCGCGTGGTGAATGAACAGAATCCGATTGTGGATGCACGGCTGGAAAATGGAGACCGCGTCAACGTTGTCATGAAACCGGTCGCATTAAACGGACCGATTCTGACCATCCGCCGCTTTCCGGAGCAGGCGGTGACGATGGAATTTCTGGTCTCCATCGGGAGTATTACAAAAGAGGCGGCAGAGTTTCTGCAGGCCCTCGTCCGGACCCGCTACAGCATGATGATCGGCGGCGCGACCGGATCTGGCAAAACGACATTTCTGAATGCGCTTTCCGCTTACATTCCAAAGGGCGAGCGCATCATAACCATCGAAGACAATGCAGAGCTGCAGATCCAGGGTGTGGAGAATCTGGTGCGGCTGGAAGCAAAAGAGGCAAATCTGGAATCAGGAACAGAAATTACGATCCGCGATCTGATCCGCGCAGCTTTGCGTATGCGGCCGAACCGCGTAATTATCGGCGAAGTGCGCGGAGCGGAAACGTTTGAATTATTATCCGCACTTATATGTACTATATAACAATTATATATATAACGTATATAAGGATGGAAAATATAGATTAGAGGGAAGGCATAGGAACGATATGAACATTAAGTATAGGTTATTGTGTAAAAGGTTAATAGAGGAAAGGAAGAGAGTAGGTGTCATTCAATATTATAATGTACTGTTCATAATGGAGTTATTGTCAGATAAAGACATATGGTTTTTAGAACAGTGGGTGAACGGTATAAATAACATATGTATGAAGGATATACATAACTGGTGTAGAATGCATTTTGTTAAATATCACACTGTATTTGTTTACAGGAAAGAGTATCCGGTAAAAGCAAATATTTGGAATGGATATTCATATATAAGGTGGCGGATGGAGCGGATGATGAATTTGGAATAAGATAAAATAGTGCTTGCATGAAAGGGAGTCTTAGAGTAGGGTATTCTTTTGAAAGTATGGATAGAACGAAGGCTGAAGGCTCTGCGCTATTCGTTTGGCAGAGCCTGAGTGTTGTCCTGATCCGTAGAAAATAAATCTAACTGACCTTCTGGAGTGGAACTTTGACCGGATTCATCTTCAGTTGATTGTTCTCTTTTTTTGGGTGTTTTATGAGTGTATAATTTCTCAAAAGGAAGTGAATACTTGGATTTTTTATTGTATTCTAGTAAAAGAGCTTCTGCAAACCCTAATGAACCGGCACGACGTTCTCTGGCAGTACGACTGATTTCTCTGACAGAGACACGTCCTACTTTTTCTTTAAATGTGTCATCTTTCATTGTTTCTCCATAAGCATTATCCAGACGGGCAATAGCATTAAGCATATTGGAGCTAAAGGACATAGGCGCGCCTTCCCATGTGGCAACGCAAAGGCGTAAAACACGATCAAGAGTGTGAAAACCATATTTTTCATAGATATTAATTAAAGTGGATACAGCACATATACCTCCGGGGCGAGAGGAAGAAGTAATAGAGAGATCATATGATTCAACAAGGTCACGAATAATAAGTTCTCTATCATTACCAGCTTCAATATTAGCCATGAATATTTCATAAGGTAGTAACGATTTGACATATTTCATCTGATTTGCAAAAATATCTGCTTCTTGAGTGTAAACAAGATCATCATAAACCATGCACCAGACAGGAGTTTCTCTTGATCCAGAGACGAGAGCGACAATTTCTATAGTGTGTTGTCCGTTGAACACATAATTTATCCCATCACGTCTACTTACTTTTACAGGGTTTATCTGATAAAGGTCAAAATTAGCTGCAGCACGCTGAACGTGTTTGATAGAAAGATTACGTTGGTAATCTTGATTTGAACATAAATTTTTAATAGGTATTTGCTCAAAATGCACTTGGGGAACAAACTTTTGTAAATCTTCGGTATTTCCATCCATAATTATATTTCCTCCAATTTTTTCAAAATATTATTTGTGGTTGATATTAGGCACATAAGCTGATATTTAAGCTTATATTTTGCTGTATCAGATGCAATTTTAAAATCTGAAACTTTTAATACTCTTTCGATAGAACTGTTCCATGAGGGAATCGTCAACGTAAGACTTGCAATTTCCGCATCTGGATCAAATTGTGGCAGATTGCGTATAGATGGAATAGAAACGGAAGATTCTTTCTTTAATATTGGTTTGGCGTAATTATTCCACAGTAATTCCCTTTTCATATCATGATAACTGAGATGTTCTATCTTTTCGGCAAGAAGGTAGTTATTTAGACTTAAAAGCTGCTCTTTTGATAATCCTGAAAGTTCAATAATATTAGCTTGGGAAATCCAAAGCTGACCAGAACGAACTCGTTTGACAAGATCCGGAACTTTTTCATCAATTATATCTAGTGCACTACTGTAAGCAGAATATTTGTAAACGGTAGCCATTGCTACATTACATTCTTCGGATATTTTTTTTGCTGCGATGCTTGCACCGGAAATATGAGATATATTCGTAGATGAAAGTTGTCTTGAAACTAAAATTTTTTCAGCATCATATTTTTTCCCAATCAGGTATTTTTTATTGATATTGGTTAAATCCTCTCGTTTAAGTTGGTCAGCACATATCCATGAAATTACATCTTCTTTACTGGAAAAATGGAGTCTTTTTATTCGGAAAGGAATACTGTGTTTACGAAATAATTCATATGCTTCTATACCATTAATGACAATACCATTCCATGTGCAGATGGGGGTGTGATAGGAATGACATAATATCTGTTGCTCAAGTTGTTTATAATCTTTTTCACTGAGATATTGATACAAATTGGTGAATTCTAGTTTTGTTTTTAATGTATATATACTATAATTGCGCATACTCATCTCCCATTATTTCTGATTTGAATTCTGTTTGTGGCAGTTTTGTGATGATGTTATCCATGGAAAATAGAGCTATTTTCTTATCTGGGTAAATATTGCCTTCTAAACGAAAAATGTTAAATTTCTCCCAAGAAAGGTTAAGCTGGGAAAGTGAATATAGTAATTCTCGGCTGTACAATTCATAACTGTTACCATTGATGACAAAATAATCCTTAACTTTATGTGCCAATTTATCCTCTGCACAACTAGCCTTTATACCTATCATTTTTTGATCAGGATTAACAAGAAGTTGAATATATTCTGGGTTACCAATTTGACGGAGTGTATTGCGGTGGATTCGTATACGATTCTTTTTAAAGTCAATACATATTAGTGGATGGGAAGAGTGTTTGTTGTTCATAGGATTTTTCCTCACTTTCTGCTGTTGATGGTTCTTTTGCTTTTTCTATGGATTTATCAGTTGCCTTCTTCTTTTTTTGTATGTCAAATACTGCGTAGCCTTCAAATATATTGACTTGCATTGATTTCTGATGTTCTTCCACTGGAATACCGAATTGATTCTTCCATTCTTCAGGATAAGAAGGTGTCCTAGCAGTGGTTACAGTTCCATTGTCTTTTAGTGTACGAGGAAATATTTCAGGTGAAGTTAAATCGAAAATGAACAGTATTTCATTGCCAGAACGAATTAATTTGCCGAGAATCTTGTACCGATAATTAGGATTCCAATCCATGAGAGATATCACTTTAGCAAAGAAAATTCGACAGGTGATTTGTTTTGGCGAACGCTTTTTTCCAGAGGAACACCAACGAAAAGAGTCTTTTTCTTCTTCTCGACAGGGACGGACAGCCAGTTTTTTTTCAATGGGATTGACTAATATTTGCACATATTCGACATCGGGTAGCTTTTTTATGCAGGCGGTATTTACAGATACCTTGTAGTTATTAAACGTAAACGAAGGTTCGTAAATATGAGCGAAGAATTCGCCACGTACAACTTGATAACCGTCATAGCTGAAAGAATCATCGTCAATGACTTCCATTTGATTTGAGGGGCTGGGTGCGACTGTTATTGGCATAGGTGTGTTGATTTTCATCATATCAGAAGGTTCTGTAGTCATATTCCATTGATTTATAGGTTGCTCGCTCATTGGGTGTCTCCTTTAATTTCTGTAATAATATTCTTTATATTTTGTATAATGGTTTCTTTAGGAGTGGTTTGTAGCTCGGGTTCTTTATAAGGTTTACTTTCTGAAGCAGTTTGCCAGTTTTTGTCCACTGTAAATTCTGTTAATTCTGGCGCTTGAGACTGAGTATAGTAATTATTACCGAAGCTATTCATCCAGTCGGCAGGATAAGCTAACACACTCTTAGAATCAGATATTGTATCAGGCGTGTTGTTATTGGGGGCGGATACGTCGTTGGTACTTGTCGGGATTCGTATTTCTGTATCGTCCATGTTGAAAATAAGGACATTTTCATTGTCTTTTTGGTGAGCAACTCCTAATATTCTATATTTGCATTTTTTGTCCCACTTAAATATCTCGTATAATGTTGGCAAAAATGCAGCACCGGAAATTGGTTTTGGAATAAGTTGACCATCTTTGAGACGTGACCACTGCACTTTATTTTTTGTTTCAGAGGAACATGGTCGAATAGCAAGTAGTTTTGAGCTCGGGTGTATTAGCATTTCGACAAATTTTATGTTTGGAAATTTCCGTATAGCATCTTTGTTAAAAGAGATCTGTTTATATGAAAAAGAAACAGAAATCCGACCAACCGAGGAGAAAAATTGTCCTCTAGCAACTTCATAGTCTCTTAAATCGAAGGAACCGGCGGAAGCAGTAATTGTATCAGGTGCATTCATATTTGCCGGTTTAAGGACGCTTTGAGATGCTTCAAAGTAGTCTCTGGATTTAAATCCAGACCATCTTGGATTAATGCTTATAAATCCACTTAGAGAGCCTTCTTGTATCACATGTAATTCTGGTAAAATCTCTTTATTTCCATATTTCGCATTTGTAATTAATTTTTGAACAGCTATGAAATCATCTCGGGAGATAATAGCTTCATGATGTCCGACTTTTCTGTATTGATTACGGTCTTGATTGTTTTTCCTTGATTTATGGTCAAGATAATTCGGAGTCCATGTTTTTCTCGCCAGAACATCCCCACAATGGCGTTCATTTTGAAGGATTTGTAGTATGGTACTGGATGACCAGACATCATTATTCTTTTTTGTTTTACAACCGAGTTCTGTCAAAGAATCAGCAATTTGTTGAGTACTGCTTCCATTAAGATACATATAAAAAATAAGCTGCACAATTTTAGCTTCATGTGGATTGATTACAAGATCTCCATTTTCGTCTTGGTCATATCCGAGCAGAGGAGGTGTAAGGAATATTCCCCGACGAAAACGCATTTCAATGGAAGAATTCATAATTTCACTTTTGGTATGACTTTCTTCCTGCGCAAGTGTTGACATGAATGACAGAATCATTTCGCTTTTGGGATCAAGAGTATTTAAATGCTCTGTTTCAAAAAATACACCGACGGGTGGACGGAGTGAAGAAAGCTCTCGTACATATCGGATACAGTCAACAACGTTTCTTGCAAATCGGGATACACTTTTTGTTATGATTAAATCAATTTTTCCGCCTTCACAATCTTTAATCATTTTTTTGAATGCATCTCTATGTTGAAGCGAAGTGCCGGAAATGCCTTCGTCGGCATATATTTCTACAAGCATCCAATTCGGATTTTTATTTACTACATCCTGATAATGATTTTTCTGTAATTCATATGAGGATGTTTGGCGTGGATCATCCGTAGATACCCTTGCATATACAGCTACTCGTAGTTTTTTTTCTGTTTTAAAAATATCCTCTGGTGGAAGTGCCGGAATTACTTCCAGTTCTTCTGGATCAATACCTTTGTATCTTTGCCGGATTCTGGCTTTCTGTTCATCAATATTACTGCTTCGTTCTTCACTTTCTTTCATCAATAGCGACATCCTTTATAGTTGATATAACTATCATAGAATTTTTGGATTGAAAAAGACATAAACCATCGGTTAAGTGATTAACGGATGGTTTATGTAGAAATAGATATTTGATTGTTATTGAATGATTTAATAATCATTCGGGTTATCAGCATCGTAATTGTGTTTTGAGGATAGATGCCAATCATTGATTCGTAAAATGTTTTTTATGGCTGAAAGAACCTCGAATATGTAACGTTTTTCAGTGCTGGTACAATCTGCCATTAATAAATCAATGTCAGTTTGATATTCCGTAGGATTGTATAACAAGTTCCCATAGAGTAATTCATCAATAGTAATTTCAAGTGCGTTGCTAATTTTGATTAAAGATTCTAAACTGGGTTTACGCTTGGCATTTTCAATATAGCTTATATAAACAGTAGAAAGATCAGCAATTTCAGCCAGCTCCTCGGCAGATAATCCTCGTTGTTTGCGGGTTTCTCTTATACGTTTGCCAATAAGTGCATAATTTATTTCCATGTCCTCACCTCCTTTCCATCACAACTTGACTTTTTTGTGTTGTAGATAGAAAAAATGGTGAGCTATACAACAGCAATTGGTTGTATAAAGAGAAGTATATCATATGTATATAGCAAAAAGAAGATTGTCGATTGATGGGAGAAAAAGGCGATAAGTTGTAATTGAACAACAGCGAAAAAAGGGTTATCATTTATGTATTAAAAATTATGTCTGGGAGGAAAATACATGGCAGATAAAGAGGAAATCAAAACACTGGAGGAATTAGAGGAAAAAGGAAGAGTACTGCGGGAGTACAAAGAAAAATTCCGGCAGATGTGCCAAGAGAATAAAATGATAAAGGGTTCGACAGTGCTGAAACTATATGATAAAATTGAAGAAATACAAAGAGAATATGAGCATTTAGATAATAAGCTGACATTAATGGAATACAACTTTATATAGTTCTATTTTTTTTGTTTTAATACTACTGTTTCCCTTAGTAAATACTTGTAAGATACATCTCTAATAATTTTGCGGATTTCTAGTTACAATTAAGGTAACTACTATCGGAAAGAGGTGTATTTACTTGCGTACAGAGGATTATATTGCGGACAATATTATAGCTTTATGTAAAAAACGTGATATGAGTAAATATCGGCTGTCACAATTGACTGGTATATCTCAATCTTCGATTGGAAAAATTATTGCTAAAGAAAGTTTACCAACTATGCCTACTGTAGAAAAGATATGTGATGCACTGGGAGTAACAATGGCACAATTCTTTGCCGGAATGGATGTTCCAGTAAGCTTATCAGAATCACAACAAGAGGTTCTGAATATTTGGAATAATCTTGATGAAAAAGAACAGAATGTAGTGATACAAATGCTCCGGGGACTTCAAAAATAAAGGAAACAGTTGTAACGAAAATGTTGACTGTTTCTTTTTTTATGGAGTTGAGAGATTATGGTGATTGAAAAGAAATATTATGATATTGCACAGCATGAATTGGAAGAAATGCAAAGAGAAATTAATGAAGAAAAAGCGCAAATGTCAGAAGAAGAGATGCTAGAGGATAAAAAATGGCATGATGAACAATTGGAAACAATTATTAAAAAGGCAGAAGCTCATATGCGTCGTTTTAAGAAAGTTCCAGATCCTCAAAAAGTAGTGAAATTCACTTTTTTACAAAAAGATGCATTGGAAATTGCACGAAATATGCAGATGAATATAAAAACTGAGCGTAAAGAAGATGATTTATGGGGGACGATAGAAATGTCATTTAATAATATGTGGTTTTTAGATTCGGCTCCTAGTGAATGGAAAGATATTTGGAATAACTTGCTGAAAGAAGCTCAGAGAGTGTATATAGAAGCAAAAGATAACATGATCATGTATCAATATTATTATGATTTGGCGGTAGAAGTTCCTTGTGTGCAGACACAATACAAATAATGATATATGAATGCTGTTCTGTAATAATTTTATGATATACTGTGGATATGATATGTAAAAATAGTCGGAGAAAGATTTGTGAATGCACGATTATTTAGGAGGAAAAAAGCATGACAGATGCAGAACAAAGAGAGGCTGCCCGTCAATTTGTAAACCGATGGATGGGAAAAGGGAAAGAAGATGAAGATGGACGTTCTTATTGGATTGATTTATTGACGAATGTTTTGGGAATGGATAATGTGACAGAACGTTTGAACTTTGAAAAGAAAGTTGTAATTGATGGAAATACAAAACGTATTGATGTGTATATTCCTGAAACACGAGTAATTATTGAACAGAAGAGTCTTGGAAAAGCATTGGATCAGAAAATCAGGAATTCAGGAGATGTTGATCTTACTCCATTTGAACAGGCAGACAGATATAATGGAAAGCTGACTTTTGATGAAAGAGCTCGGTGGATTGTTACGTCAAATTTTGCTGAAATTTGGATTTATGATATGAACCAGAAACAGCCAGAACCGACAAAGATTGCTTTAGATGAATTACAAAGCAAATATCCATTGTTGGACTTCTTGGTGAAAAAGGAAGTAAAGACAATATCGCATGAAATGGAAGTATCAATAAAAGCAGGAGGTATTGTTGGGCTTATTTATGATGCGTTTTTAAAACAATATCGTATACCAGATATTAAGGAAAAGGATGAAACACTTGAGCAGAGAGAAAAAAGAGAGCATAAACTAAAGAGCCTGAATGCTTTATGTGTGCGAATTGTTTTTTGCTTGTATGCAGAAGATGCTGGTATTTTTGGAAAGAGAAATATGTTCCATGATTATTTGGAAACATATGAAGTAAAGGATTGCCGGAGAGCTATAATAGAATTATTTAAGATATTGGATACACCTGTATCAGAGCGAGACGAGTATTTAGAGGAAGAACTTGCTCAGTTCCCGTATGTAAATGGTGGGTTATTTGCTGATGAAACTATTGAGATACCACCTTTTACAGAGAAAATTAAAGAATTACTTCTTACAAAAGCGTCAGAAGATTTTGACTGGAGTGATATTTCTCCAACTATATTTGGAGCGGTATTTGAATCTACATTAAATCCTGAGACCAGACGTTCAGGAGGAATGCATTATACATCTATTGAAAATATTCATAAAGTTATTAGTCCTCTTTTTTTGGAAGATTTGCAGAAGGAATTTGATAGTATTAGAGCAATTCAAGTGAAGCGTACCAGAGATAAAAAATTGGAAGAATTCCAAAATAAATTGGCATCACTTACATTTTTTGATCCTGCGTGTGGTTCCGGAAATTTCCTTACAGAAACATACCTGTCGCTTCGTCGTTTGGAGAATGAGGTGATAAAGGAAAAAGTTGGCGGACAAATGACATTGGTAGAGGTAAATAATCCAATTAGAGTTTCTATTCAGCAATTTTATGGAATAGAGATTAACGATTTTGCAGTTACAGTTGCGAAAACGGCTTTATGGATTGCAGAATCTCAAATGTTGGAAGAAACGAAAAATATTGTGTATGGATTTAATGACGATTTTCTTCCTTTAAAGACATATGTAAATATTACAGAAGGAAATGCATTAAGAATTGATTGGAATGATGTAATTCCTGCAGAAAAATTATCGTTTATAATGGGAAATCCGCCATTTGTAGGAGCACGTTGGATGGCGTCGGAGCAGAAGGAAGATGTTGAGAAGATATTTGAAGGATGGAAGAGTATAGGAAATCTTGATTATGTTAGTTGCTGGTATAAAAAAGCGGCTGACTATATGGGAAATTATAATATCAGAGCAGCATTGGTATCAACTAATTCAATTACACAGGGAGAAAGTGTTTCGATTCTCTGGAAACCGCTTTTTGAATCAGGTGTACACATTGATTTTGCATACAGAACATTTATATGGGATAGTGAAGCGTCAATAAAAGCGCATGTTCATTGTGTAATTGTTGGCTTTAGCAGAGCTGTAAATAATAAGCAGAAAATAATTTATTCAGGTGAGAACGCAATTCCGGCGAATAATATTAATGGATATTTGCTTGATGCAGAAAATATATTCATTGAAAAAAGAATGAAACCATTGTGTAATGTTCCTGAAATAGCATTAGGTGGGCAAGCAATTGATGGTGGATTTTTAATATTGACGGAAGAGGAAAAGGAAGAGTTTTTGGAAAAAGAACCACAGGCTTCTCCGTTTTTTAGACATTATATGATGGGAAAAGATTTTATTGATCGAAAGCCGAGATATTGTATTTGGCTTGTTGGAGCTGATCCTGGATTATTAAAAAAATGTCCGATGATATTAGAACGAGTGAATAAAGTACGTGAATTTAGACTTAGTAGTACAAGAGCGAACACAAAAAAAGCGGCTGAGAATCCAACTTTATTTGCATCAATACTTGAACATAAAAATCAATATATTGCGATTCCCAAAGTTTCTTCTCAGAATCGTAGATATATTCCAATGGATTATTTAGATGGTGAAATTATTCCGGGAGACAAATTATTCACTATGCCCAATGCATCATTTTATGAATTTGGTGTATTGATGTCGAATGTTCACATGGCATGGATGCGAGCAGTGTGTGGAAGATTAAAAAGTGATTATAGTTATTCAAACACAATAGTGTATAACAATTTTCCGTGGCCTGTAGTAACGGAGAAGAATCGGGAACAAATTGAAAAATCGGCACAGGAAATTTTGAAAGCAAGAACATTATATCCTAGTAGTAATCTTGCGGCTTTATATGATCCTTTAACAATGCCAGCCGAGTTACGACGAGCACATACTGCAAATGATAAAGCTGTTATGGCTGCGTATGGCTTTAGTACAAAAATGACGGAAGCAGATTGTGTGGGAGAGTTGATGAAATTATACCAGAAAATGCAATGATAAAAGTTTATAGAGCTGTTTTTTGCTCAAAGTAAAATATTTGAAAACATAGAATATTCCAAATCCATAAAAGATGAATGAAAACCAATATGGGAATTTTACATGTGTTACAAAATTTGTAAAATTTTCATATTGGTTTTTTTGTAATCTGTAAAAATTATAAATTTGGATATCGAGTAAGGTTTCGGATTTTTGATTTTTATGTATTTTTCAATTTTGGATATGGCTCCGAAATTGGCAATTTTGCGGAAGTGTATCCACACTTCCTGTCCTTGCTATTTTATAATCACATGGTGATTTCACAGGGATATAGGGCTGTTTAGCCTATTTTTTCTCCCTGTGCTGTGACCGAAGAAATTCGAGGAACCAATCATATATTTATGCTGAATGTGAGGAACTAGGGAGCACAATCCTTAGCAAGATTCCAACATCCGGAAAATGCCATAATGCTAAAATAGCGATATGGTATTACCGGGGTGGATCTTGCTCTAATGTGTACAGTAATCTCGGCATAAATAGAAAGAATGGGTTTGGGGAATCCCCAGCAAGATATAAACCTGATGAAAGAATATTTGTCGGAAAGACAATATTGTTAAACACAGGTGGATCTTGCTCTGGGGTAATTGAGAAACTTATGAGAAACAGAGATTCCACATATATTCTATTTACAAGGTATTTTATTTCAACGATGAAAGAAGTATTTTTATATCATCAAAATGCTATTGGGAGTTTATGCTGTTGGAAAGGCGTTGGCAGGAAAACAACTTCTAGTTGTCGGTGCAAATATAATGAATAGAAGTGTCCATTATATTTTTGGTGATAGGTATTTTTGTGGAATGCCTTTTATTTTTTTTGAATAATAAAATTTTAAATCTGTAGTCGATAGAAGCAGATGGTTAAAAAAAGCTTTTGATAACCATGAGTGTAAAAACAGAAAGCTGCGAAAATTTATTATGAGCTAATAGCAAAATTTGATATTTTGTGATATTGAGGGTATGGAGAATCGTAATCTCTATCAAGTTTGTCAGAGAATCATAATCCAGAAAAGGGATTTTGAGTTACTCTAGGCGATACTTGCTTTAGAAAATGATTAGCCATAATGAGTTGGAACGTGGGAGGAGGAAGTGTTAAAAAAAGAGAGAGCCATAAGTAACTCTCTCTGTGATAAAATCAAAAAGTTATAGTATCAGTGATTCGGTAAGATTACAAAAATCCTTAACAGGAATATTTTCTTTAAGTGGTAAAGCTGTCTCTAAAAAGGTTTCGTCTGCAAATCTTTCGAGTTCAGAATCAAAATGTATAATTGAAGCATTTGTATTTAATTGATATGGCGGAATTGTAACAAAATAATCATAATCTTCGTAAGAAGGAGTGGCGCAAGAAACTTTGATTTTTCCGCCCAATTTCAATTTTGCAAATTCTCCATAAATGGCAGTTAAGGCTTTTTTTCTTTCTTCATCAGAAGTAATTCTATCTACATATCTAATATACCAATAATCTATATTTCCCTCTTTTAATTCAATTAAATAATCGTATGATCTGGGTGTTCCGGATTTTATTGTCCATTCAACTTTATGCAGACTTGTCATCATGGAAAGTCCACGCATTAAGGTAGAAAAAAATTTTTCATGCACCTGAACAGTAGAGAGATCCAGAGAAAATCCATTGTCTGCAATTATCTTTTTTCGTTCCCGTATTTTCTTAGAAGAATATCCCGTTGCATCATATAACTCTTGGATAAGTTCTGGATCATCAATGGCTTTTGCAATTTTATCAATAGTGCTTTTATATGGTCTTCCAGATCGGGCACCGTTGAGCATTCGTGAAATGGTTGCATTATTTAAGCCTGTTTGTTCAGATAATTCTTTTTGTGTTTTTTTCTGTAAAATGATTTGAAGTATATTGATGAATCTTTCCTGATCGTAAACGCTGTCAGGATTTATTAGTGTGCCTGAATTTGATATAAATTCGTTCATGCAAATCTCCTCTTGACTTCTTTGACTTTATATAAATTGACTTCTTGTATTTTATCTTATCAATTATATCCCTAAAAATCAATTTAAAACATAAAGAAATCAAAAAATGCTTTATTGATATTCTTGTAAAAGTCAAAGAAATCAAAAACGTAATTGACATTTTGACTTCTTTGTGTATAATGTAGAATTAAGAAGTCAAAGAAGTCAAACAAATCAAAACGAAAGGAAGGAGGGCTGTGGATTGAAATATAGGGTTGTTTCGATTTTGAAAGATAATAGACCACGTTTTTTGATTATTTCTGATATTGAAGAAATTGAAATTCTTCCATCAAAGTATTTGAAGCATCTGGATCAGATTAATGCTTCTCCGAATACTGTAAAATCCGCAGCCTTCGCACTTTCATATTATTACAATTATCTGCAGGAGCAAACGATAGGATTGGATGAGATTACATTGCTATCCTATTCAGAGCAGAATAAACATTTTATTGATTTCTTGTATTGGGTTAAGAGTGGAAAGCATACTGAGCATAATACACAAACGAGCAATAAGACCTGCAATATGTATCTTGGTGCAGTTTTCAGATACTACCAGTTTTTGGCACTGGAAGATGTTTTGCCAATGCTTAAAGTCTTACGAGTAAAAAAAGTATCGTATTTTGACAGTATGGGAGTAAATCATCAAAATGCAGTGAATTCGTTTAAAGGTTTCTTCAAAGAAGAAGAACCTAATCTGGAAGAAATAACATCCGAAGAAATACAGGAGCTGATAAATGCCTGTACGAATGATAGAGATCGATTGCTGATAGCAATGATGGCAGAAACCGGTCTTAGATTAGGGGAAATTTTGGGAATCCATTATACCGAAGATATTGATTTTGAAAGAAGGACGGTTCGGGTAAGGTATCGTGAATCCAATACCAACTTGGCAAGAGCAAAAAATGCAGAATATAGAATGGCTTTGTTAAGTAATACAACTTTTGAGTTCTTGGTTAAGTACATTTCTGATAATCGAAAAAGTCTGATGAACTCGGAGTATCTATTTACAAAATTGACTGGAAAAAACAAAGGAGAGCCATTAGATGCGGATTCTGTGTATAGCATGTTGAAAAGACTATCCAAAAAAACGGATATCAATTCCCATCCGCATCAGCTCCGACACTATTTTGCGGAGGAAAGAAGAAAAGAAGGATGGGATTTGAATGACATTCGTTTTGCCCTGGGGCATAAGAAAGTTGAAACTACCATTAAATACTTGGGTGAAAATAATGAACGATTGATAGAAGCAACAGATCAATACTACTCAAATAATGAAGATTTATACCAAATTGCAGATTTTCTGTAAAAGGAAGGAGGGATTACCTTGGCAGTATTAAAAATTGTTCCGAAGTTATATCAGGAAAAAATATCTGAGAAATTAAAGGAAGAAATATCTTTAGTTACGAATGGAGAAGCAAAATACTATAACCGGTTATATAAATTTTTTCAGTATACAGATATACAGTGTACTGCAGATATTAACTATGAAACGAGAAAAATGTATATGGAGTCTCTTGAAAAAGAGGATATTTCAGAAAAATATAAAGTGGAATTAATGAGCTTATTTGATCGTTTAAAAATAGAAAATATGCCGGATGTCTATTCACAAGGAAATCCTTTCTCTGTAGAACAGGAGTTTTTTAAGCAAGACAAATTGTTTTTGCTGTATGTCCCCAATAAGAAGAAAGCACAATCTTTCCGTCAGGTGGTCGATAAGAATGATTTGTTATGGGACTTAACGAGGATACATTCATCACAGTTGGTGCGACAGACAAAAATATTGCTGTGTGAAATTCTGAATATGGATAAGGTACAAAGACATCGAAGATATTTTTTAGAACCATTAAAAGCACTTGTACGGTTTTGCGATAAGTACGGAATAGATGATATTGAAGAAATGGAACAGGCAGATGAAAACAGATTTTATCTGTATTTAAACAAGGAGTCAGAAATTATAAAAAAACAGGCTTCTAAGATTGTTGAGTTTGCGAGAAGAACGTTATTTCTAACAGATTCAGAGATAAATTGGCAAGCATGTATCTGGTATATGGATAGGTTTCAGTTTGATAAATCAAGAATCAATGCCAGTTCACCTGTTAAAAGCCTTTCATTTATTAATATTTACGAAAAAGAAAATCGTTGGTATTTACAATTATACGCAAAATATTTAGTTGGGATATCTGATCTGTCTTTATCAAATATCCGAATTACAATAAGTTTTATTTCACAATTTTTAAAATATCTGGATGGACAGAGTAAGAAAGTAACTGAACTGGAGATACAAGATATAGCGGATTATGTATCTATTTTGGATGTGTCCGATATTAAATATTCCACGTTTAACCGATATATAACTCATATACATACATTTCTACAGTTTTTGAAAATGAAAAATATTGAAGTGTTGAAGTTTTATCCGGAACGATTTTTTAAAAAAGGTTTTCCAGAACACAACGAAAGAAGTGTTCCAGAAAAAACAATTGCTCATCTGATTAAGGAGTTGCCGGCATTCCCAGAGCATTTACAGTTGATGTATTTGATTTTGTTTTGCACAGGAATTAGGAAAAGCGAGGTTTGTACAATAAAATCGGGAGCCTTTTATTCACAAGGCAATGAGAATTGGATGCGCATATATCAAAGCAAAATGCGGAGGGAAAAAGTCATTCCTGTTCCGAGTTTATTGGTTGGACTGGTGAACGATTATGAAAAAAAGTACGGAATAAAAAATGGGGAGTATTTATTCAAAAATAAAAAAGGTGGTGCATTTAATGGACAGACATTTTCAAATCAGATGATTCGGGAGTGTAAGGCTCGTGGGATTGCCTGTGGAGATTATATCTTTAGAGCACACGATTACAGACATAACCTTGCAACTTCAATGTACGGAAATGGAGTTTCTATACAAGGGGTACGAGATTATCTGGGACATTCAAGTGAGAATATGACAAAACAGTACATTGATTTCATGCCGGAACGTATTGTATCGGCTGAAGATAAATATTTTTCAAGAAATCAGTCATTTAAATTGAAAGGAGTAGAAGATGATGAAAGGTAATATTAATTTGATTTCTTATGACTGTTATCAACAAGCTACAGAAAAACAGTTGGCTGGGCTGAAATGGAAGGAAAACAGGGTGTACTACATATCAGAGATTCGTAATGAAAAGATACAGGATGAGATTTATGGGTATATCGATGATAGATGCAGACGTTTATCATTATCAACAGCCGTAAATGATATTTACAGATTTGATCTGTTGAAAGAATTTCTGAATGAGAAGTGTACAAGCTGTAGCAGCATTACTGATAAAAAATGGGAAGAACTGGAGAGAAGCTATAAAGCATTTTTATATAAAAAAGGATTGGCGCTGTACGTTAGAAGAAATAGACCGGATAGGCGGAATGTTGAGCAACAAAATAGCGCTCAGGTTTCTTTTCTGAAAATGTATTATGAGTATGTTGTGAAGTGTAAAACAGCAGATATTCCAGAAAATGAAAAAGATGTATGGGATATGAGAAAGCTGGATATTGTGCCAAGGAGTAATCCGATTCGTGGAAGATATAGATTAGATTTTCGTGAGATTAGGCAGAGAGAATTTAAAGAGATAATAAAGAGAATATTGTATAGCCACTGCCAGACAAAAGCAATGGGTAGTATAAAAGGCGAATTGTGTGGATTCCGTCGGTTTGCTAGATTTATGTATGATCGGTTTCCAGAAGTAAAGCATTTTACAGAAATTAGCAGGGATATGATAGAAGATTATCTGGTTTATATAAAAACGGATACCGGTCTTACATCAGTCAGTTACACAACAGAACTGTCGGTTTTGGATAATCTGCTGGATGAAATTGGGCGGGAACTGGAAATAGAAAATTTATGCAATCTTTTTCTGTCCAGTGATTGCAGAGCATATGACAACGCTTTGCCAGAAGCGTATTCAGATGCAGAAATCAGGAGATTTAATAGTGCATTAACAAAATTAAAGCCCCAGTTAGGAAGATGTCTAATAATACATCAGATGCTCGGTACAAGAATAGAGGATACGTTGACTTTGCGAAGGGATTGCTTATCTGAGAAATCTGGGCATTATTTTATAACTATTCTCCAGCATAAAACAAGGAAATACAAAAGACCAGTCAGCGATCAGCTGGCAGAAGTGATTAGAAAAGCAATAGAAGTTTCAGAAAAGGACCATCCAGATTCAGAATTTATTTTTCTGCAAGATAATGGGAAATTATATACAGATTCAATGCTGAAATATCATGTAAATATCATGATTTATGAAAATGATATCAGGGATGATAATGGAAATTATTTTGAGTTTCGTACACATCGTTTTAGACACACTTTTGGAGTAAAACTTACAGAAATGAAATTAGATGATGATAGCATTGCAAGGCTGTTGGGGCATAAGGATACACGAACCATACCACATTATCGGCGGTTAAGAAACGAAGCATTAGCGGAGGATACAAAGGCTGTACGAGATGAAATGAATGAATTATTAGCACAATACAGGAGGGAAAAGGAAAATGCAGAAACACGATAAAATGGTAGCACTGGCAAAAGAAAAAAGTGCGGAAATGACGGAAACAGCAATAACAGCTATTGAAACAATGTATAGAAAAAATATAAAAATTTCAGTTGCTGAACTTACAAAATTAACAGGACTTTCCAGAGGTTTTTTCTATAATAATCCGAATGTGAAACAGGTCATGATGGAATTGAAGGAAAAACAACAGGGAATGATATTGCGAAATCCTAAAAGCGATGCTATTGCAAAAGCACAGGAAGCACGGATTAAGAGTTTAGAACAGAAATTATCCGATAGTGTTCCGAAAAACGAATATGAGAATCTACAGAAAAAATATGAAGAATTACAAGTGAAATATAGTCAAATGAAAAAGGGAACACTGTTGAAGATGTACGACCAATTATAGGAAGAAAAGGAGAATATTTTATGCAGAACGAAATTTACGATGAGAAAAATGGACTTACTTATATGTTATGTGGTGATTATTATTTGCCGGAATTGGCACTTAAAGATATTGAACCAACATATGGGAAATATGGGATGCTTCGTAAAAGCTATTTACAGGAACACAGAAGGGCAAAATATCAAATATTGTTGTTACAAGGAAAACTTGTTGAGCATTTGAATCAGATTGATGCAGAAGCAAGGGATAGGGAAGAACAATTAGTAAAACAGATGATGGAGAAACAAGGAATTACAGAGAAATTAAAAAGACAGGACAACATGGAATGGACTAGGAGGATGAATACCATTTGTCATGATGCAGAAGAGATGATTTTGACGGAAATGATATACACGAAAGGATAATGAACTGTATTGGATAGCAAGAATTTTGCAGCCCGGATAGCAAAAAAGTGGAAGTCCGGATAGCAAAAAAATGGAAGTCCGGATGGCAGGATTCTTGCTGTCCGGAAAGATAAAAAAGTGAGGGATTAAAAATGTTGGTTAAGTACATAATAAAAGTGTTTTTGTGTTTGATTCTTGTAGTAATGACATTGATTTGCTGGTTATTAAAAATTCCTATGATGTTGGGAAATATTTTTCTTTACTTTTTATCAATTATATTTATTCTGACAGGTGTTTTGAGCTATGGATTTGCATTGGAATCTGCAAGAGAATGTGGTCGAATGATAATAATTGGGATGGCATTTGGTGCAATACCAGACTTTGTCCCATTTTTGGGAAAAAGTTTAGAGACATTGGTTGACAAACTGTTGAGTATGACAAATGAATGAGAAAGTCGATATGAAAGAGGGCTGTGAAAGGTTCTCTTTTCTTTTTGCAACTGTGAAATGGCAAGATAATAACGTTATATACATTGTGTATTAAGTACAGATATTGTATTTCTGCATGATGGGAACATAGGGAGTCCATATAAAGGCAATCAATACCGGGCATGCGGGATCTTTGAGCACGGCACATGCAAACAGCGTGAAAGATATGATCTCCCGTCTGGAAACGATGGTGCTGATGGGAGTGCAGCTCCCGTTGGAAGCAATCCGCCGCCAGATTGCATCGGGAATCGAAATTCTCGTGCATTTAGGACGCGGGGAGGATGGAAGCCGTCGGGTGGAGGAGATCGCAGAGATCACAGGGATGGAGGAGGACGAAATCAAAACGGTTTCTTTGTTTCGAAGAGAATATGGGAGAGGCTTGCAAAAGACAGGCGAACTGGTACACAGAGAAAAACTGGAGGGGAAAACAGGATGAGAATACGTGAGGGAAGCCAGGTAAAGACGGGCATGGCAGAGGAGAAGGAGACGAAGGGGATCGACTATCAGACCTGGGAATTTACCGGTCGGGAATATCTCGAAATAGCGGGAATCAGTCTTGGGATTGCCGCCGCTGTGAACCTGCTCTGTTACCGGGCGTGGTGGGCATGCATTGCTGTGGTTCCGGTTGGAATCGTATGTTTTCACACGTATCGGAAAAACCGGATTCAGAGACGGAAAGAGGAGCTGTACGACAGCTTCCGGGATCTGATTGCGTGGATGCACACGGCACTGCGTTCCGGCTATTCCATGGAAAATGCAGTGCTGGAGGCGGCAGGACAGCTGGAACAGTCGCTGGGAAAAGAAAACATTCTGGTACAGGAACTGCGCCGGATGCGTCATAAAATGATGATTTCCGTGTCGGTGGAACAACTGTTTCAGGATCTTGCGGTGCGAAGCCGCATTGACGATATTGCGACGTTTGCAAGTGTACTGGTGATTGCGAAGCGGACAGGAGGAAATGTCTGCGAGATCTTTCAGAATACGTGGGATATTTTCTGTACGAGAATTGACACGATGCGGGAAATCCGTGCGGGCGTTTCTTCCCGGCGGTTCGAGCAGAATATTATGAGTGTTGTGCCGTTTGGAATTCTGGGATATGTACAGCTTTCCTTTCCGGAATTCTTAAGTGTGATGTATGGGAATGTAATCGGGGTTTTCTTCATGAGCGGATGCCTTGCCGTGTATCTGGCGGCATGGGTGCTTGGAAAGAAGATTCTGGACATTGAGTTTTAAGAAGCAATTGAAGTTTAAAAAGTAAGACTGCGAATCATAACGATTCGTCCGCAAAAAAAGGGGAGGAATCAAATGTTGTGGATTTGTCTGACCGCATGGGCGGGGCTGTTCATCTGGTATTTCCGGATGAGAAAAAAGGCGGAAGATCACAAATTGGTGAGACGGATTTTCTGCCTTGCAGCGACAGGGTTTATAGCGGGCACTGCACTCTGCCTTCCGATCGGAGTGCGAAAAGTTTCAGGAGATGAAAAAGCGGAACTTCAACTGGAACGGGGTGCCTTAGGCAGCCAACCGACAGAGGAAAAACTTGAGGTTTCTGTTGGAAATCAGAAACCGGAAAGAATTACACTGTCTGTACCTGCAAGAGCTTACAGCGCAGAAGAGATAGAAGAGGCGTTCAGTGCGGCGATAGAGGCGCTGGATGAAATCATCTTAGGTGAGAATCTGTCTTTTCATACGGTAAACAGAAACATGGATCTGGTTACGGAAATACCGGGAAGCCCGGTGGCGCTTAGCTGGGAAACAGACAGGCCGTTGTTGATTGACAGCCGGGGTTTGCTGTCAGACGAGATTCCCGAAGAAGGAGTGGAGGTTACGCTGAAAGCGGAACTGGAACTTCAGGGGGAAACAACAGAATATATACGGAAGGTTCAGGTCTATCCACCGGAGATAAAAGGGCGGGATGCGGTTCTTAGGGCACTGAAAAAAGCAGTGGAAAAAGAAAACGAAGCGCATCCCGAAGAAACAGCCTATTATCTGCCGGAGACACTGAACGGAGAAACTGTAACATGGTCAAAAGTGCCGGATCTGACAGGTCTGGAACTTATGGCACTTGCCGCGGCGGCAGGAGCAGTCTGCTGGGCGGCAAAAGGAAGGGAACAAGAAAAAGCAAGGCAGAAAAGAGAAGAACAGATGCTGCGGGATTATCCCGAAATTGTCAGCAAAATGGTTCTTCTTCTGGGTGCCGGGCTTGGGATGCGGAAAGTACTCGAGCGGATTGCAGTGGATTACCGGAAAAATCTGGCGCTTGGCGGGCAGAAACGTTTTGCCTATGAAGAGATTGTATTTACCTGCCAGGAGATGGAAAACGGTGTTTCCGAGCAGGAAGCGTACCAGCGCATGGGAATGCGTATGGGAACCGGAGCGTATCGTTCCCTTGCTGTTCTGCTGACGCAGAATCTGAAAAAAGGCAGTAAAGGACTGCTGGAATTATTGAAACAGGAATCGCAGGAGGCCTTTGAGGAGAGAAGAAGGCAGGCGAAAACAACAGGAGAAAAGGCATCGACAAAGCTTCTTCTTCCGATGGGCATGATGCTTGCGGTTGTATTGGTCATACTCACGGTTCCGGCATTTTTGTCCTTTTATGCATAGGGGATGTTTTTATCCCCACAACAAACAGCTGGTAAAGAGAGGAGGTGGGAATTATGAAGCTGATATCGGAGTTCTGGAAAGAGGAAGATGCAGTGGGGGTTGTGGAAGTGATTCTGATTCTCGTTGTGCTGATCGGACTCGTACTAATCTTTAAAAAGCAGCTTGTGAGTCTGGTCAACAGTCTGATGGAGAAGGTCACAAACCAGAGCAACACCGTATAAACGGGAAAATGTCCAATACGGAACTCCAAAGAAAAATTTAGAAGCCGGTACGGACCTATATGTCATTTGCATATCTGTGTCTCGGTATATCCTTTATCCGATCCACGGCATCTAAAGTTCGAAAAAGTAAAAGTAAAGTGGAAGGAGCTGTATCCCATGAGGGAAACAGAAAGACAGAAAAGATGGGCAGCCGGAAGCATAACAGCATATTTGTGTCTCGTTCTGATACTGATGCTTTCCCTGATTTCCGGGACAATTGCGTCGGTGCGAAATGCCCATGCACGGGTGATGACGGCCTGCGCAATGGAACAGGGACTGTATTCTCTGTTTGCCGGGTATGACAGAACACTGCTGGGACAGTACGAGCTGTTTTTTTATAACGGCGGGGATAAGAGCGGTGTCTGGAAACCTGAAACCATGAGCAGAAAAGTCGCAGAAACTGCGGGAGAAGTTCTGTCCCCCACTGCATCGGGGATGGGAATTCTATCAGGCAGTTTATCTGGCGGACAGGTTACAGAAGTTTATCTCGGCGGCTATCGTCTTGCGACAGACGAGGAGGGAAGTGCTTTCTCCCGTCAGATCTGTGAGGCAATGAAAGCCAGCCTTGGAACTTATGGAATACAGCAGCTTTCCCAGAAATTAAGAGGAGAACAGGAAATCGTGAAACGTCAGGAGGACGGACAGAGCGGTTACGAGGAAGAGGAGGTTTTAAAACAGTATGAAGAATCCAAACAGCCAGAAGAGGGAACAGAAAAAACAGAAGGTGAAGGAGAATCTGGAAACGGCACGCCTTCGGAACCGGATCAGAAGCAGCCGGTACCGGAAGATTTTGTGAATCCGATTGAGGTCATTCAAAAAGTAATGAAAATGGGAATTTTAGGACTGGTCCTCCCGGAAGGGCAGGCACTGTCGCAGGGGGAAACGGATGTATCGTTTCTTGCATCAAAACGGGAGCTGCAGAGCGGGTTTGGCATGGCAGAGTGTGGAAAAGAACTGAGCTTTGTGGATAAGATACTTTCGTCCGAATATATTCTGTGGAAATTTCCGTGCTATACCAGCAAGGAGAAGAAGGAAGGGCTGCAGTGCCAGGTGGAATATGTGCTCTGCGGAAAAAACAGTGATCAGGATAATCTGGCGGGAACCGTGAACCGTCTGCTGGCGCTGCGGGAGGCGGCAAATCTGGTGTATCTGGCGAAAGATGCGCAGAAGCAGGGCGAGATGGAAGCAATGGCGGGGGTAATTGCCGCGTCGTTTGGAGTTCCGGCGGCGATGCCGGTTGTGAAAATGGCACTTGCCGTGTGCTGGGCATTTGCAGAAAGCATTCTGGATCTGCGGGAACTGCTGGATGGTGGAAAAGTAGCGCTGTTCAAAACGGCAGAATCGTGGCAGCTTTCTCTGGAACAGCTTCCGAAACTGCTGGAAACAGGGGATCAGAGCAGAAAAAATGCACCGGGCGGCATGGAGTATTCCGATTATCTGCGGCTGCTTTTGATGCAGAAATCGGGAAAAGCGGTAACGTTTGGAGCGATGGATCTGGTGGAATACAATATGCGGACAGAACAGCAGCAGCCGGGTTTCCGACTGGATTGCTGTGTCGATGAACTGGAAGCCGGTTTTACGGCGGTAATTGGGAAACGAGAGTATGAGATTACGAGAAATTATGGATATGAGATGCAGGGAGCAGCCTGAAAAATGGGATGACTCCGGCAGGGATACAAAAGGGTGTTCTTCTGAACGGCACATTTATTTCTGGAACCTTATCAAAAAACTTATCCACTCTTCCGGGAATTTTTATAAATCCGGATCAGGAGAGCAGCCTTTTGTAAAACGAAAATGGAACAGGGCAAGCCTGACGGTGGAAGCTTCACTGGCACTTCCTGTTTTTCTGATCGCGGTTCTTGTGTTATTAAAAATCGTGGATCTTTACCGGCTGCATGGAATGCTGACGGTATCTCTGCAGGAGTCCGCGCGGTATCTTTCCGTCTGTGCCTACGCGGTGGATGAGACGGGAAAAGAAACGTATGAAATACCGGAAACGGCCGCGTGCATTGCTTATGCAGAAGCAAAGATTCCAAAAGAAATCCGCGAAAATGGAATGGTGACACTGGCAGGAAGCCGTGTGAAAAATGGATGGCTGGAACTGAAAGCGATTTACTGGCCGAAAATGGGAAACCGCCTCGTTCCGGTGCGGAACCGGGGAATTGCAGCGTGTGCGAAAGTGCATCTGTTCTGCGGAAAGACAGAAGAGGAGGCGGATGAAGAAGAGGGCGAAGCAAAACAGATGGTGTGGGTGACTGAGAACGGCAGTGTGTATCATACCGATTCGTCGTGCAGTCATATTAATCTTTCGATCCAGGTTTCCTCACCGGGTGCGCTTGCGTGGAAACGGAATCAGGATGGAGAAAAATATAAGGAATGCGAACAGTGCGTGGGAAATGGCGCTGCGGGGGCAGAAGTTTACTATACGAAATACGGAAACCGGTATCATAACAGTCTTTCCTGCAAAGGGCTGAAACGTAAAGTAAAACTTGTAGCACTGGAACAGACGGATGGACTGCCGCAGTGCTCGAAATGCGCGAAAAAGGCGGCGTAAGAAAGCCGGATATGAGCAGAGCAGGTGTCTTCTTTCCGGGTGAGACTGGAAAGAAGGACGGTAAACAGAAACTCGGGTTTGCGGAAAGGAGGAAAATATAAGTAACTAAATATATTGTCAAATGTGATATAACGTGTTTAAATATGTAAAAGGAGAATCATATTATGAACACATCAAATATCACAAACTACAAGCCGAAAGATTTTGCTGAACTGTTAGGGATATCTGTTAAAACGTTACAGCGTTGGGACAGAGAAGGGATTTTAAAAGCAAATCGAACTCCAACTGACAGGCGTTATTATACGTATGACCAATATCTTCAATTCAAAGGCATAAATATCGAAAATGATAAACGTCAGGCAGTTATTTATGCCAGAGTATCTACAAAAAATCAAAAAGACGATTTGCAAAACCAGGTCGCATTTTTACGACAGTTTTGTAATGCTAGGGGAATCATTGTAGACCAATGTATCGAAGAGTATGGAAGTGGTCTTAATTACAACCGCAAAAAGTGGAATAAATTATTAGATGAAGTAATGGAACAGAAAGTAAAAACGATCATCATAACCCACAAAGACAGATTTATCCGATTCGGTTATGATTGGTTTGAAAAATTCTGTATGAAATGCAACACAACGATCGTGGTGGTAAACAACGAAGAATTATCACCACAGGAAGAACTTGTACAGGATATTGTTTCCATACTTCATGTGTTCTCCTGCAGGCTGTATGGACTTCGTAAGTATAAAAAACAAATAGAGAGGGACGAGGAAATTGCTAAAGAGCTTCAGGACGGAAATCCATCCGACAGAAGAGCAGAAAGTCAGGATTCATAAAACAATAGGAACTTGTAGATTTATTTATAATTTCTATCTGGCCCATAACAAAGAACTTTATCAAAATGGCGAAAAATTCATGAGCAGCAGTAAATTCAGAGTCTGGCTGAATCATGAATACCTTCCACAACATCCAGAATATTTATGGATTAAGGAAGCATACTCAAAAGCGGTGACCCAGGCAGTAAATCATGGACAGACTGCATTTAAAAAATTCTTTAATCATGAAAGTGCTTTTCCGAAGTTCAAAAAGAAAGGCAGATCAGATGTGAAGATGTATTTCGTAAAGAATAATCCGAAAGATTGTCGCTGCGAGAGACACCGAGTTAACATTCCATCACTTGGATGGGTTCGTATCAAAGAAAAAGGATACATTCCTACGACGAAAGAAGGATATATCATAAAAAGCGGCCATGTTTCCATGAAAGCGGGCAGATATTATGTTTCGGCTCTTATAGAAATTCCTGATAATAAAACTGCTGATCTTTCTAACGAAGGAATCGGCATCGACCTGGGGTTAAAGGATTTTGCCATTGTTTCAAATGGTAAGACATATAAGAATATCAACAAATCAGCAAGATTAAAGAAATTAGAAAAACGACTCGTTCGGGAACAGAGATGTCTCTCCCGAAAGTATGAAAATCTAAAGAAAGGAGAGTCCACTCAAAGAGCGAATATACAAAAACAAAAACTTAAGGTACAAAAACTTCATCATAAAATAGACAATATCCGTACGGATTACATCAATAAGACAATCGCAGAGATCGTAAAAACCAAACCATCTTATATAACGATTGAAGACTTAAATGTATCGGGGATGATGAAGAACAAACATCTTTCAAGAGCAGTTGCTTCGCAGAAGTTTTACGAATTCAGAATAAA
>NZ_QUGU01000022.1:0-75830 GCF_003479185.1 Blautia sp. AF17-9LB
ACTTTTTATTTGCAGGCTGAAGTAACGAGAATGCGACGCGCAGTTTTCAAAAAAACGCACGGCAGGAAATCCCGCCGTGCGTCCATAGATTCTGATTTACGCTTAAATTATTTAAGAGTAACTTTAGCGCCTTCAGCCTCAAGTTTAGTTTTGAGCTCTTCAGCTTCTGCTTTGGAAGCACCCTCTTTGAGGACTTTCGGAGCACCGTCAACTACTTCTTTAGCTTCTTTCAGGCCAAGTCCTGTAGCTTCACGTACAACTTTGATAACTTTAACTTTGTTCGGGCCAACCTCTGTCAGCTCTACGTCGAACTCGTCTTTCTCCTCAGCTGCTGCTGCATCGCCTGCTGCTGCTGCAACTACAACGCCTGCTGCTGCGGATACGCCGAACTCTTCCTCACATGCTTTTACAAGATCGTTTAACTCTAATACAGATAACTCTTTGATAGCGTCAATAAACTCTGCGGTTGTTAACTTTGCCATTTTATTTTCCTCCTTGGATATTTTCTGAATAATGTTCTCAGGCTGCGTATTTCACGCTGCCCGCTTGAGGCTTAGGCCTCTGCTGCGCCGCCTTTGGACTCTGCGATCTGGTTGAGGACGCGAGCCAGGTTTGCGATCGGGGACTGGATGCTTCCAAGCAGTTTGCCAAGAAGTTCTTCTCTTGACGGAACGTTTGCCAGTGCTTCCATTCCAGCTTTGTCGTAGTAGTTTCCTTCTACAACACCAGAAACCATCTCCAGCTTCGGAGCGGTTTTTGCAAATTTAGCGATGATTCTTGCCGGAGCTGTTGCATCGTCCTTGCTGATTGCGATAGCGTTTGTGCCATCCAGGTCTTTGGTAAGAGACTCGAAAGCAGTACCAGCGAATGCACGTTTCATCATTGTATTTTTGTATACTTTGTAATGAACGCCTGCTTCTCTTAACTCTTTACGCAGCTGAGTATCCTGAGCAACGGTTAATCCGCTGTAGTTTACCAGCAGCACGCACTGTGCGCCTTCTACCTGTGCGCTGATCTCTTCCAGGACCGGCTTCTTCAGATCGATTTTTGCATTGATTGCCATGATTGCACCTCCTTGTAGTATTTCGTACCTACGCTTTGGAAGTATAAAAAAAGCTCTTCGCGAAGATTGGCGAAGAGATCTCAAAATTCCATAACATGAACCTTGTGTAACTTCTCCTCGGCAGGCGTTTGAAACTTACGCCTTGCGGCACCTGCTGTCTTCGGCGTGATACAGGTGGTATGATAGCATATGTGAGGCGAGTTGTCAAGATCAAAATAAACTTTTTTCATATTTGTGCAACTTCATCAAAATATGCGTTCTATTTTTTCAAACCGTTTCTTCCTATACCATGTTATACTTACGTTGTTGTCGCCTCCCAAACTGGCAACAGGAAGGGGGTGAGCGCATGTCTATACTTATTTCTCTTATCGTTTCCGTTGTAGCAGGTGTAATCAGCTACTATATCTGCAAGTGGCTAGACGGAAAACATGGTGACAATTAGCCCAGGCGGATGCCCTTCCGTAAAATAGGGAAGAACCCCCAGCAGTTGCCGCTGCTGGGGGTTCGCTTTGTGAACACATGTCACTTATTTCTCTTATCAGCTACATATACTATATCATATGCAGAACCGAATTTCA
The DNA here is from genome assembly GCF_003479185.1 of Blautia sp. AF17-9LB. Lineage (NCBI taxonomy): Bacteria > Bacillati > Bacillota > Clostridia > Lachnospirales > Lachnospiraceae > Blautia > Blautia sp. AF17-9LB. The sequence continues at coordinate 1,642 of NZ_QUGU01000022.1, forward strand.
AGATTCCTCTCCCACATTTTTATTTCACTTTCACCAGTCGCACAGCCATATACGGTCTTGACGGCATGTCGATCGTAAATTCTCCGCTGTGGCGGCCTGCCGGGGTGATGGTCATGTTCCAGGTGTCGATGACTTCCACATCAAACTCCTGGCCTTCCGGCATGTGGAACGGGCGACGGCATGGGCGGTTGGCTCCGAAATAGTACATGATACAGTCTTTTCTCGGATGGCTTGCGCCGTTCGTGCAGCAAGTCTCATCAAAGAATGCCGGAAGCGGCTCCATATAGCCTCCGTTTTCTTCCATAATGTCCAGCAGGAACTGAATACGCGCCGGGCTGCCGCCCCTCAGCTCTCCGCCGTGTGACCACCAGATCACACCGTTTTCATTTTCATACGTCTCGCCGTGCTGGCCATATCCACCTCTGGTATATGCCTCCCAGAACCGGCGTGTCATCTCCTCGCCGCTGATATTTCCCCAGCCGAACGGAAGATTTCCTTCATATGCAATCTCATCGAGTACGCACGGTTTTCCATACTGCGGGCGCCAGATTTCCACATTTTCTGCGGTACGGTACAGATCGATTCTCTGCAGACTGCAGTGCGTGATCCATCCCCTGGAATGATCGTACATGGTCATACAGTTGTGAATGGAGCGCAGATGGCGGTACGGATCCTGACGGCAGACGGTTTCTGCATTGGACTCCCACTCGGATACCGGTTTCCAGCGGAACAGGTCAAATTCATTTGCCATAGCCCACCATACATTGTGGTATGCACTGAAACGGTTGACAACGTATCTTAAATAAAAGTTCTGCTGCTCCAGATTCATGCGGGAATAGCCCCAGCGGTCGTACGGATGGAACAGAATCAGATCGGCCTGGATTCCCATGGTGCCAAGGCGTGCGATCGTGTTTTCAATGTGTTCAAAATAAGAAGGATTCGGACGGGTATAATCCCATACTTCATCCGGGTTTTCGATCATGGCATCAATGCCGCCGAACATATTGCGCGGCGCTTTTTCCAGCTTCTCTGTCTCAAAGTCAGACGGAGACCACGGAGAATTTTCACGAATTTCAAACGGATACTGTGCCGGCTCTTTTAAATTGTAGACATAGTGCTTCGGGAAAACGCAGAAGCGGATCTTATTAAACGGAGAAGCAGCAAGGCTTTCATACGTTTTCTCCTGAGTCTCCTTACTCTGCAGCTCCCACACATAGCAGGTCGTACCGCACGGGTAGTATTCCTTTCCGTCATCGTAAGCAAAATGGTAGGTGTTTGCTACCCGGACCGGACCGTGGCAGTTTTCATCGGCTGCGCTGACCTCCACCGTCACCTTTGCCTCATCGCCCCAGCTTGTTACTGCGGTAATCTCATACGTTCCTTCGCAGGATGGCATAAAGCGAAGCTTGTATACGCCGTTTCCGTCATAAAAGCCCTCGGCATGCTTTTCCTCTGCCTGGCCTGCCATCGTTCCTTTCACCCACTGCTCCGCAAACGGATTTCCCTCGGACGGTCCCCGGAAAACCAGTTCTGCAATTCCATATCGTTTTACATATTCGGTATAAGACTGTAACATACGTTCCACCTTTCTAAAATAAGTATTGCTTCGTATCGTGATAATTTAATTTTACTAAATGTATTTTGAATAGTCAATCTTTTTAAATTAAATTTTTAAACAATAATTCAGTTATTTTTTTATCACTTTTGCCGATATCTATTTCTTTTTTCCTTGTATTTATTGACGTTTTTTCACTTTTATTGTAAACTTTCCCATAGAGTCTGCCGGACCTTTTGCTGAACAGTTCCGGCATTTTCTTTTTATCTGGCTCAAAATTCAGCATATATCTAACATGTACAGGAGAGGAGATGGTCCTTTGAAAAAACGCTTTTCCAAAATTTCCATACACTCACTTGGTTTTCGTATTTTTGTTCTGCTTGCAGTCATGATCGTCCTTTTTTGCGCGCTTGTCGCGTACAACAACACAGCCGCTTTCGGTCTGATGCTTGAGCGGATCCATGAGAACTCGGAAAATACACTGGTTCTGTACCAGAAAAGCCTGGATGAAAATCTTTCCCGCACGGAAACCTACCTCTATGTTTTCGCATTAAATGATGCCGATCTTCTTTCCCTCCGCGCAGCAGAACCACAGACAACCAACTGGTATATCACATTAAACCGAATCAAAAAAAGCTTTGAAAACGCAACGCCAAACTATACCGTAGACGGCTTTTTCTGCTATCAGGAAGCCACAGATGCCCTGGTCCTCTATGACCAGACCACCAACCCGACACCGTTCCTCTGGAACTATATCCGTGAAATCGCCAAAACAGAGGATCCGTCCTCTGTATGGAATCTCAACGAAATCAACGGGAAATATTACCTTGTCCGTATTCTGAACCTGAACGGATATCTGCTCGGCGCGTACATTTCCACGGATACACTCCTTGGCACTCTGGTCGATACAAAAACGCAGGACAGTCTTCTGTATTTTTCCGATGGTCCCCTTCTTCTGCGCACCCCGTCAAACGATGTCCGCCTGGAGGCTCCCCGCTTGAAATGGCGACGATATCCTTCCTACGACATTGATGGAACCTCCTGGATGGCTGTTTCACATGAACTGAACGAAACACCGCTGTCGCTGACCCTGCTTTTAAAGGCTTCGGAATACACCAAATATCAGAGCAGCTTTTATCTTCTCGCCCTGATCGTTTCGCTCGGTCTGTTCGTAATCTGGCTGCTCCTGTCTGCTTCCCTGCACCGCTGGGTTCTTCACCCGGTTCACATGCTGACGCATGCGCTGGAACAGCTCCGCGGCGGTGATCTCAAGGTGCGGATTCCGGATGACGCTATGCTCGACGAATTCCGGAAAATGACGACCGCTTTCAACGATATGGTCGAAGAGATCGATGATCTGAAAATCGCGAATTACGAAAAACAGCTCGCCCGTCAGAAGCTGGAAGCGCTTTACCTGAAGCAGCAGATCACGCCGCATTTTATGATCAACTGCCTGAACACCATTTATCAGCTGACTGAAAATAACCATGCGGACCTGGCACGGCAGATGCTTCAGAACCTGAGTGTACATCTGCGCTATACGCTTTCCTCCGGCCAGACCGTCTCGCTTTTAGAAGAGCTAAACCTTGTAAAAAACTACGTGGAGCTTTCCTCCATCCGCTATCCCGGCGCGCTGCGCCTGCTCCCTTCCTGCGAAGAATCGCTGCAAAATGCAACGGTTGTGCCGCTTATACTCCTGAACTTTGTGGAAAACACGATCAAATATGAGGTCGTTATGGGGAAAGTGCTGGACATGCATATCGATATCACCGCGCAGGAAGAAAATCAGTGTACCCGTCTTCATATCTGTATCTGGGATACCGGATGCGGTTTTTCCGAGGATATACTTGCCGTGCTGCAAAAGCTTGATACCTATGTAAACTCCGAGCAGGAACACATCGGCATCACAAACGTGGTGCTCCGCCTCCGCCAGATTTTTCCCGACGCAGCTTTTGCTTTTGGCAACCGCCCCGGCGCAGGCGCTCAGATTACCATTGATTTTCCTTACGTTCCCTTTTTCCGCATCGACGGATAACCGGAACAGCTAAAAATATGTTTTGGGAGGTTATTATGAACCTGTTAATTGTAGACGATGAATATTATACCGTCGAAAGCATTTCCAACAAAATCCGCACACTACGCCCGGACTTTTTTGAGATTTTCTGTGCCTACAATCTGACACAGGCATTGGAAGCCTTTTCCGCGCATCCGATTGATCTGATGATCTGTGATATCGAGATGCCCGGCGGTTCCGGCCTCGAACTGCTTGACCAGATCCGCCAGGCACACTACGAAACCGTCTGCATTTTTCTGACCGCCTATGCAAAATTTGAATATATTTCCCGCGCTATGAAGCTTTCCAGCAGTGACTATCTGTTGAAGCCGCTGGACGACCATGCTCTTCTGGAAGCTCTTGACAAAGCCTGTGCGCAATGTGAAAAGCAGCAGAAGGACCACGTCAACACCCTTCATGCCAATTACTGGAAGGAAAGTGAGCTCCCGCTTGCGGAACAGTTTTTCCTCGACCTGTTAAATGGCAGTATTTCCTCTGCTCCTTCCGAAGTGATGGATGAAATCCGCTATCGCCGTCTGAATGTCGAACTGATTCATCAGCCCTTCTGTCCGCTTCTGATCCAGACCGGACAGACGAACTCCTTTTCTCCGACCGACAACCGTACCCTGTATGAATTTGCCTTAAAAAATATTGCCCGGGAATATTTTTTTGAACCCGGCGAGCTGCCGCTGACGATCCGTGTGCTTGATGGTTTTTATCTTCTGCTTCTCCCGGCCTCCACACACTCTCGGGACGCCGTGATTGGCCGATGTCGTCAGGCCCTGACCGACTTTGTGACACACTTTCCGTTCTCGATCAACTTTTTCGTTGATCAGAAGGTCTGTCTCCCGGAAGACCTGCGAAAAGCTTTTCTTTCCATGAAAGCCTTCGCCGGAAAGAACGTCACCTACGAAAATCACGTTTTCGATCTTGCCGCTGAAACCGAAGCTCCTGTTCAGACGCCTTTTCAGCCGATTCCATCTGACCGCTGGTCCGATCTTCTCACATCCGGAAGAACGGAACAGCTTCAGATTGAGGTTTTCGCTTTCTTAAATCAGACGAAAAGCTCCGGCACTGCTACACGGGAATTTCTGACCGGCTTTTACTATCAGTTCCTGCAGCTGCTGTTTCGCCAGATGGATCATCCGGGCAGCGAAGACGAAGCCTTCCGCCGCCAGATTACCGTTGCTTCCCCGGAGCAGACCTTCTCCTCGTTTGGTGCTTTACGAGAATGGATTTCCAACAGTCTTCTGCTGTTCACACAAAGCCGTCAGGCAGCCGCTTCCCAGGACACGGCTGTTGCCACCGTGAAGGCATATATCGAATCGCACCTCTCCGACGAGCTGGATCGCGATACGCTTGCGGCCATGGTGTATCTGAACGCCGATTATCTGTCCCATCTCTTCAAAAAAGACACGGGAAGTTCTCTCATCAACTACATCATCGACCGCCGGATTGCTCGCTCCAAGGAGCTTCTCGCAAAGGGCGAAATGAGCATCCGCGACATTGCCATCACCTGCGGCTTCCAGAATATTTCGTACTTCTCCCGCCAGTTTAAAAAATCGACGGGCATGACACCACGGCAGTTTAGAAATTAAAAAAATCCGGCCTTCCTTTTGCATATCGGAAAGCCGGATTTTTTGGATTCACTTACTTTTTTATCAGCCCTTCACGCCGCCAAGGGTAATACCTTTTACAAAGTTTTTCTGGATGAACGGATAAATGATCATGATCGGCAGAATACCAAGTGCTGCCATCGCCATACGAACCGTTCCGGATGGGATCTGGGAGAGGCCTTCGACTGCCTGCGCCATGTTGTTGGCGTTCTGCGTCAGCGCCTGAATATTCTGCATCAGACGGTTCAGCAGGTTCTGGATACTGTAGAGATCCGTTCTCTTTGTCAGATAGATATAACCATTGTTCCAGTCATTCCAATAGGCAATACCAGAGAACATGGCAACTGTTGTAATAATCGGCTTGGACAGCGGAATTGCGATCTTCCACATAGTCTGGAACTCGTTTGCACCGTCAATATAGGCAGCCTCGAGAATTTCATCCGGCACACCGGTGACAAAGTAGCTCTTCATCAGAAGAACGTTGAATGCGCTCATCATCAGAGACGGAACCAGCAATCCGAAAAACGTATCTTTCACATGAAATACGGTTGTGTAGTTGATATAGGTCGGTACAAGGCCTCCGTTGAACAGCATGGTAAAGAACACCAGAAAGGTCAGGACATTGCGTCCCGGCAGACCTTTTTTCGAAAGACCATAGGCCAGACAGGTTGTCAGGGCAAGGCTGCAGACAACGCCGGTTGCGGTCAGGATAAAGGACATTCCGTAGGCTTTGATTACCATGGAACTGCTGGATGTGAATACCCACTCATAAGCATAGGTACTCCACTTTTTCGGCAGAAAAGAGTATCCATTCTGTAACAGAGTTGCATTGTCAGTCAATGAGGAAATGAACATCAACAGAATCGGAATGATCGCGAGCAGTGTCAGGATTGTCATGATCAGATGGCCGAAAAAGCTATAAATTTTATCTTCTCTTGTTTTCATACCGTTCCTCCTAGATCAGCGCGCTGTCGCGGTCAATTTTACGTACCAGCAGGTTGGCGCCAAGCACCAGAATAAATCCTACGATCGACTGGTAAACACCGGCTGCGGCAGACATCGAAACATTGCCCATCTGAAGCAGTCCGCGATATACGTAGGTATCAATTGTGTTTGTTGTGGAATACAGAGCTCCCTGGTTCATCGGCACCTGGTAAAAGAGACCGAAGTCAGAGTAGAAAATTCTTCCGATTGCCATCATGGTCAGCATGATAATGGTCGGACGCAGAAGCGGCAGGGTAATATATTTGATCTGCTGCCATCTCGTTGCACCATCGATCTTGGCTGACTCATAGAAGGATTTATCAAATCCCATCAGTGTTGCCAGATACACAATACAGTTGTAGCCAACCGACTTCCATGCACTGACAAAAACCAGGATAAACGGCCAGTATTTCGGTTCCGAATACCAGGAAACCGGATCTTTTCCCAGCGCCTTTAAAATCGTGTTGTTAATGAATCCGTTTTCTACACTGAAGAATGCAAAAACAAGATATCCGATGATAACGGTGGAGAGGAGGTTCGGAAGAAGAATTGCACTCTGGTAAACTTTCTTCCGTTTTCCTTCCAGTTCACTCAAGATAATAGCTACTGCGATTGCCAGTGTTGTATTGATTACAATGAAGGCCACGTTGTAGAGAATCGTATTTCGTGTAATAACAAAGGCATCGCTTGTCGTAAACAGATATTCAAAGTTTTTCAGTCCTACCCATGGACTTCCGTAGATGCCCTTTCCGGCATTGTACTGTTTGAATGCAATTACAAGGCCCGGCAGAGGCATATAATTGTTGATAAACAGATAAATGAGGCCCGGCAGCATCAGAATATAGATCGGCAGAAAGCGTACAAATGTTTTTCGTCTTTTCTGGCTCTTCTGACTTTTCACTCTTGCCATGTTTTTCATTCTCCTTTTTTCTTATCCGCAGCCGGTCCCAAAGCGTTCCGGTTTTGACAGATTTTTCTCTTCTTACAACCTGCGCCGTCCTGTTTTTGGGACGGCGCAGTCATTTTTTGATCTAAATTCTTAAACTTTATTTGTTTGCTTCCTGCCATGCTTCCAACTGTGCCTTTTTCTCGTCGATAATCTTCTGGAGGCCTGCAGTCATCATCTTATCATTCATCTCAGCAATTCCGGTCTCCGGGTCTACAAAGCCGTACTCTACGCTGGTCTGATACTCGTTGTATACGTTCTGTACTGCTGTGAGCTCGTTTGCCACATTTGTGCTGTCAAAGGAGAAACCGCTTGCTTTGGAAACCTTTGCATTGGTGTTAAACTCTTTCATCTCTGTCCACAGATCCGGATCATTTCCTTCCCATACATGGGTCAGGAACTGGTTCGGCATCATCCATCCCATGGAATGATTCCATCCGGAGTTGGATGCATCTACACCGTCTGCATAAGCAGCAAGTCCGTCATCGCCAATTTTATAATGTGTTCCCTCGATGCCCCATGCCAGAAGGTTTGCGATATCGGCATTTGTGTAGCACTCATTCAGGAATTTCATGGCTGCTTCTTTATGCTGTGCAGAGATCGGAATGGTCCAAGGCATACTAGCCACAGATGTGGAACTGATATAGTCATCCAGTGTCTGGAAGATGGTCATATCGCGACCGGTCAGTGTAGTCTCCTGCGCTTTGATGCCAGGCTTTCCGCCTGTGGTATAGCTCATCAGAGTTCCGGCTTTTACAAGCTCTCCGACTGCTGTTGTATCGGTCGATGCATCGGCACTGATATAGCCTTTCTGATTGTAGTCATACAGTCTTGCACAATAATCCTTGTAGAAATCGCTCTCAAAGAGGTTTACAACATCAAGGTTCTGGCCATAGTCAAGCAGCACACCGAACACATTTCCTCCAAGGGAGTCTACGTTAGAGAACTGCGACATAGAACCTGTTGTCGGACGATAAACCTCTTTGTCCGGATACTTCTCATGCAGCTGTGCATAAATGTCATTTAATTCATCCAGACTGATTTTTACGATCTCATCGTCTGTGTTTGCTTCGTAGCCAATACCATCGAGATACTCGGTTGCGATCGCTGCGCATCCACGTCCCTGTGCAATGTCTCGGTTACTTGGAAGTCCATATAAAACTCCGTTTACACGGCAGGCATCTACATTTTCCTGTCCAACCGCATCAATAATTCCCTGTCCGTAAGTCTGAATCAGATCATTTTCTTCCAGGTCGGAGAGGTATCCCTGCTGAATTCCGGTTGCATATGGGAAACCTACACATGCAAGTACATCAATTTCCTCATTTGCGGAAAGCGCCAGCGTCGTGTTCTGGTTAAAGGAACCGTAATCAGTAATGGAAAGCTCAATTTCAACACCAATCTTATCTCTTGTGATATCATTGATGGCTTCCTGTACTTTCTCCGTATCTGCCGGAGCACCCGTCCAGGTCGGGAAGCTTACGATGATTTTTTCCACTTCTCCGCTTCCGTTCTCTGCTGTACTGGATGCGGTACTCTTATCCTTAGAATCTGTCTTTCCGGAATCTGAACTTCCGCCGCTGCTTCCGCATGCGGCCATGGAGCATGCCATAATGGATGCCATGAAAATCGCTGCTACTTTCTTTTTCATTCTTTCGTCCTCGCTTTTTATCTTTTTGTCTTGCTGCTTTATTTCGTTTCTGAGTTTCGGCCGTGACTCATTTGATGATCTTATTATATCTGCTTTCTTACCTCCAAAAAAGAACAATCCTGCGATGAATTTGCACTTTTCTGCGGTTTCTTTCCGCATTTTGTATAGTTTATGATCACTTTTCAGTTTTTTCTATGCATTCTGCTATCAGCACCCAGTCTCCCGCCGCCGGTTTCTTTGGCATAATGCACGACTTTCCACGCACTTCCACCTGGATTTCTGCTTTTTCTGTCTGTCCCGTTCTCGGATCAAACCAGGAAATTGCATAGATTCCGTCGCAAAGGCCCGCGAGCGGTGTACTCATGCCATCCATCTCTCCGTAATAAATCAGTGCTCTCGTTTTATCCCGGCTGATCGTGGCAGCCGCAAGCTTATTGGCAAACGGGCTGATACTCTCCTCTGCTTCTGCCGGATCGTAAGGCACCATCTCCTCAAAATGATGTTCTTCATAGAAATGTTTCAGATATCCCATCTGTGCGCCTCCGGGGCCGTCAATGGCTTTCGCCCAGGTGATGCCAAATTTGTTGAATGCATTAAAATCCGGGTTGATGTCGCTTACCTCCCAGATATTATCCCAGATTCCCTGCGCACCGTACGTATAACCGCAGCCGCCGGTCTGGACTGCCATATATGCCACGCGGCGCAGCATTGCATCGGTGCAGAGCCGGGTTCCGTTTTCTTCCAGTGTGGAACAGTATTCATACAGAGACTCGCCTTCAATGAACGGTTTTGTTCCGTGTTCCTTCCGATAGGTACGGTACCAGGACGGATTGATCGGAAAATCGCCGTGTCCGGCCTGATTCAGCACAAAATCAAACCATGATTCATCATAATAGTAATCTGCAAACGGACGCTCATTCGTATAATGTGCGGTCTGCAGTGTTCCATAGCCGTCCATTTCTTCCACATACTTTGCGACCTCACGCCAGCCTTTGATGGCTGTTTCCCGCGGCTTTCCCGGGAAATAGCCTGCCACTTCGCCTGCCAGCGTCCACACAACCGGAAGGGCGCCATAGCGGGCAATGATATAGCGCGCCAGATGTTTCTGGTGCTCCACGCCCTGCTCGATCGAGCCGGACCAGGCAAAACCGAGCGCGTTGATAAAGCCGAGGTCAGCGAGATACTGCATGCGGCGGTCGAGTTCGTTCTGGTAAAATGCCACATCCGGCGCATCATCTGCGGCATCCGTTTTCCAGTAACGGCTCTTGTGCTCCTTCCAGCTGTCGCTTCGAAGGTTTGTCTGATAAACGTTATAACCCTGTTCCTTCCTGCGGTCCGCCATGCCGCGGAACATGCTCGTCATCTGTGGATGGTTCGATTCGTCCCACCGCTCACCAAAGGCAAATTCCCAGTGCGTATCACCGAGCCAGAAAAACGGTGTTCCGTCTGCATATGTCAGATATCTTCCTGATGGATGCACTTTCAGGAATCCGTGCCGATAAATGGCAAGATCTCCTTCGTATGGAATACATTCGATCGTTCCCTGCACTCCGGAAAGTCCCGTCTCCTCCGGTGCTTCCAGCCTATAACTCCACATTCCTGTTTCGGTTGGCGCAAAGGCAATCCGATAGGTACTTCCACCGTCCCAGTACGCTTCTCTTCTGATCCTTCTTCCCGACGGTCCCGTAAAAACACTCCAGATGGAAACATCGAGGAATGGATTGTTGTATGTTTTCTTGCTCTCAAATGATAAAATAATTTGTCGCCACTGTTCTGCTTTCATCCCCATTTTATTTTCTCCTTTATCTGCGCAGAGCGCGCCCGGTTTTTTTCGGGCACGCTCCTCGAATCTGATTTTACTGTAACTGTTTATTGTTTATTGTTTTTTATTCCAGTCCGCGTTTCTTTGCAAGCTGCACGGCAATCTCAACCAGCTCCGCCGCATCCTCGCGGCAGACAAAGCCTTTCGTTACCTGCTCTTTCGTGTTTTTCTCCGCCATTTCCCGGTAATGTGCCAATGTTCCGTACAGCTCTTTTATCATTTCTTTCGAAAACGCCTGCTGATAACCGAACAATCCTTCCTTTTCCGATTCCGGATCCAGGAAATTCTGGCCTTTTTCAATGTCGCTGGTATTGCTGTATCTTCCGGTTGGGTAGTCAAGGAGGCAGGTACGCAGTCCACCGATCGTATTTCCGAACGCATCCTTTTTGTTTTCTCCGTCGCTGTCAACCGCAATCCGGTCACAGTGCGCCGGAGCTGCGCCTGTCCGTACCCAGGTAAAGAGATTCCGAAATGCTGCCGCAAAAAGAATCTGGGACGGATAGTCGTTTCCTTCCTCATTTTTTCCCATATAGAATGGCAGATGGTTGATCCGCACCAGATCCGGATCGTTCTGATAGTAATCCACGTAGCTATAGGAAGTGTCATGGCTTGCACCCGTCACATCATACTGGCGAAACAGGAACTCCGGATCATCGCTGTCCTGCTGGGCAATGCGCCATGCTTCCATTCTTCCGTTTTCACTCTCTGTCTGCACAGCGATAAACGGCTCGCGCGCCTTTTCCACACGTGTCAGACTGTAATGGTACGGAGCCATGGTTTCATACTGGTTGACCGGAATACCAAGGGAATGGACTCCTCCTCCGGAAAGGTAGCCATCAAATACACACGCACCGCGTGCCACCTCCGGACGATACGCAAAGCTGTTCAGATAGCGGAACAGATACGAACCCGACTGTGACCAGCCCGTCAAATAGACGTATTCTCTCTTATATTCCCGAATCGGATTCTGCTCCTCATCGCCGCGCAGCAGCCACGCCAGGTCTGTCAGCATGTCCCAGAAAAGACCCGTTTCGTAATCATGATTCAGATCGCCGAGTCCGCCTGTGACCTGCAGTCGCTCCGAGAACGGCACATCCGGCGTCGGGTTGGCCCAGGAAAGACGGCCGTAACGCTTTTCATCAAACTCTACCATTTTAGCGATGGTATTCGGTTTGCTTGTGATTCCCAAATAGATATCGCCGTCCCGTACAAATTTCTTCCAGCCGAGAATCCACATGCGGTCAATCTCCATAAAACTCGTTGGGTTGATGATCTCCACTACAACGTTTCCGCTGCATTTTGCAGTGTCCTGCGGCGCGCGGACGATGATGCGGTTTGTGTATGGTGCATCTGCAGTGCGCACACAGACGCCGCCGCGCTCGTCGGCTGTCTCGTAGACATTTGCCGTTCCATACATATAATATTCCTTCTCCACATAGCCGCGCTCCGACAGCTTCAGGTAACGCTCCGCACTGGCAAACGGATAGCTTTCTTTCGTTACCGGAATCTCCTCTAGTCTTGTAATCATCTCATAAAACCTCCCTTTTTCCTTGTATGATTTTATTATTCCATACGGCTCCAATACGAAAAACAACGATTCTGCTGTTTTTTGACACTTTTCTGCTGTTTCTGTTTCGATCAGACTTTTTCCGTTCCGAAAACAAAAACACAGAAAAAGCATCTCTGTGCAACTTTATCTCTGATTTGTACTTTTTCTTTCGGAATGTCTGTAGTAAACTGGTATTGTCGGGCAGAAAAAAATTCTACTATTCCCAATACCGTCTTTTCTGCCCATGCAAACAACTGTACTCTCAAGCTTTTTCTGTACCTGATTTTGTGAGATGATTTTTGTCAGTCGCAAAAGCAAGTGCAGAAAGACTCTGAGCGTACATTCCGTACCAAAGGAGGGTTTTTACAAATGAACGGAACTTATTATACCATTACCGAAGTTTTTGATTTCGGTCCGCATATTTCGAAAATAATTCTGGATTATGGCAAAAGCATGAAGGGTGCGGCCCCATCTCCGGAGCAGTTTACGGTACACGTTACCCGTACATCCACCGAGGGTGAGAACTTTGTCTGGCCGAATTTCATGGGTGACAAACCGGATGATTCCATGGACGGCACACGCCGCGTTTCGAACGTTTACGTTTCTGACAAAACCGGTGCACCGTGCGAGGACGGTACCTGTCTGACGCTGGAGCTGCCGTGTTTCATCATGGAAGGAATCGGCTCCATCATCAAATTCAACGGTAATTTTAATGTATTTGTCAATGTTGCTTACGATGTGACACAGACCTCTGAAATTGCAACAGACGATGATGCCATTTCTCCGCAGACGTTCGACGTAGACGGCGGAAACCGCGTCATCTACGGTGAATGGCTCAAAGAAGACCGCTACGATGATCCGCAGATTCCGCTCTCTTACGTTTACTACGAGCCGGAAATGGATGCGGATGAGAAAATCCCGCTGATCATCTGGCTGCACGGCGCAGGTGAGGGCGGACAGGAACCGCTGATTGCAGCAATCGGAAATAAAGTTGTAAACCTGATTTCCCCAAAGATTCAGAAAATTTTCGGCGGCAAGACCTACCTGCTCGCTCCACAGGCTCCAACCATGTGGATGGATGACGGAACCGGCGAATATACCAAAGACGGTTCTTCCAAATATACCGAAGTTCTCGATGCCCTGATCGGTGCTTTCGTGGATGCCCATCCGCAGATTGACCGCTCCCGCATCTACATCGGCGGCTGCTCCAACGGTGGCTTTATGACCATGAAACAGCTCATTTTCAACCCGTCCCGCTACGCTGCCGCATATCCGGTCTGCGAGGCTCTGGCGGATGCATTTATCTCCGATGAAGATATTCTGAAGCTCAAAGATCTGCCGATCTGGTTTACACACGCAAAAACCGACCCGGTTGTCGTTCCGGATGACTTTGTCGTTCCGACCTATGAGCGTCTGGCAAAGGTCAATCCGAATGCACACTTCACCTACTGGGACAAGGTACTCGATCACACCGGAACCCAGAAAAATGCAGACGGCACCCCATTCGAATACATCGGCCACTGGTCCTGGATCCCGATGCTGAACGATGAGTGTGTCCTCGATTATGACGGCAAACCGGTTATGACGGACGGAAAAGAAACTCCGATTCTGGAGTGGATGGCTGCACAGAAAAAAGCATAACACAGCACTTGCCGGATTCTCCGCCTACGGCGGATTGTTGCAGTGAAAAAAAAACAGATGGTATGAAATCGGACTTCAAAGCTGATTTCATACCATCTGTTTTTGTCTGTTCTTGTCTTTTTTTCTCTGTTCCGTTTGATATCATCAACCGTGCAAGTCGGCTGATCTTTTCGAAAAGCTCTTGCCCCTACTGTTCTTTTCTTTTCAGCTCTTCATAAAATTTCTGCAGCACATAAAATGCCGGTTTGCGGTACTTTTTGTCCTCAGAGAGCAGCCCCTTCCGGTTATAATATTTCTGGATCAGGCTTGTTCTGCGCGGGCAGCGGAAGTCGTAGAGAATCCAGGGGGTCATGCCCTTGATGTAGTCAATGTTCCGCAGCGTTGCAATCTGTTTTTCGTACACATCCGCCTGGCACTCCTCGGTTCCTTTGTCCGAGATGGTTCCATGGTGATGCGGCAGCGCGTCTGCGCCGAACTCCGTTACGATAACCGGCTTGTCCGGCTGGCTGTTTTCCATCAGTGCCGGCAGCATCGCAAAATCCGGGGTGTACCAGCCGCAGTACTCGTTGATGCCGATGATGTCAAGGTATTCCATCAGACGGTCCTCAATCTTATTTTTCGCAGCATTAACCAGGCAGGCCGCAGACACCATTCGCGTCTCATCTTCCCGATGCGCGCATTCTGCCAGTGCGCTCATGAATTTCAGCCGTTCATCCGTATCGGCATTCTCATTTCCGACAGACCAGATGATCACGCTCGCGCGGTTCCAGTCACGGTTGATGAGTTCGCGGAGCTGATTTTTGGCATCCTCATATGTTTTTTCACGTTCAAAACGAATTGCCCAGTAAACCGGAATTTCCTCCCACAAAAGAAGCCCAAGCTCGTCGGCGAGTTTTGCCATTTCTTCGTTATGCGGGTAATGTGCAAGGCGCATGAAGTTGCATCCCAGTTCTTTCGCAATGCGGATATTTTCGATCCGTTCCTCTCTTGTCAGGCCTTTTCCGTTTTCCACGCTGTCTTCGTGGCAACTGATACCACGCAGGAAAACGGGCTCTCCGTTCAGCAGAATGTCTCTGCCGTTCACGCGAATTTCACGAAAGCCGACCCGATCGCTGACGGTATCGGTTCCACAGGTTACTTTTACATCATACAGCTTCGGTTTTTCCGGTGTCCAAAGCTCCGGTTTTGCATCAAAAACAACTTCTCCGGCTCCGTTTTCCAGCTGGATTTTCCGGCTCACGCCAAGCTCCTCGATGACAAGCTCTGCCTTGGCTGTGATTTTTTCCGACAGTGTCACTTTCGCCATAACATGTCCAAATGTTCCGTCCGGCACAAGCGCAATTTTAAAAGTTTTGATATGGCATTTCGGAACACGGATCAGTGCGATATCGCGGTATACGCCGCAGTAGTTGAACCAGTCGGTATTCTCGGTCGGCACCTGCTCCGGCCGTCTCGTTCCGTCAACAGCAAGCACGATGCGGTTCTCCGCTTTCAGGTATTCTGTGATATTCCAGAACGCCGGTGTCGATCCGCCGCGATGCATACCGACGTATTTTCCGTTTAAGAAAACGCGGCACAGATAATTGGCTGCGCCCACCTTCAGAAAAACTGTTTCCTCTCTTTCTGCGATATAGGAAATTTTTCTCGTAAAGATCATGCTTCCCTCATACAGGAGATACATCGGATCGATGGTATTCCAGCTGCACGGAAGCTGCATCACCGGCCACTCGTCAAAGGAATAGTCGATTGGCACAGTGAAGCCTTTTTCGTCGCGGTATCTCTCTTTGTACCATTTCTGGCGCAGACAGGTATCGTACTGATCGACTGCATAATGCCAGCCGCCGTTCAGCAGCTCCTCTCTTCTTCCCCCTTCAAATATCATCGTGTCCACTGTGGCAAATCCCGTTTCGTACTGTTCGGTATAATCCTCGAGATGGATATCCGACATATACTTTTTCTCTTTTTTTGCTTCCATAAACTTTTCCCTCACTTCTCCAAACGATCCGAAACACGCTCTGCGAGTTTCTCAGGGTATCGCGGCAGTCGCCGGGTCTCGTGCAGACACGGACTTTGGCGCGGCACCACCCATTCCTTGTTTTTATTATAACGCTTTCACAGGAAAAATCTATGGTCAAAACTGTTGAGGATATTGCAAAAATTGCGGTACCGCTTATTTTTCTTCGTTTTCGTTCTTTCCTTCCGCCGCCATCTGCCGCTTCCTCCGTGTCACAAGGCCACCGATCCGTCCCGTTTCTTTTGCCGTGAGTGATCGCCAGCCGTCATTCAGCACGCGTTCTAAAAGCCCCAGCTCACCTGCGATTTCGTATTTCATTTTCTCCTTCTCCGTCATATGTTCCAGATCAATTTTCTTCTGCCTTGCCATTTTTTCTACACTCCTTTTCTCTGCATTTTTGCTTTATCCAGAGTGTAGACACTTTTTTCCGGCCTTATACCTCCTGTTGTCAAACGGCTATGAGCAATCCGCTTCGCTGCTTGCTCATAGCCGAAGAGCTGCTTCGCAGCTTATCTTTTCATCCCTGCTTTCGAAATCCCCCCCGAAGGCAGGAATCTTTTATCTGCCGCCACAAAAAAAACCTCGCTTTTTGAAATACGGTCCGGTTTCCCATTCCGTTTTTTCAAAAAGCGAGGTCCTTTTCTTTATTTCTATTCTATGTTCCTATCTCCTCACTCCGGCGTCTCTCCGAGCCCGCTTTTAATTGCGGCAACAGCCGCCCGAAGTGCCTCCTCTTCATCCTCCCCGCTGCTGCAGATCTCAATGGTTTCTCCCTGCTTGATTCCTGCAGCTACGATACTCAAAATACTCTTTAAATTAACCGTTCCCTGCATCCCGTTGTTTTCATAGGTAAACGACATGGAAGATTTGTACCGGCTTACACTGTTTGACAAATTTACCGCGTTTAAAAGATGCAGACCTGACGGATTGACAATCGTTACTTTTTCACTTACCATCTTACGTTCCACCTGTCTTTCCTTTGTAATCCGCTCATTTTTCTTTGAAAAATGGCTACTTACTCATTTTTTGCCGTGTCCCGAGTTCAAAAATCCTCCTGCATCGGTTTTTTGACCTTTTGACACTGATATTTTCATGATAGCACAGTTTTGTTAATACAGTTTGAACATTCTGTTAGATACTCCTCAATTCTTTCCTCTTACTCAGCTGACTGAAGAACAGGTAATAAATAAAGTACGCAATCGTTGTGATCACCCATGACAGCGGATAGCAGAAGGCCGCTCCTTTTAAGGAGTGGAAATGCGGCAAAACCGCCGTCATCCACACGATACGTACTCCGCAGATTCCTATTCCGGTGATAAACATCGGAATCCATGCATCTCCGACACCACGGAGTGCACCGGAAAGGATTTCGATGGAAATATAGGTGAAGAAGGTCGGCACCAGGAAATGGATCAGTCCGTGACAGATTTCACGCACCGCCGTATCTGTGGTAAACAGAGAAATCAGTGTATCACCGATAAACCACATAAACACAACCATCAGACCCGTCATCAGGAATGCCATGATCATGCTGGTGCGCACACCGCGGTGTACACGATCCATCTTTTTCGCACCGTAGTTCTGACCGACAAAGGTTGTCGCCGCAATACCGAGCGCATTGATCATCATCCAGAAAAGACCGTCCACCTTTCCGTAAGCCGCCCACGCAGCCACATTGTTGGTTCCCAGCGAGTTGACAGCAGACTGAATGATCACGTTCGATACCGAGTACAGAATTGACTGTACGCCTGCCGGAAAACCAATGCGGATAATCCGTTTGAGCATAATCCAGTCAATGCTGATTTTCCGCAGATGAAGCCGGTAAATGTCTCTGGTCCGCATCAGAGAGCCCATAACAAGAACCGCACTGATGATCTGCGACAGAATGGTCGCAAGCGCCGCGCCCATAACACCCATCTGCAAACCGACAACAAATAAAAAGTCAAGCGCGATATTGGTCATACAGCAGATGATCAGATACAGCAGCGGACGTTTCGAGTCGCCGACCGCACGCAGGATACCGGAACCCATGTTGTAAATCAGGTTTCCGATGGTTCCAAGGAAATAAACACGCATATAAATCAGCGCATAATTTACAACATCATCCGGCGTGTTCATCAGATCGAGCATCCATCTCGAACAGCCAATGCCGACTACTGTCAGCACAATACCTCCGAGAATGGAAAAGGCAATGGACGTGTGCACTGCCCACTGCACCTTGTCCTCTTTATTGGCTCCGTAATGCTGTGAAATAACAACCGTCGCACCACTCGAAAGGCCGACGAAAAATCCGACCAGCAGATTGATCAGCGTACCTGTCGTTCCGCCGACCGCCGCAAGTGCCTGTTTTCCGAGAAAATGTCCGACAATCATGGCATCTGCCGTGTTGTAAAGCTGTTGGAAAAACGTTCCGAACAGAATCGGCAGGAAAAAGATCAGAATCTGCTGCCAGATAACACCCTCTGTAATCTGATTTACCTTTACTACTTCTTTCTTCTCTTTGTTCATACCCAAATACCTTCTAAAACTGCCGCCGGATCTCATGGCTGATTCCGACGGCAGTCCCCCTTTAAAATTTTCTTCTGCTCCTCTGCAGATACTCTTCTTCTGTTTTATATTTTCAGCTGCTTCATCCCTCTTGGCAAGCGGATATTTGCAATCCGCTTCGCTACTTGCTTGATTCGGTTAAGTAATCTTTCAAAAAATCAAACAGCGTCTGCATTTCTTCCCGCGTGCCAATCGTAATACGCAGATAATTGTCAATGCGGGGTTTCTCAAAATACCGCACATAAATATGGCGTTCCCGGAGTGCCTGAAAAATCTTCCCGGCCGGTACGCTTTTGTGCGTTGCGAAAATAAAGTTCGATTTCGAATCTTCGAAAGAAAATCCCAGCTTTTTCAGCTCCTCCTTCGACCACTCTCTCGTTTCCATCACTTTTTTCACCGTCTTGCGGAAATATTCCACATCGCGGATCGCTGCGGCTCCGGCTGCGATCGTGGTCTGATTCATGGTATACGAATTGAAGGAATATTTCACATCATTCAGATACGAAATCATCTTCTCATTTCCGATTGCATAGCCGATGCGCATGCCGGCAAGCGAACGGGATTTTGATGTTGTCTGCACAACCAGCAGATTTTCATATTTTTCCAGCAGCGGCTGCGCAGTGGCTGCTCCGAAATCCACATATGCCTCATCCACAATTACAACCACATCCGGGTTGTGCTGTAATATCGATTCGATCGCAGAAAGTGAAAGCTCCACACCCGTCGGTGCATTCGGGTTCGGGAACACGATTCCGCCATTTGGATGGTTTTCTGCAAAATACTGCTCCGGCACAATGCAGAAATTTTCATCGAGCGGGATCTGCTCGTACGGAATGCGGAATTCCTCCGCCCAGACATCGTAGAAGGAATACGTAATGTCCGGGAAAAGAATCGGTTTGTCAGAGTTAAAATACGTCATAAACGCCATCGCCAGAACATCATCCGAACCAACGCCGACAAAAACCTGCTTTGTGCTTACGTGGTAGACATCCGCAATCGCCTGCACCAGTTCTGCCGCGGTCGGATCCGGATAGAGACGGAGGGTATCCTCTTCTGCTACCCGTCTGATCGCCTCTGCGGCTTTTGGTGACGGCGGATACGGATTCTCATTCGTATTCAGCTTGATCATGTCAGCCTCATGCGGCTGCTCGCCCGGTACATACGGCACAACTTTTCTTACATTCTTTTCCCAGTTACTCATAAGTTCCTTCCTTTCTGCCTGTGGTCAGGAAATGCACCCTGACTTTATTCCGTCTTTCTGTTTTTTGGAAAACCCTGTGAATCGTAACCATTTTTTCTTTTCCTTCTGCTCCGGCAGTTTCCCGCCGACGCAAAGTCCCTCTTTTTCCCGGTGAACCGCTTTATCCTCTCTTCTTCCAGGTAGACGGATAGAAAAGAATCAGCATCGGAAACAGTTCCAGACGGCCTGCCAGCATATCAAAAATCAGAATCAGCTTGGAAACCGGACCGTATCCAAAGAAATTGCTGGTCGGTCCTACCTGGTCAAGACCCGGTCCGATGTTGTTCAGCGTTGCGGCAACTGCCGTGAAGTTTGTCTCGAAGGAAAATCCATCCACACTGATGATCAGCATGGAAAAGCTGTAGATCACAAGATAAACAATCAAAAATACGTTGATCGCCCGCAGAACCTCATGCTCTACCGGGTGATCATCGAAACGGATGCGTTTGATACTGCGCGGATGTACGATCGAACCAAGCTCTTTTTTCACGGTTTTTAAGAGGATCAGGATTCGCGAAACCTTGATTCCGCCTCCCGTTGAACCGGCGCAGGCTCCGATGAACATCAGCATCACCAGAATACATTTTGACAGCTCCGGCCAGAGATCAAAGTCCGTCGTGGAATAACCCGTTGTCGTGATAATCGATCCGACCTGGAAAAAGGCGGTCCGTACTGTCTCACCGATGGAATGGTACATCGGATAGGTATTCCAGGAAATCACGCCTCCTGCCAGAAGAATAATCAGGATATACGCTCTTACCTCCTGGGACGAAATGGCGGCCTTTCCCTTTTTGCAAAGCATCAGATAATAAAAGTTAAAATTCACACCGAACGCAATCATGGCGATTGTCAGAATCCACTGCTGCAGTGGTGTGTACACTGCACAGCCGCTGTTCAACACGGCAAAGCCTCCTGTTCCGGCAGCTCCCATGGCGAGTGTGACAGAATCAAATGTCTTCATGCCGGAAAGCAGCAGGGCAGCAATGGTAAAAAGTGTCATGCCAAGATAAATCTGATACAGAATTTTAGCGGTTCCGCGCACTCTCGGAACAAATTTGGAAACAGTCGGTCCCGGGCTCTCTGCCTTCATCAGGTTCATGACGGAACCGCCCTTCATCGGAAGCAATGCAAGAATGAACACAAGAACGCCCATACCGCCAATCCAGTGGGAAAAGCTTCTCCAGAACAGGCTGGCGTGTGAAAGTGCTTCCACATCACTCAAAATGCTGGCTCCTGTCGTTGTAAAACCGGAAACGATCTCAAACAGCGCATTGATATAAAACGGAATTTCCCCCGTAATTACAAACGGCACCGCTCCGAAAACACCAAGGACAACCCAGCTTAACGAAACGCAGACAAATCCGTCGCGGGAATAGATTTCCATATTGGACGGTTTTCTGAAGCAGAGGATCAGACCGGCCGCAACGCAGAGCAGTCCCCAGATAAGATACGCAAAACCTGTCTTTTCCTGATACATGGCTCCGACCAGCGCCGGAAGCAGCATCAGCATACCTTCCACTTTCAGCACCCAGCTGATGACAAAACGAATCATTTTATAGTTCATAATCCGCTTCCCCCGTTACTCTGCCAGAATCTCATGGATATCCTGAAGACCGGTTTCCGTTGTTACGATAATGACGGAATCTCCTGCCGCAAAGGAATCCTGTCCACCCGGAATGATGACCTTTCCCTGTCTGTTAATCGCTGCTACCAGAAGGTTTGGCCGTGTTTTCATATCCTGCAGACGGATGCCGATCATACGGCAATTCTGGTTCACGATAAACTCAAGAGCCTCCACACGGTCTTCCATCAGCTTATACAGCGTCTCAACGTTGCTTCCGATGGAGTTTTTCATTGCCCGGACATACTGCAGAATGTACTCTGCGGTGATGTGTTTCGGGTAGATCAGGCTGTCCAGGTTCAGGCTGTGGATAACATCATTAAATTCCAGATGGTTGATTTTCGTTACAACCTTTGAGGATACCTTCTCTTTCGCATACAGCGACAGAATGATGTTTTCCTCATCCATATCGGTGCAGGCCACAAAGGAATCCATATTCTGGATGCGCTCCTCTTTTAAGAGCTCCTGGTCACTTCCGTCACCGTAAATAACGGTTGCATCTGGCAGTGCTTCGCTTAAAACCTCACAGCGATCCTTATTTTTCTCGATAATCTTGACATCGACGTTCATATTTGCCAGTGATTTTGCGAGATAATACGTAATTTCACCGCCGCCAACAATCATCGTATTGTGTACCTTGTTTGTATGAACACCAATTTTCTTAAACAGGCTCTCTGCGTTCTGCGGTGTGGTAATGATGGAAAGGCTGTCTTTTGCCTGGATCACAAAATTTCCATCCGGTATGTAAACCTCGCCGTTTCGCTCAACAGCACAGACCAGCAGACTGTACTGAAGCGCTCCGGCCAGCTCACGCAGCGACATATGGACAATTTTCGATGTTTCCGGCACTTTAAAGCGCAGCATTTCGATTCTTCCGCGGGAAAAGCTGTCGATCTCAATCGCAGATGGGAACCGCAGCAGTCTTGCCATTTCCATGGCGGCCGCGTGCTCCGGGTTGATGATCATGGACAGACCCAGCTTTTTACGGATAAATTCTCTCTCCTCCCGATACATCGGGTTTCGGACTCTGGCGATGGTGTGACAGTCTGCCGCCTGTTTGGCGATGACACAGCAAAGCAGGTTCATTTCATCACTTTTGGTTACGGCAATCATCAGATCCGCATGCTCAATATCCGCCTCCTGAAGCACCTGATAGCTTGCTCCGTTTCCTACAATTCCCATAACGTCGTAGGTGTTGGAGACGTTGCGGACGACAATACTGTCTGTGTCAATGACCGTCACAAGGTTGTCCTCGCGGCTCAGCTGGGCGGTCAGTGCGGTTCCGACTTTTCCGCAGCCCACAATGATAATTTTCATGTTCTCTCCCTTCAATGCAAAAGCATTTCGCGTAAAATAGTAAAGACCCGCCAGGCGGCATCGTAAAACCATTTTTCGATGCACTCCAAAAAGCAGATCTGTACCCCTATTGTACGATGGCGATTATATCATATTTCCAGGAAAAGCGGAATAGATTTTAACAACATTTTGGACGGAGTTTTTGTAATGATTGATCAAAAAAGGGAAAACCTGTTGAACCTTGCGCTGGCCGCAACGGAAGTCGAACGGCGGCGTGTGCCGGAGCTTTCGGCAGGTTATAACTCTTACAGCAAAACATGGGAAGTAATTGTACAGTATCAGGGAGACCTGGCTTTTCTGGAGGAGCAGGGAGTTCGTGTGACGCTGCTGCTGTTTTCGTATGCCATTCTTCTGGTTCCGGAGTCCCTGATGGATTACGTGACAGGACTGCCGCAGATTACCTATCTGGAGAAACCGAAATTACTTTATTTCGCAGATGCATTTGTGCGGAGCATATCCTGTATTACGCCTGTGCAGGAGGGGGTTATGGGTCTGTCTGGGAATGGGGTGCTGCTTGCATGCATTGATTCAGGCGTGGACTATGCGCATCCTGATTTCTGCGCACCGGACGGGACAAGCCGAATTGCAATTTTATGGGATCAGACGATTCCGGGGAATCCTCCGATGGGGTATGCTCTTGGGTCGGTATATACACGGCAGCAGATCAATGAGGCACTTGCATCTTCTACGCCGGAAGAACGGTTTGCCCTCGTGCCGTCCCGCGATGTGACGGGGCATGGGACAGCGGTGCTCGGAATCGCAGCGGGAAATGGGAGATCCTCGGCAGATGCGGCCATGCGGGGCGTGGCACCGGAAGCAACACTCGTGGTCGTAAAGCTTGGGAATCCTGATCCGGCGGATCTGCCGCGGACATCGCAATTGCTGCAGGCGGTGGATTTCTGCGTAAGATATGCACTTCTGGTGGAGCGGCCGCTTGTGACTAATTTGAGCTTCGGGAATAATTACGGTTCGCACAGCGGGGATTCCTTACTTGAAACGTATTTGAATGCAGTGTCAAATTTAGGGCAGAACGTGATCTGTATCGGGGCAGGAAATGAAGGGGATACCGGACGCCATTATGCCGGGAACCTAAAGTCGGATCGCAAGTCGTCCGGTCAGACGCAAACAGTCCGTGCGACATCTGATCCGGCTGCGACGTCTGCGGTCTCGGCAACGGCTGACCGCGCTGTCTCCGTTGAATTTCAGGTCGGTGCTTATGAATCCTCGTTCAGTCTCCAGATCTGGAAGGTTTATGGGGATGAAATCTCGATCGAACTGATTTCCCCCGGCGGCATCCGCTCCGGCACGCTCTCTCCTGTCCTCGGCACGGCGCGTCTGACGCTTGGTCCGACAGAACTTCTCCTGTTTTATGGCATGCCATCCCCCTACAGCCAGGCGCAGGAAATTTACCTGACCTTTCAGGGCGCAGGAAACCATCTGTCCGTCGAAAACGGCATCTGGACCTTGCGTCTCACCCCCGGCCGCCTGATCTCCGGTTCCTTTGACCTCTGGCTTCCCGGCGGAAACGCCGTCGGTTCACAGACCCGCTTCTTCTCCCCCACTGCCGACACCACACTCACCATCCCTTCCACCGCCCGCTCCGCCATCACGGTCGGTGCCTACGATCCCCGCCTTTCCTCCTATGCCAGCTTCTCCGGCCGCGGCTATACCCGTATTCTCCACGAAATTAAACCTGATCTCGCCGCCCCGGGTGTCAATATCCCAGCTCCCCGTTCCGGCGGCGGCTATGCTTCCTTCACCGGCACCTCGTTTGCCACGCCTTTTGTATCGGGAAGCGCCGCGCTTATGATGGAATGGGGCATTCTGCGCGGAAATGACCCGTTTTTATATGGTGAAAAGCTGAAAGCTTATCTCATCGCAGGCACAAAACCCATCGCATCCGAGAGCGAATACCCGAACAGGCGGGTGGGATGGGGACGACTTTGTTTAGAAAGTAGCCTGCCAGATTAAAGTTATTGAAGGATTCGATAGAAGAAATAAAAGCGCAATGTAAAGAGTTAAACGACAAATGAGACATATTTTTATCTCTGTACTATCTTGTACTTTGCTACGAAAATAAAACTCGTAGCAAGGTACTTATAGTGTTCATTTGTCTGGCAACTCTTTTTTATTTAACTGTTAATAACTTGCTGTTTAAAATTTTTTGAATGCAAAGAGAATCACTTACCCAAAAGATATTCTTCCAACATTTCCTTTACTTTTTTCTCAATTTCGTCTATGATCTCTTCACACCTTGTCTTTTTCATCCCTGCACCAGTTCCTACCGCCAGTAACTCTTTTCTGCCTGGATTTCTTCCATTTCCATCTACTGACGTAGTATGTTCGCCATAATACGTATTACTGTAAGTAAGATCATATGCCGGACTTAAATGCCATTTATCTTCGTCTGCTTCGTACAAATACGTGAAGTTCTTCGAATGATCATCTCTGTTATGTGCAAAAACATTGAAACACATTCGGCGGAACATATTTTCAACATCTTCATCGCAATTGCGTGTCATGATTTTTGTCAGTTTCATTAATCCATGATAGTCCAGACTTGGCTGCTCAAAATCCAATTCCAGAATTGCAGCTGTCGTCAACATGTGCACTTTCTTTTTCCCTTTCAAACAGTTTCTCCTGTCAAACCTTTTAGTTCCAAAATATCCTTTACATTTTTCTGATGGAAACAATCTCGTTTCACTCATCATAATTCCGCAGGCCTTGGCACAGCAGGAATAGTCATATTCCATTTTTCCTGCATCTTTTCCGTCCACATGCGCTGGAAATTTGATAATCCATTCTTCATTATCAATGGGTGTCATGATTTTAGGTCTTGCTCCGCCGATGGTACCTCCCAGCAGATACAATTCGTCCAGTTTATCCGAATACTCTGTATTCAGTATCTTTTGACACTCTTCCGCTAGTTTGTCCAGATCTGCACTGCTCTGCTCCTCTGGAAAATTCTTTTCCGGGTGATATGTCAACGCTCCCATCCCCGATGTGCCCACAATCGCCAGACGATCCAGTACGGTCAGTTCATCCGGATTTTGTTTATGTGCCCGTAACAGGCGATCCAACAGTAATCTGCCCCAATGATCTGGAAGACTGTCCGCAAAAACCCCAAATAATCCTTCAAAATGATCCTTAACTGGAACAAATACCTGTTTTTGCAAAGGCAATGAAAATGGGTTGATCGAAAATCCGGTTTCCAGCCATTCATCACTGTACTGAAATGCCACTTTGTGGTCTGCCGTCATAGCTAATGTTCCCACCGTTTGATCCTCATAACACACCTGCAGTACTTTATCTTGTTTCATTGATAACCTCCTGAATATCTTTATACGGTACCTGCGTGAAAATATTTCTGAGCTCATCTGCAAGATCCAGTGCGATTGCAATTTTCGTTAAAGATAACAGGGAAATTTGTCCTGTCGTTTCGAATCTTTTGATTGAGCCGTAACTCACTCCGCTTATAGATGCTAATTTTTCCTGCGTAATTGAACGTCTCTTTCTGATTTTTCTCACTCGCTGCGCAAGTTTTTGATCCAGTTCTTCCGGAGTTTCCCATATAAATTGTTCCATTTTTTCCCCTTCTTGTTACAGATTATATGTTATCTAAAATATCCTGTTTTTATTCAAAACAGATTATATATTATCTATTCTATTTTACCACTCACGTGCAGAAAGCACAATGATTTCCTGCCCTGTTTCCATAAAAACTCCACCCCGTTTTTGTAACTGCAGATAAATTTTGCATCTCCTTTACTCTATAGGGATAATTTGCGCTTTTTTGACTATCCGGTAGTATTTGTTTCAGAGTAAGTAAAAAAGCCTCTGCCGGGCAAAAATTTTGCTTTCCGGCAGAGGCTTTGCTGGTCAAACGGATATTCATGCAAGCATGATTCGCGATTTTTCTTCCATTTCGCATGGCTTGGAATCGTTACAAATACTGGCTGAATTCCACTTTTTCTTTATTTGGTCCTTCGATCGTGAAGAAACGGACGCCATTTTCCCAGAACGGAAGGAAATGTACTTCATCCTGCGTCGTATTCAGACCGGCCCCGGTAATCATTTCGTGAACCTTTTCAATATTCTTTACGTCAATCGCCACATGGTCGATTGCTCCGGGTTTCAGTGCTGCAGCTTTGTTTTCGTACGTTTCGATCACAAGTGTTCCAAGCTTTAAGAATGCCACTTTCTCATCCGCCGCCTCATTTACGGTGCGGAATGCAATTTCAAATCCAAGCTTTTCATAAAACGCAATCGTCATCTCAATATCGTTGGTCGGAATACCGACATGCTGGATTCCATTTAACTGCTCTCTTAATTCCATTTCTTATCCCCCAGTCTTTTTTCTACCTGTGCCAGATCCGGCATGGCCGGAATAGAGCGTGTCTGAAAAAGGCTTTTCGTGAGCTGCGAGTCCCAGTTCGTGGGAGATTTTATCCGAATAAGGGCGGCGTAGCGGGCTACGGCAACCGAATGAGGGTAAAATATACCGCAAAGTGGAGCTTGCAGATTGCGGAAATGATTTTTCAGACACGCTCTAGCACCTTTTTTCTCCACACAAAGGCTTGCAACGGCGTTTCCAAACCGGGCAAACGCTGCCAGTTCTTCCTGCGGCTGTAAAGATATGCTCCATTCCACCAAGTGTCACTACAACTATTTTTACACTCTGATGATATAATATTTCCGCTGTTTTTGCAACATTTTGCTCTCTCCTGCCCGTTCGCTGCCGTTTTGCTGTTTCTTTTTTTCACAGATCACAAGGATGAGTGCCAGCATTCCTCCCATCAGGCTGCACCAACTGCCAGCCGCCCGTCCGGGCGCATGGTACACAAGAACAATTTTGTGCTCGCCTGATGGGATTTTTGCGCCGAGAAATGCCGTGTTTGCGCGGAACAGCATTGTTTCTTTCCCATCCACTTTCAGCACAAAATTTTCATCGTATGGAATGCTGGTGATGAGGTATCCGTCTCTTTCCGCGGAAACCACACCTGTGATGCCGTCGCCGCCGTATGTTGCTGTTGTTCCGCCAATCAGGGTAACCGCCTGACTGTACAACTGCTCCGTTTTTTCCAACGGCTGTGCCATACCAGTCCATGTCTCAAAATTTTTCAGGATATAATGGCCTTTTCCCATCCGAATGAATGCAGTTCCATCTTCTTTCATCGTTACAAGATAGTTAAACTGTGTATTCCCATTGGCATACGTATGGTTGATGCCGGTCAGGCGGTTGGTCTGGCCGTTGATGCGGATGAACATATCATGACTCGCTTTCTGATTCTCCACCTCGAAAGAAACGGCGAGCAGCGTCGCTCCCTCTGCGGCACCCGGCAGCGTTGCTGAGACGGTCACGGATTTTTTCGTCTCAATCTCATATCCGTCCGCTGTCTTCTGAATGCGCAGATCTTCCTGATCGGTCTCTGGAATTTCAAGGTTCACTTTCTGAAAACAACTGTGAAACAGGGGTCCTACAGAACCATTCTTTGTATCTGAATCTGCAGCGGCTCTGAAATTATCCACAGATTCCGCCGATTTTTCCTGATCCGGGATTGCCGCTGTTGTCTTCCGCATTTCCTGATCCGGGATCACGGCTGCCGTCTCCAGTATTTCCTGGTTCTGTGGATAAGGTAACGATTTGTATTCCGTCTCGGAAACCACCTGGTCTGTCACGTAGGCAACCGGCGCTGCGGATATGGCACGATAAACCTGAAAGTCCCCGTAATCCCGGTACAGTTCATACCCTTCCGGCCGTGTTTCTGCCAGAACATATTTCACGCCCATGAACTGCCAGAACAGCGGATCATCAGAAACCGTCTGCATCATGCGGTTGCGGAAGGCTTCATTAATCCCATACGTCTCGTCCCGGAATCTCTTATATTCTGCATTGTATGCCGAGGAATAAATCGTTGAAACATTCTGCCCGATATCCCAGATCCGGTTGACGTTCGCAAGGTTTTGTCCGCCGTCTCCATATTGCTCCATGCGATACCAGCCGGGATCTTCCGCACGGATCTCGCGAATAGCCGCTGCAATTTTGCTGTCTGTCAGAGCTTCATACGTTTTGCGCGGGATCATCACATTCTTTTCCTGATTGATTGCTTTTCCGGCGAATACAAGAATCACAGCACTAAAGACGAGCGGCAGAAACGGAAGCTCTCTGCCCCGCAGCCGTTTTTTTACCGGAAACCACCGCCATGCCAGATAACATGTTGTCACACAGAACACATCCAGTATGCCGAGATGCCAGTATTGTTCAAAGTACGTCTCTTGCTTTGCATTCCATATCAGAATCAGGACTATGAGATACGGAAGTAATTCGCGCAACTCTGTCATGGCTTTCCCCTTGAAATTCCCGGTGCTTTGATTTTTTCCACACTCCCGCTTCCGGATAAGCTGGTTTTCCACATAAAGCCCGACTTCTGCACAGAGGACCGGAAGAAACGGGATGAATACTTTATCTTTGCTGTACAGGCCGCCGTTCAGCAGATAGCCGAACAGGGGAATACAAAAAAATACCAGCAAAAGGAAGGACAACAGTTTCTCACGCAACCGACTTTTTCCGATCACCCTGCCAAAAAGCGCCACCCCCGCAAATGCGGAGAGGCCAATACCATACGGCGTGTAGCAGAGACGCAGGATCAGAAACTGCGGTTTCCACATCGCCGGATCGGTAAAAAGTCCTGCGATGCCGCCCGCTGCAGTGCCGCGTCCGCCCCCGCCGCTGCCGCCGAACAAGGCTGCAGCCGATGGGATCAGAAGAATACCGGAAAGAAGGATTCCTGCGAGGACCGGAAGTGCAAAGCGGATTGCTGCGCCAAAAAAGCTCCGCAAACCCGCCAAAGCTTCAACTGTTCCTGAAGATTTTTCACCTGCCATCTGCTTTTTCTCTACCCCGGCCTTTTGATTCCGCGACACTTTTCGATTCTCCTGTTCCGCTTCATACGCAGCATTTTCTGTACCGCATTTCAAATACTCCGTCACCGCATACGCCGTGAGCGCAAGCAGCCCGCCGACAGAAAAATAAAAGCTGGTCAGAATCATCCCAAGAACGGAAAGAATCAGAAGACCGCTCTTTCTCTTCTGAAAATGGCGGTCCACGCCCAGCAGAGCCAGCAGCAGAAACGGCATATAATTGACAAACATAAGCTGATTATAGGAATGATATAGAAGTGCGGTAGAACACGTAAAGAAAAGTGATGTAAAAAGACAGTTGCCGTAATGCAGACCCTTTTTGCTGATCCATTGATAAAAAAGCACTGCATCCGCCGCATACAGCAGCGCGGAGGAACCCATCACCCACAGGTCCATCGGGATGAACGGGAAAAGGTAGGATAACAGCATGGTCGGACTCAGCAGTCCGTAGTAGGCAAAATGGTAAATATTCTGACCTCCTCCCAGATTCCATGCGAAATCCGGGAAGAGGTTTCCGGTCGCGTAAAACCGCTTCCGGAAGTAATCGGCAAGGGTGCTGTGCTGGCTAATCCAGTCAATCGAGGAGCCGAATACGCCGTATTGCAGGACGAACAGCCGGCACAAAAGCAAAGAAAAGAAAAACAGACCAGCCGCCGTAAAATCCTTTCCGGTAAGACCTTCCAAGAAGCCGTTCCGCCGTCCTTTCGGCTGGCCTTTCTTTTTCCGTGATTTTCCCGGCTCTCTTATTTCCTTTAAGATTTCCTTTTTCATGCCCGGATTTCTCCTCTTTCAGACGCATGGCGTTTGTCGGCATACTCTGGAAAATACACGTTTTTCTTTTCTGCCGTATGGGTATCTTTTCTTCTCTTTGCAGCACTCTCCTGCTTTTTCACCGGCTGCACACTGTGCATCTTGACCGTCTCTTCACTCGTCTCCTTTAAGAGATAGATCGGACGGTGCTTTGTTTCAAGATATGTCTTGGAAAGATAAATGCCTACAATGCCCGTGCAGAAAAGCTGTACACCGCTCACCAGAAAAAGGATGCATGCCATCGACGGCCAGCCCGCAACGGGATCGCCAAACAGCAGCGTTCTTCCGATGATGAACACGATCAGAATCATAGAAATCAGGAAAAAAAGCACGCCCATGACAGATGCAAGTGACAGCGGGGCTACGGAAAAACCTGTGATGCCGTCGATTGAGTACGCAAGGAGCTTTCGAAGTGGCCACTTTGATGTTCCGGCGCAGCGGTCCTCGTGCTCAAATTCCAGCCATTCTGTGTGAAAACCGACCCATCCGAAAATCCCTTTGGAAAAGCGGTTGTACTCACTCATTTCCAGCACGGCATCCACCATTTTGCGGCTCATCAGACGGTAGTCCCGTGCACCGCTTACAATCTCTGTTCTGGAAAGGCGGTTGATCACACCGTAGAAGGCATTTGATAAGAAGGATTTGATTTTTCCCTCGCCCTCCCGTGAACTGCGGCGTGCCGCTACACAGTCACAGGTGCCGCTCTGCAGCATCGCGTACATTTTCGGAAGAAGGGACGGCGGATCCTGAAGGTCGACATCCATCACCGTTACGTAATCGCCTTTGGCCGCCTGCAGTCCGGCGTACATGGCTGCCTCTTTTCCGAAATTTCTCGAAAACGAGAGGTAACGGCAGCGCATATCCTTCTGCGCAAGCCGGCGCATCTCAAACAGGCTGTGATCCTTCGAGCCGTCGTCAACAAAGATCAGCTCGAACTGAACCTTCTGCTGTTCTTCCATCTCATCCATCTGACGTACCATCGTCTCGTAGTAAACCGGAATTGCTTCCTCTTCGTTGTAGCATGGTATGATAATACTGATTGTCTCCATTTTTTTCCTCCCGGGGATTACATACTCTCTCAGAATCCTTCTGCAGATCCTTCCTGCTGCAATCCCGCTTCTGTCTCATTCTTATGCAAGTCAGGTTTTTGTGGCTGTTTCTCCCGCTGCAGAATCCTCGCCTGCCTCCGGGAAACGCAGGATGACTTTAAACAGATCGCCGTCTGCCGCAAGCTCCATGCGGCCGCCCATGTTGGCCGTGTAGCTTGATGCAATCGCAAGGCCAAGGCCGTGCCCCTCGCTCGTCCGTGATTCGTCGCCGCGCACAAAGCGTTCCATCATTTCCTCCGCTTCAAAATTCATCTCATAGGCGGAAATGTTTTTCATCGTCACGAAAATCTCCCCTTTTTCCTTCCCTGCGTCAATGTAAACTCTCGTTCCGCCCAGGCTGTATTTCAGGATATTTTCCACGAGGTTTTGTATCACGCGGTACATTTTCCCATTATCCCCAAGGAACGGCAGTGGCTCATCTCCGAGCGCCGTGCGGAACGACAGATTGCTCTGCGCAATCGCATCGTCCATATCGGCGAGGGTCTGCTCGATCAACCGTTTCATATCCATTTTTTCCATCTGGAATTTTTCGGTTCCGCTTGTCGATTTGGAGAGCTCGAAGAGGCTTTGGATCATCTCCTTTAGCTGTTCCTGTTTCACAGAAATCACTTCGACGTAATCCTGTGCCGCCGGTGTCAGATCCTCTTTTTTCAGAAGATCCGTATAGCCGACCATCGAGGTGAGCGGTGTTTTCAGATCGTGCGATACATTGGTAATCAGGTCAATTTTGAGACGCTCCGCCTGCATCTGTTTTTCTACGCTCTTCTGCATAGCGCTCTCAATATTTTCCAGCTCTGCAAACGCCGGATACAGCAGGGATTTTTCGGATATTTCATGGATCCGGCTTTCCATGCTGCCTTCTGCCATCGTATGGATCTGTTCCATCAAAAGGCCCATCTCCCGGTTCAGGCGACTGCGGTATGTTTTCCAGGCAAACAGAATTAAAATCAGCGTGGTCAGCCCGAGAAGAATGACAAACAGCACCTCGCCATCCATTCCGTTTATCAGTCCGGTGATCATGGTAATCACGATTAGAAGTTCCGCAATCAGTGCCACACGGAACGGCCATTTACTCTGACCGGCAAGCTGCCGTTCCAGGCTGGTCCGATCTCTGTAACGCTTCCTTTCTCTGCAAAAAAAGGACATTTCTCTCAGTTGTTTCTTTTCATAGCGACAGACAAGAATGCCGGCACTGAGAAGGAAAACGCCACAGATTCCAAAAAACAGAAGACCTGTCTGCACACACTCTATTACAGTACCCCATTCGGCAACAATGCGGTATCTGGCATAGCTGTGCCGGAGCGGCTGAAGCCATCCGAAAAAAGCAAATCCTCCGACAAGAACCAGAAGCTCATTTGGCACCTTTTCGGATTTTTTCAGAAACAGCTGCTCTTTCTCTGCTTCCGCAGCGGCTCTTGCCTCAAACTGCATCTGCCGGGATTTTTCTATTTCATCTGTCTCGGACTTATCTGCGGCTGCCCCTTCGCTGCTTTTTGCTGTTTTTCCCGCTTTTTCCGGTTCGCTGCCGGCAAAAGCAGTCATTTTCGAGTTCCCGGTATTTTTTCGGAATTTCCATACCAGATACAAGGCTGCGGCTATGCCCAAAACGCCGACTACCGTCACTCCAATGCCGATACCCCATTCGA
The DNA here is from genome assembly GCF_003479185.1 of Blautia sp. AF17-9LB. Lineage (NCBI taxonomy): Bacteria > Bacillati > Bacillota > Clostridia > Lachnospirales > Lachnospiraceae > Blautia > Blautia sp. AF17-9LB. The sequence continues at coordinate 34,723 of NZ_QUGU01000022.1, forward strand.
TGTTGCGCCACATTCCCCATTCGAATTCACTGGCCCATTTCCGCAGAAGCCTTCCGCACAAAATCAGTACCATAGCAAGATCGAGAAGCATCCACAGCAGGATGCGTTTTTCAGTCTCCGTTAATTTTTTCAATTTTGTATCCAATTCCCCACACCACCTTTAAATATTTTGGATTTTTCGGCGTAATTTCGATTTTCTCACGAATGCGCCGGATATGAACCATGACGGTATTTTCTACGCTGTAAGCATCCTCCTGCCAGACCTGGCTGTAGATTTCTTCGGCTGAGAATACATAGCCGGGATGCTCCATCAGAAGCTCCATAATTTTGTACTCGGTTGCGGTCAGGCGAACAGGTTCACCGTCCACCAGGAGTTCTTTGGTGTTCCGGTTCAGCAGCAGACCGCCGTTTTTCAGGATATCCTGGCTTTGTGTGGTTCCGTTTGCGGCGCCTAAGGAGAAGTAACGGCGGAGCTGGGATTTAACACGGGCCATGAGTTCGGCGGTATTATACGGCTTTGTCACGTAATCATCGGCGCCCATCGAAAGTCCGATGACTTTATCGCTCTCTTCGGTTTTCGCGGAAAGCATGATAATCGGGATGTTGTTTTTTTCTCTTATTTTCATCAGGGCGGAAAGGCCGTTCATTTTGGGCATCATGACATCGAGCAGGATCAGATGGATCTGTTCGGTCATGAGGATGTCGAGTGCCTCCATGCCGTTGTAGGCTTTTTTTACCCTGTAGCCTTCCAGTTCTAATAGTTTGCCGAGAGATCTTACGATTTCCCGGTCGTCGTCTACGACTAATATGTTGTATTGGCTCATCTCGTTTTTCCCCTCTTGGTTCTATGGTGTTTATCATAGCAGAGAAAACGGAGATTATTTGGATAAAAAACTGACATTTTTCTTAAAATGTAATCCCCCATTACGTTTTCCTGCTTTTTTTACAAAAAAAAACACTGATTGGTAGAATTGTAAGCTGGTGTAAAAAATAAAAACAAACGCATATAAATTAGTAAAAATGCCTGCCATAGCAACTGAAAATGTGGAAAAAGATAAAAAAAGTCAATATAAGTGGACAAAATACACAATATCAAACGGGGATTTTATTTGATATAGTGTAAACATCACAAATAATCAAAGAAAATGCGTAATAAAAACGCACAAAACAACGGAAAGGATGGGGAGTATGGCGAAGGAAAAAATGAAAAAGAAAAAAGGAGAGAAAATTACCCCTGCAATCTTGTGGAAACAGCGTTGGCTGCTTGTGATGTCAGTACCATTTGTAGTCTGGCTGATTATCTTCAAGTACATTCCACTGTGGGGATGGACCATGGCATTTCAGGAGGTAAAACCTGCGACATTTGCACTTCCGATCTGGGAGAGAACCTGGGTTGGATTTCAAAATTTTACAGATGCATTCAAAGACCGTCTGTTCACACAGACATTAATCAACACATTGGGAGTAAGCTTCCTTGACATCGCGGTTGGAACGATCGCAGCAATCGCATTTGCGGTTCTTCTGAACGAGATGTTCTTTATGAAGTTCAAAAAAGTAACGCAGACCATTTCTTATCTGCCGCACTTTGTATCCTGGGTTATTATTGCAAGTATTGCAAAGAATATTTTCAACGACGGCGGTGTTGTTGACAGTATCTTCGGCAAGAACCTGCACCTGATGAGTTCCAACTCACCACTTATCTGGGTAACCATTATCCTGATTAACTGCTGGAAAGAGGTTGGCTGGAACGCAATTATTTATCTGTCCGCCATGGCAGGTATTGATCCTGGTCTTTACGAGGCCGCTGATATGGACGGTGCAAGCCGTCTGCAGAAGATCTGGCACATCACTCTGCCGGGTATCCGACCGACCATCATCGTACTGCTGATTATGAGTATCGGTGGCGCCCTGAACGTAGGTATGGAGCGTCAGATGCTTCTTAGTAACCCGCTGGTTGAGGATCACACGATGGTACTTTCCTGGTTCTCTTATAAGAGAGGTATCGGAAACAGCAACTACGGTCTTGGTACCGCAATCGGTGTATTCCAGTCTGCAGTCAGCGTTACCCTGCTGCTGATCGCCAATAAGATTGCCGGTCTGGTAGGCGAAGATAAACTTATGTAGGAGGACGCGAATATGAACAAGAAAGCAAAAAAATTTGACTACGTACTGGCGGTAATCTTCGTATTCCTCGTCATCATCACCATTTATCCGTTCCTGAACGTACTGGCGATTTCGTTCAACGATTCTACGGATACCATTAAGAATGTAAACTTCATCATTCCGAGAAAGTTTACATTAAGCAACTATAAATATGTATTTAAAGACGGCGGCATTGCAATGCCGGCTGTGATTTCTGTAACAAGAACCATCATCGGAACAATCGTAGGTATTGTATGTACCTCGATGGTTGCTTACACATTAAGCCGCAGAGACTTCGTACTCCGCAAACCATTCCAGCTTCTGTTCGTTGTTACCATGTATGTCGGTGGCGGAATGATTCCGGAATACCTTCTGATTATCCGTACCTTAAAGCTGGGCAATAACTTCATGGTATACATTCTGCCTGGTCTGATGTGGGTTTATAATATGATTCTGGTCCGCTCTTATATCGACGGACTGCCGATGGCTCTGCAGGAGGCAGCAAAGCTCGACGGAGCAAACGATTTTCAGATCTGGTATAAAGTCGTTATGCCGCTTTGTAAACCGGTTATCGCAACCGTAGGTCTGTACTATGCAGTAGGTCAGTGGAACTCCTTCATGGATACTTACCTGTATGCGAAAAAACTCCCGACTCTGCAGTACAAACTGTATGAGATTATGAACCAGGCGACCATGAAAATGGACGTTCATGCAGGAACCAATGTACAGACGGCCGTAACACCAATGTCCGTACGTATGGCCGTAACGATTGTAGCAACTGTGCCGATCGTTATTGTATATCCGTTCCTTCAGAAATACTTTATCGGCGGTATGACACTTGGTTCTGTTAAAGACTGATAAAAAACAGTATTAAAAAATTTTTAGAAAAAGATGATGTTTATTCCTGCCAGGCGAAAGCAAGAGTGCAGGATGACATAAACCATTTTAAGGAGGGCTTTTATGAAAAGAAAAGTAGTATCACTCATGTTAGTATCTGCTATGGTGGCCGGAATGCTCGCAGGATGCGGTTCCGACAGTGGCAGCAGCAAGGGAGGATCCAGCACAGAGACTGGATCAGCGGCAGAGGCAAGTTCTTCAGGCGAGACAGCAGATGATGCAGATGACAAATCTCCGATTACCTTTGAGTATTTTAACGCTGATGGTAAAAACGGCAACTGGGATAACCCGGTAGCAAAAGCAATCACAGAGGCAACAGGCGTTACACTTGATGTTTCCTATCCGGTAGCATCCCAGGGTGATGCAAAAGAAGATATTGCGCTGATGATCGCAAATGATGAGTATCCGGACATGATTTATGCAAAAGGCTCAGCAACGGATTTGTATCAGGCAGGCGCGCTGATTGATATGACAGACCTGATTGAAAAATATGGTCCAAACATCAAAAAAATGTACGGAGCAGAGATGGAAAAACTGAAATGGAGCCAGGATGATCCTGGAATCTATCAGCTTTCCTACGCAGGTGTAAACCAGAAAACCCTGACAACAGGCGGAAGCTGCCAGATTCAGTGGGCTGCATTAAAAGAGAACGATTATAAATATCCGAAGACACTGGATGAGTATGAAAAAATGATCAAGAGCTATCTTGCAGCACATCCAAAAACAGAAGATGGTCTGGATATGATCGGTATCACCATGAGTGCTTCTGACTGGCACTGGATGATTACCCTTGGAAACCCGGCAGGACTGATCGCTGATGCATCCCCGGATAATGGACAGTGGATCATTGACGACGAGTACAACGTACATTACAAACATGTAACAGATGAAGAGAAAGAATACTTCAAATGGCTGTGCCGTATGTACAACGAAGGTATCCTGGATCCGAACTTTGCAACGCAGACAGATGATGACTATATTGCAAAAGTTGCCAGCGGCCGTGTTGTTGCCATCACCGATGCTGAGTGGCATTACAGCCAGTGCGAAGCTACTCTGGTAGCAGATGGAAAAGTAGATCAGACTTATGTTGGACTTCCTGTAACCTTAAGAGAAGATCAGGTAGAAAAAGCCCTTCTGTATCAGGGAACTACCGTTGGCTGGGGTATTGGAATTACCAAGAGCTGTGAAGATCCGGTTCGTGCCATCAAATTCCTTGACTATCTGTGCTCCGATGAAGGACAGATCCTGTATCACTGGGGTATCGAAGGCGAGAACTACTTCCTTGATGATGATGGACAGCCATATCGTACTGACGAAGAAGTAGCAAAAGCTCAGTCTGATCCGGATTATGCAAAGAACACCGGTATTGACAACTACACTGGATTCCCGATCTACGGAACAGGTTCCTACTCTGAAGACGGATTCCCATACACTCCAACTACCAAAGAGTCTGTTATTGCAAACTACAATACAGCAGAAAAAGAAGGATGCGAAGCGATGGGATTTGAAATGCTGACCGACATGTTTGCACAGCCGGAGGAGTTTGACCTTCTTCCATACTCTGCACTGTGGGCATATCAGCAGCCACAGGAACTGGCTGAGAAACAGACTATTCTGGATGAAATTGCATGGCCAGGACTGGTTAAGTGCGTAACTGGTACAGAAGATGAGTTTGATGCAAACTGGGAGAGCATGGTACAGGAGCTGACAGACAATGGTCTGGCAGATGCAGAAGAAGCTATGACAGAGTTCCTTGCTACCAAACTTGTTGATGTAGAGTAAGTAAAGCAAAAACATAAAAACATAAGGTTTTGCCGTTGAACGGAAGGCGGCACAAAAACATGGTCTGATATTATTAAATGTCAGGCCATGTTTTAAAATACAGCGACAGTAATGGGAAATGTGAAACATTGTAAAAAGATAACAGTATATGGAAAATCTGCAAACAATTTCATGAGACAAAATCATCGGGAGGTTTTTGGAAAATGACAGAAAAGAAGGAGTTTCAGGTAAACAAAAACACACCGTTCTGGGATGCATCACTGACGGATCAGGAAAGAATCGACTGGCTGTTAAAAGAAATGACGGTCGAAGAAAAACTGGGATACCTCGCCAGCTCTTCCCCGGATCTGCCGCGCCTTGGCATTCCGGGTGTCTCTGTGGGCGGTGAGGCGGCACACGGCGTTGAGGGCAGAAACGATCAGAACGGTCTTGGAAAACCGGATGTGACAACATCCTTCCCACAGCCGATCGGTATGAGTGCATCCTGGGATCCGGAGCTGATCAGACAGGCCGGTGAAATAACAGGAACCGAGGCGCGCGTCGTATGGCACCGCCATGAGGGCCATGGACTCAGCAGATGGGCTCCGACCGTTGATCTTGAGCGCGATCCGAGATGGGGAAGAAACGAAGAAGGTTACGGAGAGGATCCTGTGCTGACCGGAAAGATGGCCGGTGCTTATATCCGGGGAATGCAGGGCGATGATCTGAAGTATCTGCGCTGTGCAGCGACCTTAAAGCATTTCTATGGAAACAACACGGAGGTCGGCCGCGGATGGAAAAATTCTTCCATTGACCCGCGGAACAAATATGAGCTGTATCTGGAGCCATTCCGCAGATGTATTGAGGACGGCGGCGCAGAGGGCATTATGACGGCATATAACAAGATCAACGGAACGATCGGTATCCTGAATCCGGAAGTGACCGATATTCTGAAAAAACAGTACGGTCTCCGTCACGTTGTCAGCGACGGCGGTGCGATGGGACTTGTCGTGAATCTGCATCACTATTTCGGACAGCATGCGGAGACGATCGCAACGGCGCTGAAAGCCGGTGTGGATGCCATGTCTGACGATCCGCGTATGGTAGAGCAGGCGGCACGCGAGGCATATGAGCTTGGCATTCTGAAAGAAGAGGATATGGACCGCTCTATTCGCTGTATGATGGAGACGAAGCTTCGTCTCGGCGTTTATGATCGGGAAAATCTGAATCCGTATGACCGTGTGACCGAGGACGATATCGATTCCCCGAAGGCACGTGAAATCTGTAAAGAGCTGAGCCGCGAATCGATCGTACTTCTGAAAAATGAGAACGGAGCGCTGCCACTTGACAAAGCCCTGAAAGCAGAAGATATTGCCATTGTCGGACCGCTTGGTGATGCATGGTATCAGGACTGGTACGGCGGAACGGCACCATACCGCACAACCTTCCTGCAGGGGATGGAAGTACTGAAGCAGGAGAACATTACATTCGCGGATGGTCTGGATCGCGTTGTTTTCCGCTGTGATGGAAAAAGTCTTGCCGTAGCAGAAGACGGAACACTTCAGATGGCAGATGAGCCAGATGTGTTTATCAAGGAATACTGGGGTGAGGGAAGCTATACGTTCAAGAGTGTCCGTACCGGAAAATACCTCGGCGCAAGACTCTCAGAGTCGCAGGGAGAAAAGCCGAAAATGGGACAGATTGCGGCAGACCGGGAGGAAGCCTTCGACTGGTTCGTGATGGAGATTTTCCACGTGGAGCCACAGGAGGATGGCAGCGTTGTGCTGACCAACCGTTTCCATTACCCGGTTTATAAGGATGCAGAGGGATTTTTCTCCTTCGAGCAGACAGAGGGAATTCCGATTACGATGGAGGTTGTCGAAAACGGAATTGAAAAAGCAGTTGCTGCAGTCCGGGGCAAAAAGCAGGTTTTACTTGCGCTCGGCTGTAACTCCGTGATCAATGCGAAAGAGGAGATCGACCGCAACACACTGGAGCTGCCAGAGGAGCAGGAGATGCTGCTTGACCGGATCGCAGAGGTCAATCCGAATACCGTTCTGGTGCTGTTTACGAATTATCCGTACACACTTCAGAAAGCGATGGAAAAACTGCCGGCGATCATCATGTCTGCAACGGGAAGCCAGGATATGGGAAGCGCAATGGCAGAGGCTGTGCTTGGAATCTATGCACCGGCCGGCCGTCTGAATATGACCTGGTATGAGAGTATCGATCAGCTGCCGGACATTGACGATTACGACATCATCAAAGGAAAAAGAACGTACCGCTATTTCGACGGGAAGGAATTGTATCCATTCGGCTATGGCCTGACGTATACCACATTTGCGTATGAGAACTATAAGATTTCCTTAAAAGATGACCGTCTGCTGCAGATCTCTCTCGATGTGAGAAATACGGGCGATACCGCAAGCGACGAGGTCGTCCAGATCTACGGTTCCGCTTTGGAATCCTGCGTAAAGAAACCAATCTGCCAGCTGCTTGATTTTGTCCGTGTGAAAAACATTGCCCCGGGCGAGACGAGACACATCGCACTGGAAATCCCGGTGGAGGAGCTTCGCTTCTACGATGTCATCAGCCGCAGACTGATGGTAGAAGAAGGAACGTATGAAATCTATGCGGGCGCATCCTGCAAGGATAAAGCCGTTTCCGCAGAAATCTTTATTCCGGGCGGAAAAAGGGGAGTACGCGATCTGAGTGCATTTACCGCGGCAGACCACTACGATGATTACGAGAACATGTATCTGACGGAGGGCCACTTCAATTTCAAGGCAGTCCGCGTACAGGATGAGACGAAAGACGGCGTTCTCGTTTACCGTGACTGTGATCTTTCCGATGCTGCTGTTCTGGCGCTTCATGTGAAGAGTGAACGCGGCGGCAGTGTGGAAGCCTTTGTGGACGGTGTTTCGATGGGAAGCTTTACCGGTGACACAAGAACCTGTGAGTTCCGCAGCGCCCCGAAACTGGACCGCTATGCGGAGGAAGAAGTAAAAGAGCGCAACCGGTACCGCGAGCCGGTTTATGAGGATGTTGAAATTTCCCTCGCAGACAGACCGCAGACGGACGGCGCATCTGAGATCCGTCTCGTCCTGAAGGGAGATATGCGGATCTGCTATCTGCGTGTGCTGAAAAATAAGAGCACAGGAAAAATTCAGATGGGCGTAGCAAACTAACCAGATAACGTATTGTCTGAAAAAAGTATTGACAAATTGTGTGAATATGAATAAAATGTTCTTGTAAAAACAAAATACGGAGATCTTCAGGGCAGGGTGTGATTCCCTACTGGCGGTATAGTCCGCGACCCGCTGCGATATCAAACAGCGGCTGACTCGGTGCAACTCCGGGACCAACAGTTAAAGTCTGGATGAAAGAAGATGAAATAAAATTTATTTGCATGGAAATATTTTTGGTGCCCTGAATTCAAGAAAAGGAATTCAGGGCACTTTTTTTCGCGGGCAACGAGCCAAAGTCCGTGCTTGCACGAGACCTTGGCGACTGCCGCGAAAACGAGTTCAAATTCGTGGAGCGTATTTGGACTCGTTACTTCCGGCAGAACCGGTCAAGATCTCCAGAAAAAAGGAGAAATGCAGTTATGAATGCACAGACAACAGCAAAACAGACATCAAAGATGTCGCAAATCGGAAAAACCCGTTACATGGTACAGGTGGCAATGCTCGGCGCCGCCGCAGTCGTATTGATGTTTTTTGACATCCCGCTTCCGTTTGCCCCGAGTTTCTACAAGATTGATTTAAGCGAAGTTCCGGTGCTGATCGGAGCCTTTGCGATGGGACCTCTTGCCGGAGCTGCGATTGAGCTGATTAAGATTCTGCTGAACCTTGTCATGAAAGGAAGTACCACCGCAGGTGTTGGCGAAGTAGCAAACTTCCTGATTGGCTGTGCGTATGTTATGCCGGCCGCATGGATCTACAAAACACAAAAAACCAAGAAAAATGCCATGATCGGTATGGCAGTCGGAACCGTATTTCTGGCAGCAGCCGGCGGTCTTCTGAACGCTTTTGTACTGCTTCCGGCTTATGCAGCAGCCTTTGGAATGCCGATGGATGCCCTTGTGGGAATGGGATCTGCAGTCAACAAAGCAATTACAAGCCTTCCGACCTTTGTTCTGTTTGCCGTTGTACCGTTTAATATCATCAAAGGTGTTGTGGTATCACTGGTAACCATGCTTCTGTACAAGCACATCAGCAGACTGCTGAAGGGTGAGGCGATGAATTAGTTCATCATTTCCGAAATCATTTCCGTAAACGGAGAATCCAATAAATACGTTGTAGAGAGACGGACAAAATGCAGAGAGAAATCCTCTGTTTTTTGTCCGTCTTTTAAAATTTTCGGGGAATGGCGGCAATGGATTGCCCACACAGGTCTTTTAGTAGTACAATGAAGCATAATCGATAAAAGAAAATACGCAGCGAAATTGGAAAGGAGCGCAAAAAAAAGAGATCCGCACATTGGCTGAAATCTCTTTTCTATCACATTTTAATATTGTTATTATGTCTCGAAACTGTTAAGCGCTTTCCAGATGTTCCATCACTTGAACGCCCCATTTAAAAAGGGCGGTTCGCATGGCGAAGGTCAGGACTGCGGTAAGCAGAATCATCACGCTCGTGGTGATGTGGATGTTGAGGTGAAGTTTTCCGTACAGCAGGTAGCCGGCTCCGATCAGGATTGCGCCGACGGTGAGGTCGATGAGGACGGAGATCAGGGAGCGGTTGTTGGATTTTATGGCGGCGGTTTCGTTTTCCCAGTTTAATTTCGGAAATGCAAGGTCAAAAAGGAGCTGTTCATAGTTGACGAACAGGGTAAATAAAACCGTGATCACCGTGGTGTAAAGAAGGGTCGCCGGGTGCAGACCGAAGACGACAGCAATCATGTTGAAGACCAGAGCGTACGGCAAGGTGCCAAGGAGACTGATCAGGATGCCGCTTACCAGCATGGCACGGATCTGGTCGTGATAGCTCATCGGAATGCATTTCATATAGATGTATTCGCTGCCCTTTCGGGACATCGCTGTGGCGGAGATTACGCAGAACATGGACATCATGACGGCGATTCCGGCGGCGGTAAGGACGGCAACTGCGACGGGCAGTTCCCCTTTCAGGAGGCGGAATATGGTGCCATCGGCGACAAGCCGGGTCCAAAGGCCGGTGGTTTTAGCCATGCCAAGGCTGGAAATGATTGAAATGAGGGCAATACCAAGCATGAAGACCGGCCAGATGAGAGGCATCAGAACACAATTCATGAACCAGGCCGGTGTGCGGTACAGTTTTTTCCATTCAATCATCGCATAGGTGCGGACCGGATTTTTGCTTTTGACGGTTCGGGTCACTTCTTCTTTGGATAAAATGCGTTTTTCGCTGGTGGTCTCGCTCATGCCGAGGACAGCCGGGAGGTAGATTTTCCAGGCGAGAGCGAAAAAGACAGCAAGGATGACGGCTGTTGTAGCGATGTAGAGTATCATTTTGAGAAAGGATGCATCTGCAAGGCTTCCGGTCATCAGGGGCAGGTTCGGAAAAATGGTCCGGAAGGCGCGCAGAGTGCCCTTCTGGCTTTCCATCAGGTTCATGATATCCTGCATTTCAAAATTTCCGATACTGCGCGAAAATACGTTGATGCCGATCGCAAAAATCAGGGATGCGGCGAACCCGAGGTAGCTTAAGAAATCCTTGTTTCGGATATTTTTGAAAAGACGCATCACGAGCATCGTCAAAACTGCGGCGTAGACGAGCGGCACAACCGGGAAAATAAGGCAGGCGAGGATCATATTGATCCAGTAAAAAATGCCCATTTTGGCGCTGATCCCGTACCCTAACAGAAACGGAAAGAACAGCAGTACAATAAGATAGTATTCGTTCAGCAGACAGCAGAAGCCTTTCGCACCGACAATCTGCGCCGGGGTAAACGGCAGCGGCAAAAGCTTTACGAGGTCAGAGTCCATGTAATACTCGCTCAGAAACAGCGGCAGGCCATAGAAGAAAATGACCATCATGCCGATGGCACAGACGAACTCGATCAGCAGGGTTTCCAGCCCGAGCGGCTGCAGGAAGGTATAGCCGGAATATCCCAGAAGAAACAGTAAGACCGACACGGGAAGGAGGCAGACACCAAGCAGAAGGTATACAACGATACGTCCTCCGTCCGAAAATGCTTTCTTTTTTCCGCTCTTCTGATTGCTTTTTCCTGGTCCGCTTTTCAGAAGGAAACGGGTGAGAATCCATAAGTTACGCATGTTCGGTGATCTCCAGAAAGATATTTTCAAGTGTCTGATCCGGATAGGCCGCTTTTAATTCTTCCAGGGTACCCAGGTATACCTGGCGGCCGTGATGGATGATGGCGATGCGGTCGCAGAGTTTTTCCGCTACTTCCAGCACATGGGTGGAAAACAACACGGCGTTTCCGGCATCGGCGTGTTCACGCATCATCTGTTTGAGCTCGTGCGCGGAGCGCGGGTCAAGGCCGGTCAGCGGCTCATCGAGAATCCAGACCGGCGGCTTGTGGATCAGTGCGCCCATCACCATGATTTTCTGACGCATGCCATGCGAGTAGCTCATGATACGGCTCGAAAGGTTCTCTTCCATCTCAAAGCGTTTTGCGGTTTCTTCGATAAAACGCTGACGTTCTTCCGTTCCGACACCGTAGATATCTGCCATAAAATTCAGATATTCAATTCCCCTGACGCGAAGAAACGCATCCGGGTCGTCGGGCACAAAACCGAACTGGCGCTTGGCTTCGAGCGGATCCTTCTGGATATCTTTTCCATTGATTTCAATCGTTCCCTCGGACGGTGCCAGGATGCCGGTGATCATTTTTAATGTTGTCGTTTTCCCGGCTCCGTTTGGGCCGATAAATCCGGTGATCTTTCCATCTTCGATATCCCAGGAAAGATCATCGACGGCTTTTTTGCTTCCATCGCCGTAAATTTTGCTGACGTGGTTCAGACGAATCATGTTTTATTCCCCCTCTTTTTTTCTTGTAAAACGAAACTGTGACTCTCTTGCTTCGTTTCTAAAAACAGACTGCCCTTTTCTCACTCCGAAAGCTCTTATCCTTCCCTGCGCAGGAAAAGGAGTCAGGCGGATATTCGCAATCCGCTTCGCTACTTGCTTGATTCGGTTAAATTTCGAAGCACGGGCTGTGATCTTGTGTTTTTTTCAGTATGCATTCTTCTGCCAGAACTGTCAATCAGCGGAACGAAAAATACAGAATTTTGTAAGAACTTGTAAGACTTTTAGAGCGTGTCTGAAAAAAAAGATACCGCAAAGTGAAGCCTGCAGATTGCGGAAATGCTTTTTCAGACACGCTCCAGGATCAAATCCGATTTTACCCTCTACTTTTTCAGAATCACATCAATGACTGTATCGACTCCATCCGGCAATACCGGGTCTTCGCCGAGATCGGCGAATGCCATGGTCGGATAATCGCTGTGTACCCAGCTTGTGGAAACCGGGATTTCCGCGCCGGTTGCGACGTAGCGGATCGCCTGAATTTCTTCTTTTTTCACGCCGGGCAGCGGCAGCGGCCCAACGGTATTTTCATAGACATGAAAATACAGATGGTTTCCGTGGCGCGTCACACGGCCAAAGTCCGGTTTCTCAATACCGGCTTTTCCGCAGCCGTAAATGCTCTCTCCGTTTTTCTTCATCCACTTTCCAATCTCAGCCAGCCGTTCGATCGACTCCTCCGGGATATTTCCCCTGGCGTCCGGGCCGACATTCAAAAGCAGGTTTCCACCCTTCGATACGCACTCGACCAGCTTTTTGATCAGCATCGGTGCCGGTTTGAAGAAGTGGTCGTTGGCACAATAGCCCCAGTGATTGTTCATCGTAACGCAGGATTCCCAGGCGATATCGTTTCCATTTACATCCTGGATGCCATTCGGCGGAATCATCTGCTCCGGGCTCACAAAGTCGCCGTGGTACGGGGTCGGATTTCCGGCCGCCAGAGAACCGTAGCCCTCTCCGCTCACCTCGAGACGGTTGTCGATGATGACATCCGGCTGGAGCTTCCGCACCATATTGATCAGCTCCGTCGCTTTCCATGCTTCGCCGCGCAGCGTATCGTAGGAAAAGTCAAACCACAGCACATCGAGCTTTCCGTAGTTTGTGCAGATCTCGCGTACCTGATTGTGCATGTAGGTCAGGTAGCGGTCGAAATCGCGGTCATCGTTTTTGTATGCCGGGTTGTTCCGCATCGGGTGGTTCCGGTCGCCGTAATGTGGGAAATCGTCGTGGAACCAGTCGAGCAGGGAGAAATACAAACCGACCTTCAGTCCTTCTGCGCGGACGGCATCAACGTACTCTGCAACGAGGTCGCGGCCGCATTTCGTGTTGGTGGATTTGAAATCGGTATACTGGCTGTCAAACAGGCAGAATCCATCGTGATGCTTGGCAGTCAGAACCACGTATTTCATACCGGCCTCTTTCGCCGCCTTGGCCCATTTCCGCGGCTCGAAATCAACAGGATTGAACTCCTCAAAATATTTCATGTAATCTTCTTTTGGAATCTGCTCGGTACTCCGCACCCATTCTCCGCGCGCCGGGATGGCGTAAAGCCCCCAGTGGATAAACATGCCGAAACGGGCGTCGCGGTACCACTCCATCCGCCTGTCATAAGCTTCTCTGTCAAATTTGTACATCGTTTTGCTTCCTCCTGTTTTAGTTTTATATTGGTAATGATTCAGAGTACCATTTCGCATGGCTCTGAATCGTTACGTCAAGCGGATATTCGCAATCCGCTTCGCTGCTTGATTCGATTAAATCTTAATTTTCACCCATTTTCCCTGTTTAAATCGGATCGTCGCAAAGATAAACCGTGACATCTGATCCGCCAGCACGCCGAACCAGATTCCGACGATGCCAAGCCCCAGCGTGTAACCGCCGAGATACGAAACGATCGTACGAATAAATGTAACGCTGATCATAGATGCAACTGCCGTATAAAGCGTATCTCCAGCACCGCGCAGGCATCCCATGTAAATAACCTGACAGATCTGGAAAATGACGACGAAAATAATGACATGGATGATGCTGACACCGATTTCAATGATATGCTGTTCTTCAAAAAACAGGCTGTACAGCCATCTTCCGCCGAAAAGATAAATGGCAACGAGGCATACTGCGATGCCCGCGCCGATCAGACGGCACGTTCTGCCGTACTCTTTCGCAAGATCCGGCTTTTTTGCGCCAAGGCTCCGGCCGATCAGTGCAACCGCTGCGGACTGGAGGCCATCGCCGAACGCAAACGAAAGCGACATAATATTCATGCCGACCTGGTGTGCCGCCATCGCATCGGTTCCCTGTTTGGCCGCCATGATCGCCGTCATCATAAAGCCGATCCGCATGAAAACCTGCTCGAAAAACACACTGTACCCGACCCTGACCAGGCTGATGAACGCTGCAATCGTCGGTTTAATTTTGTTCTTCAGAATATAGCCAAGATTCAGGAATCCGTCTTGCTTTGTGATGGAAAGGATGCTCATCACACATCCGACAACCGTTCCTGTGACGGTTGCCAGTGCCGCACCCTGAATGCCGAGTGCCGGGAACCCGAAATGGCCGTTGATCAGAAGATAATTCAGAATAATATTAATCGTATTTGATGTTACATTTGTGCGCATCGTGATTTTTGTATTGCCCGCACCGCGCTGTGCCGAGTTGATCCCCATCTGGATACAGTTAAAAATCATACCGCCCATGATGATACGGAAATATGTTACTGCGCCGTTGAGCCGCACAGATGGATGATCGGACTTGCAAACGCCACAAATCCAACACTGAATGCAGCTGCCGCAAGGATAATAAATACAAGCGCAGTTACCAGAGTCTCATTCGCCGCACTCTGTCTTTGTTCCCCTCGCCGCCGCGCAACAAGGGCGGAAATCGACACATTCAGTGCAAAGAAAAACGCCAGGCCAAGCAGCTTCGGCTGTGTCGTCAGGCCGACCGCGGCAACTGCGTAAGAGCCAAGCGAGCTTACCATCAGCGAATCCACAAGACCCGCAAATGCAATAAAAAACGACTCCACGATCGCCGGCCACGCCATGTTGACGGCGGTCTGGAATGTGTCTTTGTGGTATTTCCCCTGTAACTTGTTTCCTAAGTACCCCATTTCTTTTCCTCTCTTTCGTCCCAATACCAATTTCTATTTTACTTTGTTTTAACAGAAGGGTCAATACGGTACCGGCAGAAAAAAGCCAGCCGCAAAAGCAAAATTCTTTTCGCTTTTTGTGGCTGGCTTTTCTTTTATCTTTCCGTAGCGATTCAGACCCCCATCTTGATTCCGCTTACGCTACATCCCAGTATTGCTTCTTATTTTTTCAGCACAAATTCTGCCTTATTCTCTGTCGTGCTGTCGCTTCCGATGAAGACTTCGAAAGCACCGTTTTCACTTTCTACACGCTCATTTTCTGTCAGGAAGCGAAGCTCTTCTTCTGTGATTTTGAAGATGACTTCGGTTTCTTCTCCCGGCTGAAGGGTTACCTTGCAGAAATCTTTCAGCTCTTTCACCGGGCGTACCACGGATGCGGCTACGTCGTGGATGTAAAGCTGTACGGTCTCGGTTCCCTTTGTATCGCCGGTGTTTTTCACGATTACGGAGGCTTTAATCTCATCTTCCATGCCAAGCTCTGCCTTGTCCAGTTTCACATCTGAAATTGCAAAGCTGGTGTAGCCAAGGCCATATCCGAACGGGAACAGTGGTGCGTTCGGGATATCGAGGTATTTGGAACGGAAACGGTCTTTGTCCTTGCCCGGCACATGCGGTCTTCCGGTGGAATACTCGTTGTAGTGAACCGGCACCTGGCCTACAGAATACGGGAAGCTCATGGTCAGCTTGCCGCTTGGAGCGTATGCACCGAAAACAACGTCTGCGATTGCATTGGCACCTTCGGTACCCGGCATCCATACTTCAAGAACGGCTTTTGCTTTCGATACGACATCGCGCAGGTCGAGCGGACGGCCGTTGAAGAGAACAACGACAATGTTTTCATTGACCTCCGAAACGCGCTCAAGCAGTCTCTGCTGGATTTCCGGAATGCGAATGTTCGCGTTACTGGTTGCCTCGCCGGACTGCAGACGGTCCTCACCGATCGCAAGAACGACAACCTCGGCCTCCTTTGCTGCGTTTACAGCCTCAAGAAGCATTGCCTCCTCTTCCTCCGGTGTGTGGGACTGCTCCATCGCTTCACCGAAGCCCTCCAGACGGATGTCGGAGCCGAGCATCGGGGAACCTGCATGGAAGCTCATGTTTGTCGTATCTGCCTGCGCTTTTACGGCCTCTTCCAGATTTGTCACATCCTTTGCATCTCCGATGAAGGACCAGGCGCCCATCAGGTTTCTGCTGTGGACATACGGTCCGACCCAGGCAATTTTTTTCTCCTTGCCAAGCGGCAGGATTTTCTCTTCGTTTTTCAGCAGGACAAACGATTTTCTTGCGGCTTCTCTTGCCAGGGCGCGGTGCTCTTTGCAGAGAATGACCTCTTTTTCTTTCGTCTCATCTGCGTCTTTATACGGATTTTCAAACAGTCCCAGTTTGTTTTTCAGTTCCAGAATACGCATACAGGACTCATTGATCAGATCCTCGGAAATCTTGCCCTCTCTTACAAGGCGGCACAGGTTCTCGCAGTAAATACCGGTCATCATATCAATGTCAACGCCTGCCTCGGCGGAGCGGACAGCTGCCTCCTCACGGTCTGCGCAGTAGCCGTGGTAAATAATCTCCTCGATTGCCGCCCAGTCGGAAATCAGAACGCCGTCAAATCCCATCTCGTCACGCAGAATGCCGCGCATCAGTTTCTTGTTTCCGGTTGCCGGAACACCGTTTACCATGTTGAAGGAAGTCATTACCATCGCTGCGCCTGCATCGATGCCGGCTTTGTAGGACGGCAGATAGAAGTCACGGAAGGTATGCTCGGAAAGCTCTACCGTATTGTAGTCTCTTCCTGCTGTCGGAGCACCATAGCCTGCGAAATGCTTCACACAGGAAGCAATCTTGTACGGCTCCTTCAGATCGTCTCCCTGGAATCCGCGTACCATTCCGGCACAGAACAGACCGTTCAGATACGGATCCTCACCGGTAGACTCCATGACACGGCCCCATCTTGCATCGCGGACCAGGTCGGTCATCGGTGCGAAGGTTACGTGAAGGCCGGAAACGGCTGCCTCTTTTGCAGCAACTGCCGCACACTTTTCGGACAGCTCCGGTTCAAACGTTGCGCCCTGTCCCAGCGGAATCGGGAAAATGGTCTTGAAGCCGTTGATGACATCCAGCATGAACAGCATCGGGATATGATGCGGGTGCTGCTCCACGAAATCCTTCTGGATTTTCTTTAATGTTTCTGCGCCCATGGAACCCAGGATGGAACCGGAAAGCGCTACATTTTCCGGCGTAAAGCCTTTATCTGCCATCGGTCCCATCGCCGTGATGTCCATATCTTTATTGAAAAAGGCACCCACCACCTGGCTCATCTGGTTTACTTTTTCTTCCAGCGTCATGTCGGCCAGAAGCTCTTTTAATTTCTGCTCGGTCATTTTTTCTCCTCCATACCTCGTTTTTGCTGTATCTGCTTCTTCAGAAACCCCTAAAATGTCAGAAAAATATCGCTTTTCCGTTTTTTCTGAATCTTATATTGAAATTTTACCACATCTGACCTGAAAAAAATATCCCCTGATCCGACCTTTTTCTTTCACTATTCCGACCTGTTTGCTGCTGTTCCGGTGCGTAAGAAAGTGATAAAATCCTCTGTTATTTCCCGGACATGTGAAGGGTGGCTTTCCGCTATTTTTCACTAAAGCTTCTTCGGTATTCCAGCGGTGCGTATCCCGTATTGTCCTTAAACATCTTCGTAAAGTACGAGAAATTGCTGTACCCCACATACAGCGACACCGTATTGATCGGCAGCGTGCTCTGTGTCAGAAGCTTTTTTGCCTCCTCCACCCGCTTTTGGATGATATAATTACTGATCGAAATACCCTTTTCTTTTTTAAAAATCCGGGACAGATAATCCGTATTCAAAAAGACAAGCTCCCCAAGCTCCTCCCGGTGAATCTCCTCCCGGTAATGTGCATCGATATAAGCGCATACCTGGCTCGTAACCGAATCTGATTTGTTGATGTACTGTCTGTACTGAACTGCTTTCCGAACCAGTACCCCGGCATATTCCATCATCTCTTCTCTGCCATAAAGGGAATTCCGATGCAGGTTTTCCATGTCCGCATCTGCAAACAGTGCATACGCCTTGATCTCCCGTTCCGAAAGCCATGCATACACCACCTGCGTCAGATCGGTACGGAGTGCTACCAGAAGCTCCCTGGTAATCATTCCTTCCCGCTCCGTCCGGTCAAGGTATTTCTGCAGCCGCTCCAGCAGCTCCTCCGGTTTTTCCTCCGAAAGCAGAGCTTTCCATACATCCAGCTCCCTATTTTCGTAGCTGGTCTGCGGAGCCTGAAATTCGTTCAGAAACAGCACCTCGTTTCGCACGGAAAGGCTTCCCTCCCGCATTTTCTGAAGATTCCGGCTCTGCTTTTGCATCCCCCGCACAGATTCCCACTGTCCGGCACCACACCACAGCTCCGGATAGATTTTTTCATTCATCCACGCAACAAACTGCCGCAGAATTTCACAATCCCGTCCACCGTCCTGCGGGAATGCTTTTTCCTTTGACTGTGTAACAATCCAGTAGCTGCCCGGTTCCTGGTAAAAAACAGTATCTACCGCAATATCCGTTTCCTCATACAGTTCCGACAGCACATTTTCGATCACAAATTCCATGGTCGCGGTATCCCACATCTCCCGCTTATTGCTCTTTATTTCCGGCATCAGACAAATCAGCCGGAAATAGTGTCCCGGTCCGTATGGCAACTGACGCTGTGCCGCCGTTTCGCAGAATTTTTTCTCAGAGAAGCCGTCTTTCAGCACATTTTTCCAGATATCCTGCTGCAGAATTTTTCTGTTCCGGTTCCACTTGATGCTTTCCTGCCTGAGATCCTGTATTTTCTTTTCTTTCGCAACGGATTCCGCCGCACGCTGTACGGCCTCCTTCAGCTTTTCAAAATCAATGGGCTTCAGCAGATAATCGACACTGTTCAGCTGTATCGCTCTTCTGGCATAGTCAAACTCCGCATAGCTTGTCAGGAAGATGACCTGGACCTTCAGCTCCTCTTTCCTGACCCACTCCACAAAGTCGAATCCCGTTCCGCCCGGCATCACGATATCGCTGATTACAATATCAATGTCCACCATTCCCATGATGTTCTTCGCCTGCTGTACGGAAAACGCGGTATACACCTCGTTCACCCCGGTCTCTGTAAGATCGAGGTTTCTTTTGATACTTTCAATCACGTACTCTTCATCATCCACGAGCAATAGTTTCATGTTCTTCTCCCCCTGTCTTGTATGGAATATGGATATCTACAATTGCTCCGCCGAGCGGGCTGTTATCGAAATGAATCTCTCCTGTATCACCATAATAATAACGGAATCGTTTCAGGCAGTTTTCAATCCCGATATGCTTTCCATGCTCGGAAATATCTTCCCCTGCTTTCAGCCTTTGCAGCGTCTCCTCCGGGAAGCCGTTTCCGGTGTCCGAAATATAAATGTTGACATACTTTTCTTCGCCGCGGTCCTCCGGGTAAACCGTCACGGAAATCAGCGGAACCGTCTCCAGCGTCAGAGCATGTTTTGCCGCATTCTCTACAAACACCTGAATCAGAAACGGGAAGATTACCGCGTCTTTCACTTCTTCATGGACTTCAAAATAATAGGTGAATTTTTCCGGATAGCGCAGCAGCAGAATTTTGAGGTAATTTTCACAGTGGTTCGTCTCCGCCGTTACCGGCACCATCTCGCTCGTATTCCGGAAAATATACGCAAGATAATCGGACGTAATACGGCTCATCGACTTTGCATGGTCGTACTGACCGAAGTCGATCATGCTGTAGATAAAGTTCAGACAGTTCATATAAAAATGCGGGCGGATCTGGATTTTCAGGTAGTCCATCTCGATTTTCTGTTTTTCCAGCTCCTGCTCATACAGCGTGATCTTCAGACGTCGGATCTGATGAATCATGTTTCGGAATTTATCGTCAATCTGCTCCAGCTCTACCAGATTTCCTTCCGACATCTGATAGGTGAGATCCCCATTGTCATATTTTTGAAGATTTTCCGTAAACATAGCGACCGGCTTCAGGATTTTTGTCTTCAGATGGAACAGCAGCACGGAACCGGCAATCACCATCAGAAATGCAACGCCGAGAAGAGCAAACACACTTCCCGTCATCAGATTTAAGACTCCCGTCCAGGAGATTTTTGTACGAATTTCAAACGGTGCCTGTGAAAGCTCCTGCCGGAACGTATAATTGCCGGTATCAAGCTTCAAACCATCCGTTACAATTCCTTTTTCCGTCAGTGTTCCGATGCTTTTTCCGTTCTGGTCAACGAGACTGACATAGCCGCTCTTCCCAAGAGACAGCTCAGAGAACGGTTCCAAAATCGTCTTCAGATTGACGTAGCAGCCGAATCCGACACCCTGACTCTGTGCTACCTTGAGCATATAAACCTCATTGCCCTGGCGCATCACGGTC
The DNA here is from genome assembly GCF_003479185.1 of Blautia sp. AF17-9LB. Taxonomy (NCBI): domain Bacteria; kingdom Bacillati; phylum Bacillota; class Clostridia; order Lachnospirales; family Lachnospiraceae; genus Blautia; species Blautia sp. AF17-9LB. The sequence continues at coordinate 55,131 of NZ_QUGU01000022.1, forward strand.
CATTTTTTCTTGACTGCATACGTCTGCTGGGACAGACTCCTGATCCGGCGCTTCAGCGCTTCCTGCAGATACGGATCAATGGAATAACGCCCGTCGGAGGAAATGCTCAGCTGATATAAGCTCTCATCCTTCTGCGTATAGAGAAAAACATTGTAATCCGTTCCGAAATCCCACGCTGCAGATACATAGTTCCTTCGCAGCTGTGTGATGACATATTCCTCATACTGATCCTTCTCCATCAGATCCATGTATTTCCAGAAAGCAGAATCCGGGTTGGAGCTGTCCATTACGGTCGAAAACAGATTTCGGCTGATTCGAAAAAAACGGTTGTCCAGCTCATCCGTATACAGCTTTGAAACCTCCTCCAGCTGCTCATATACCTGCTGCTGCGTCCGGTTCAGAATAAGCATGCTCCCAGCCAGAAAAAGCAGCAGCATACTCAGCAGGCAGATCAAAAGATAACGCCCCTGCTGCGCCAGTGTTGTTTTTTTCGTCTGTTTTGAAATACGCATGATATTTCCTCCTTTTTTCTGTTCCGGTACGCTCGAAATTTTTCCGTGTTTGATTTTACGAACTGATCTTTTTTTCTGAATATAATACAGCAGAAAAACAGTACACCTCATGTTTCCATGAGTCTGTACTGTTTTTCTGATTTATGTCGGAAACACCGAAATGTTTCTCTTTTTTATTCCTGCATGGAAAATCATCCCTTTACCGCGCCAAGTGTGATACCTTCTGCGAAGTATTTCTGAAGGAACGGATAGATGATAAACAGCGGCAGCATGGCGATAAATGCGATTGCCATACGGATCGAGGTTGTCGGCAGCTTTGCCACCTCCGCGCCGATATTTCCGGTTACTTTTCCACTTGCCAGATACTGAATATCGGTGATCATCTGGTTCAGCAGGTTCTGGATGCTGTAAAGCTTCTGACCGTCATTTCCTGATAAATAGTATAAACCATTTGTCCAGTCATTCCAATAGCCAAGTGCGGAAAACAGTCCCATTGTTACCAGAATCGGTTTTCCAAGCGGAAGGGTGATGCTGGTAAAAATTTTCATGTGTCCGGCGCCATCGATTTTGGCTGCCTCGAACAGCGCGTCCGGGATACTGGTGCTAAAGTAGCTTCGGATCATCAGCACGTTGTTTGCGCTTAACAGGAAGCCCGGAACAATCAATGCCCAGATCGTGTTTTTGATGTGAAAATACTTTACATACATCAAGTAGGTCGGCACCAGTCCGCCGTTGAACAGCATCGTGAAGAATACGAAAAAGGTAATTGCTCTGCGGTACGGCAGCTTTTTAATCGAAAGCGGATATGCCAACAGAGCGGACATCGCAAGGTTTGCAACGGTACCGATGATGGTTACAAAAATGGTAATTCCGTATGCTCTCAGGATTTTCTCGCCCTGGCGAATGATATAGGAGTAAGCATAGAAGCTGAATTTCTCCGGGAAGAACGAATATCCGTTGCGGATCAGTGTGTTTTCATCGGTCAGCGAGGAAATAAATACGAGTACAAACGGCAGTATAATGGATAACGTAATCAGAATGAGTACTACATTAATCCAGAACTGGAAACGTTTTGCTTTTTTTGAATTTGTCATACTTCCATCCTCCTAGAATAATGCCTGGTCTTTGTCTACTTTGCGGACAATCCAGTTGCTCAACATTACGACACAGAAGCCTACCAGAGACTGGTATACACCGGCTGCAGATGACATACTGATATTTCCCTGTTCAATCAGGGCACGGTATACATAGGTATCGATAACGTTTGTGGTCGGGAACAGAACACCGGAGTTCATTGGTACCTGATAGAACAGACCGAAATCGGAATAGAAAATTCTTCCGATGCTGAGGAGCAGCAGGGTGATGATGGTCGGAACGAGACTCGGCAGTGTGATTTTCGTGATCTCCTGCCATTTGCTTGCACCGTCCAGTCTTGCAGCCTCATAGAAGGAAGGATCGATACCGATCAGGGATGCGATGTAAATCAGGCATCCGTATCCTACGCCCTTCCAGCAGTTCGCGATAATCAGGATCGCCGGCCAGTATTTCGGTTTCTGGTACCACTGAATCGGGTCAATGTGGAACAACGGAAGGATGGAGTTGTTGACAAGACCATTTTCTGCACTCAGAAGCGCATATACGATGTAGCTTAAGATAACCATGGACATCAGGAACGGAAGAAGAATTGCACTCTGGTACACTTTTTTGAGCTTTGTGTTTCTTACCTCCGTAATCAGAATCGCAATGGCAATTCCGACTACCATGTTTATAAGAATAAATGCAACGTTATACAGCAGCGTGTTTCTTGTAATGATCCATGCATCCTTCGAGGAAAACAGGAACTTAAAGTTGTCGAGTCCTGCCCATGGGCTTGCCCAGATACCTTTTGCAAAGTTCAGTTTTTTAAACGCAATCACCATACCTGCCATCGGGATATAGTTATTGATCAGCAGATACAGAAGTGCCGGAAGCATCATCAGATAAAGCGGCCAATATTCCTTCAGCACGTTTTTCTTTTTCTCTTTTTTAACCTCTGCTTTTTTCATAAAGCGTGTCTCCTTTTATGAGGGCTGTTTTTTCAGGTTCTTTCACAGAGAAAGCTCCACATCTTTTCGGGTAAGAGTGGAGCCTTCGGTTACTGTATCACACCGGATTTTCTTTTGCCCCGGTCGTGTTCTTTTTACAAATTATGGTGCTTATTTCGCTGCAAGAAATGCATCCAGCTGCTCCTGCTTTGCAGCAATGACATCATTGATTCCCGCATCATCCAGTGCCTCCAGGAACTGTGGAAGCAGTTCTTCCGGATCTCCAGAACCGCTGTAAAGTGCTCCGCTGTACTGTTTTACAACGTTGGACAGAGCCGATACCTGATTGGTATATTCGCTGTTATCAAAGACAAATCCCAGTGCTTTCGACTCGATACCGGAAGCGTTGAACTTCTGCATTTTGTCCCAGAGCTGCGGGTCAGATCCATCCCATTTGTATGCGATGAACTGGTTCGGAAGCTCCCATCCACAGTTAAAGCTGTAGCCTGCATTGTCTGCTGTTACACCGTCCGGGTAGTTGATGATTCCGTTTTCTTCATCTTCTACTACGTAGTCGGTTCCCTCTTCGCCCCAGTTCAGAAGGTTCATGACCTCCGGGCTGCCATAGATGTAATCGAGAACCTGCATTGCTTTTTCCGGATTTTCGGAGTTCTGTGCTACAGAGAAGATAACTCCGCTGTAGGAGGAAGAGTTGATCATCGGTGCATCATAGAACGGTACGATGTCAAAATCATATCCGGTAGAACTCTGGAACTCAACCGGAGTACCTGGATGATAGGCGAAGAACAGGGAGAACAGGTTTCCTGCTTTGCATACGGTTCTCCAGTTTTCTGTGTTTGTTCCGGCATCCTTGCTGATATAGCCTTTCTGATACCAGTCATACAGCATCGTTGCGGTATCTTTGAACCAGTCGGTCGCAAAGAAGTTCTCTACGGTTGTGCTGTTGGCCTGATCCATCAGAACGCCCGTGTTGGCATCGCCAAGTCCATCACCACGGAACAGACGGGTCAGTGGGGTATCACCTTCGTTGATGGAATACAGCATTGTCATGTCAGGCTCGCCTGCCTGTACGGTCTCAAATACTTTCTCCATATCCTTCGGCTCTTTGATTTCATCGGTATTGATATTATACTTTTCTACCAGGTCTTTTCTCATGAAGACGGCTGGAATGCTGCCTCGTTCGATCTGGTTCGGAACGCCATAGACAAACCCATCAATCTGATTTGTTTTTGCAATATCCTCGCCATAGATATCTTTCAGGTTTGTGCCGTATTTGTCAATCAGTTCAGACATATCCATGATCTGGCCGGAATGCATATACTGTACAGCTGTTGTTGCATTTGTGTACAGAAGATCGATTTTCTCATCGCCGGAAAGCATCAGCTGTAACTGCTGAGATGCGCTTGCCCACGGAAGAACAACGATATCGAGCTTTGCGTTCAGCTCCGGCTCCAGAATCTCGTTGATTTTTTCTTCGATTCTCTCTTCATCCTGCTGCTGGCTGCCCTGCAGTACCATAGTTACAGTGTACGGCTCGCCTTTTTCCTCTGTCTTTGCTGTGCTTCCGGAAGCTGCGGAGGAACCGGAATCAGAACTGGATCCTGTGCTTCCGCATGCTGCCATGGAAAATGCCATGGTTGCTGCAAGAATGCCTGCTAACACTTTTTTCTTCATACTTTTTCTCCTTTTCACGTATCGTGTTGTGTGACCTTTGATGGTTGTATTATAGCAGGATTTTGACTTACAACTCTATAACTGATTTGACTTTGAAGTATCACTCTTCCGACCTTTGTGTCCTTTTTGTGTCTTTTTTCTGTCAAAAATCTTCCACCATCTTTGCCCCTTCTGCCCCATCGAGTTCGGCCACGGTTCCATTCATGACACGGTAGACTCTCTGGCAGAGGCCGAGGACACTCGGACGGTGCGTCGTAACGATACAGGTTTTGTTGGGACGCTGACGGATGATATTTCGAAGAACGTTTCGTTCCGTCGTGACATCCAGTGCCGAGGTGGCTTCATCCAGAAGCAGCACCGGGGCATCGCGGAGGACGGCACGGGCGATGGCAAGCCGCTGGGACTGACCTTCGGAGAAACCGCGGCCACGTTCCCCGACGCGGCTGTTGATGGTGTCCGGCAGATGCTGAACAAAATCCCAGGCGCAGGAGATTTTGAGCGCTTCAATGATCTCCTCGTCGGCCGCATCCTCTTTTACCATGCGCATATTTTCGGCGATTGTGCCGGAAAGGATCGTATTTCCCTGTGGAACATAGGCGAAGAGATGACGCGTTTCGGCGTTCATGGGAACCGTTTTTCCGTTTGAGGCAATGATCACGGTTTCCCCCTCCTGCGGGCGGATAAGGCCGAGAATCAGGCGGATCATCGTTGTTTTTCCCTCGCCGGACGGGCCAACCAACGCTACAATCTCGCCGGGGGCGGCCTGAAACTCCGATTTGGTAATTACTTTGTTTCCTTCTATATAGGAAAATTCTACCCCATGCATCTGTACCCGGAAGCCATCCTTTGCCAGCGGATCAAGCGCGGCACTCTCCGGGATATGGACTTCTTTTGGCAGCTCTACGAGCTCACGGATCCGGTGCGCCGAGACGGAGCTGTTGAGGAAGGACGGAATAATCGAAATCACGTTTCCAAATGCGCCGGAAAGGTTACTCCGCTGCTGCAGGAACAGTGTCATGGTTCCATAGGTAATGTCGTGCGTCCACAGACGGAACAGGCAGTATCCGAACGCCGTAAACTCCACCGCACTCCCGAGAATAGACATTACGATATTGGTTTTAATCGTAAACAGATTATATTTCAGGCTGATGTCTTTGAAAAGTCCCTGCCACCAGCGCATCTTTTTGCTGTAATACGGTGCGATGCCAAACGACTTGATCGTATCGAAATTGTAGAATGCTTCTACCTCAAAGCTCATCAGGTTGCTGCTCATCTCGCGCACTTTTTTGCTGTATTCCCGCTGACGGCGGATCATAAAACGGGACATCAGAAGCAGAAACGGTGCGCTTAAAAAAGCAATCAGTGCCATAACCCAGTCATAATGCAGGATTACGAAAAAGGTGGCAATAAACCGATACACGGCAATGATAATCGTCGGGAGCCAGCTGATTGCGTTGCCGCTGACCGTTCCAATGTCGCCGTTGAAACGGTTGAGTACGTCACCGTTTGCGTATTTGCTGATTTCCAGCCAGTCCGCATCAACGATTTTGTCAAAAATATCCGCCTGGATGTCGTTGTTGATGGCGATACCAAGCTTCGTTGAAATGCGGTTGATGACACTCTCAAACCCAAGGCTGAACACGGTGCTTCCGATCATGATGCAAAGCAGCAGCGGGAGCTTCTGTATCTGGTATCCGGTGATGATATCGATCAGGTATTTTCCTGCCACGCTGCTGACAAGGCCAAGAGAAGTGCTTAAGATGCCGAGAATCGTGTAAAAAACGATCGCACCTTTATAGCGCGCACTGTAGCCAAAAATCCATTTCCAGTCATCGATGATTTCAGAGAACGTTCCATTTTTCCATCGCTCCGACAGGATGCGGATAGACTCAAAGGGAGCGTCTTTACTTTTCTCTTTGGATTCTTCCTGCATGCGCGCCTCCTCTCTTTTTCCCGTCTGCGGTGCGGATCATATCGTATTTCTTCAACAATTCGACACGTCCCGCACCCACTTCAATGCTCAATTTCTGTCCTTTTTCTCCCTGCCCCAGCCATTTCAGGATTCGCTCCACGTATGCAGCCGGGAGCAAAAACGGATACCTCGCCGCATAGGGATACTTGTTTTTCATATAGGAAGCTTCCGGAACCAGCGATTTCCAGATTCCCCCGGCTGTGTGCTTTTCCATTCCGGTTTCTGCCGCATACAGGGTAATGTTTGCACTGTGGATCCGTCCCGCGCTCGATTTTCCGAACGAACCGGCATCGAGAATATCGATCAGAAGCGCTTCGGAATCCGAGTGAAGCTTCTTTGCGGCACGGACTGCCCCACTTGCTTCATAGGAAAAGCCCAGATACCGCTCGCCGATATCCAGCAGATTGATACAGAAGCACGTCATATGATACTCTTCGCACAGCTGCCAGAACATTTCCCAGTCTATTTTTCTTCCATATATACGAATCATCTGTACCATATCACAGATCTGACGGATCCCGACGCCGCCGTGAAGAAAGTGCTTGAAGCTGTGACAGAGAAGATAGAAAAGATGATGCGTTTCTTCTAAGGTAAAGATACTCTGACCCTGCACTTCCACCCTGGATGGATGCGCAAAAACATCGGAAAATGCACGGTTCAGATAACCATAGGCAGAGGATTCTGTGCTGAACAGCCTGGTATGTATTTCATAGAAGACCCCTGTTTTCGGATGAATGTAGCCCATCTCTTCCGGGGCATCACCGTCTTTTGTGCCATCCGGCATTGCGGCTTCTTTGTCCCGCACAAAGCCCTTTTGCATAAAATAGGCATCCACTGCCGAAAAATCCTTTTCCGGAATCAACAGATCCTCATCCCCGGACGGGCGCAGATCCGGCTTCGGATAGAGATTTCTGCACACAATTCCTTTCATCACCAGCGGCTGCACGCCCAGCTGCGCCAGCTCCTTTTCATCGGAAAGAAACAGCGCTGTGCGCGAAACTTGCTGAAAAATACTCTGCATCGCCTGTGTTTTTACCTGTCCGCGCAGTTCCCACGGAAGTCCCGCAAATTCCGGTGTTTTACCCACAACATCGTAGACCGCTGACAGCAGCGAATGCTGTGCTGCCATGACAAACAGATGATTCCATTGTTTTTCTGTCAGCGCCGCAAGTTCTTCCAAAGCTGCTTTTTCTTCTGTCAAAAACGCACGAACCACCGCAAGGAATGCGGTTTCTGTTTCTGTAATCATGTTTTTTCCCTTTCGTTTTCCCTGTGTGCGAACCTTTTTCCATGTAAAAGGCGATAGATCCGGTTTCCCATCGGCCGAAGCGGAATCATGCGAATCCAGACCTTCTCAAAAAAGCCCCACCAGAAGCTTCCCGGCGCAAGCCTTTTTCCTTTCCGTTCCACCTGTGTCACCCGTGCAAAAATCTGCTCCCGCCGCACATTATGTTCGATTTCTGTCTGTCCGTCCCCGATCAGGTCGTAGCTTTCTCCATGGACACCACAGATCCGATGCACCACAAACTGCCCGCCCGGCCGCTCATAAAATACGATATCGCCCTTTCGCAGCTCCCTCTCCGGGGTACGAAAAAAAATGCTGTCCCGCCCGTGGATCAGAAACGGCGCCATGCTGCTCCCGGAAATCACCATCCGCACTTCTTTTCCCTGCTCTACCAGCTCTCTTAGCATTCCGACATAGGCGCGGGTGTCTACCAGCCTCATGCCTTTTTCTCCCTTCTTTGCATCGCGCTTTTTTGCAGCAAAGCCGCTGCTGCTTCTTCTTCGGACGAATCTCTTGCAAGCTCCTGCTCCAGCGTTTTCACCGCATCCTCCGAAATATCACACGCCAGATGATACACCGGCACCTTTCCCACCAGACGCTCGAGAAGATCCAGATTTTTCACCAGCCCCTCCCGATCCCAGCGGTTCATGGTGATCTGTCCGTACAGGCTTGTAAATGCCTCTGCCGGGCGAAGCCGCCACGCCTGGTTCAGCTTCGCCTGGCTCAGCATCACGATGCATCCGACTGGCAGTTTTTTGTTTTCGCAGACCTCCGACGTTCCGCAGACCGGCCAGCCGTTTGCTGTCCACGTTTTGCCGTCATATTCAAGCAATGCCTTATCACCGTTTACAGTACGGCTTCCCCGGTACTGCTCCCAAAGGCCCGCCTGCGTAGTTTTGCCCGTTCCAGATGGTGCTGAAAAGAGCATGGCCTTCCCCTGATACTCCAGGTATGCACAGTGCAGAATCAGGCATGGCCGCTCCGACAGGCGGCGTTCCAGTGCAAGAAGAGACAGAAATACAACCTCATATTTTGCAACTCCATCCAGATACCATCTCCCGACAAACACCTGTGCATGCTTTTGTGCCGTCTCACGATACAGCGCATAGGGACGCTCTTCGCCTTTCACACCGATCAGGCGGCTCTCCAGCCCTTCCCCGTTACGAAACACCTGCAAATCGACCCGGTTTACAAGTAACTCACCCTCCGCCTCCGGAAGTATATCGACAATAGTAATGGTATAGGTATAGTCTGCCGACTCCTTTTCCACCGCAAACTTTTCCATATCCGCCGGAAGGACCAGCTCCTCCGGAAAGCGCAGCCGGAAGGAAAAGCTTCCTGTCTGAAATGTTTTTTCCATAAAAACTCCTCTTTTTTTCTCTGTGATCTTCCATTTTCCACACATCGTGTCACGATCCCTTTTTCCGCATTTATGATAGCAAAAAAAAGATGCTCCGTCAATTGTTTGCTCCCCTTATGTAATGTAACTTGTAATTTTTTTACTTCCTTTTCTTTCCTGCTTTTCCTTGACTTTTTCTTTTTTTCCTCTTATAATTACTTGTAATGATAACTGTAATTGTATTTCTGTTCGCTTTTCCCCGTTTTACCGGTTTGACGGCAGAAATGGTGTTCGCCCGAAAAGGCACGGCACTTTGCAAGAGGAGGTTTTGATGGAACCAATGGCTTCCCCGACCTGGTCGGATCTGTTACAAACGATAAAAGAAAAGAAATATCGTGTCAGCGCCGATTATCTGCTGCGTGAAATCGCAGGAGAATACGCGATCATTCCCGTCGGGGCTGCGTGTCAGATTTCGAATGCTGTAATGGTTCCAAACGATACCGCCGTATTCCTCTGGAATACATTTCAGCAGCCGCATACCATTTCGGAGGTCGTTGCACAGGCTGCAGAAGAGTATGAGGCTCCGGAGAAAAAAATTCAAGATTCCGTATTAAACTTTGTGCATGATACTTTAAAATATCAATTATTAGAGGAGGTTGTTTCATTATGAGAAAAGAGTGGATGGAACCTGTCATTGAGGTTCAGGAATTTGTTGCAAATGAGTATGTGGCGGCTTGTGAAAGCGGAATGGTTTATAAATTTACCTGTGATGCTCCTGGAGGACCGTTGTATTATTATCCTGAGGGTGATGGTAAAATTAATGGAGAATACACTGGCCATGGATCTGCAGAATTGTTAGGTCTCTTCTATCACCCATGCGATGCTAAACACGAAGCCAGTGTAACAAGTGACTTTTACGATGGATTTGTTGATTACAATCATAACAGACGGCAGGATCCTAACGAAGGAGTCATTGTATGGCGCGGTCCAAACAATAATAACGGACATGCAACCATCGAATTAAACATGAATTCCTGGGCGACCGCAAAATCCTGATTGTTCCCACAACATCATATTTTTTCAAACGACTGTAAAAGGATCGAACCAACCGTTTCGATCCTTTTCTTTCTGTTCCCAGGCAAAGCGGATATTCGCAATCCGCTTCGCTACTTGCTTGATTCAGTTCATCCCTGGTCCTCTGGACCGGTTTTTGTTTTTTCGGAGGAATTTTTATGAACTATATGGACGACGCTTCGACCTTTGAGCATTCCCTTCTCCAGAAAGCCCGCCAGAAGCACATTCCCGTTACCGGCGCGCTTGAGCTTCTGCCGCTTTGCAATATGAACTGCGACATGTGCTATGTCCGTCTGTCCCGTTCGGAAATGGAACGGCAGGGACGGCTTCGCACGGTGGAGGAATGGGTTCGCCTTGCAGAGCAGATGCAGAAGGCCGGTACTGTTTTTCTTCTTCTGACCGGCGGGGAGCCGCTGCTCTTTCCGGATTTTAAAACGCTGTATCGCAGGCTTCGAAATCTGGGCATGATTCTTACCATCAATACAAACGGAACTCTGCTGGACAAAGCCTGGGCTGATTTTTTTGCCACATACCCGCCGCGCCGCATCAACATCACGCTCTATGGTGCCGATGCCGCTTCCTACGACCGTCTGTGCCATTTTCCGCAGGGCTTCGATCAGACCCTTCGCGCAGTCCGGCTGCTCCGCGCGCGAAACGTGGATGTGAAGATCAGCTGCTCTGTGACCAAAAAGAATCCGCAGGATTTTTCCAGGATTTTTGCCCTCGGAAAAGAGCTCGGTGTCCCTGTTCACGCCGATCACTATATGATGCCCGCCGTCCGGGAACGCACCCTTCCCTTCGATGCGCAGGTACGCCTGCACCCAGAGGACGCTGCCGCGCTGGCCTTTCAGGCGTTGAAGCTGCAGCTGGACGCCGATATTTTCCGGCAATATGTCCGGGAATCCGTCCGCCGTGTCAACGACCCTGCTTTCCCGCGGGGGGACGGCCACATTTCCTGTCTTGCCGGGAACTGCTCCTTCTTTATCAACTGGCAGGGCCGACTTTTCCCCTGTGTCATGCTCTCAGAGCTGTCGGCGCCGGTCTTTGATCTCGGCTTTTTGGCAGCCTGGGAAACGGTTTCCGCAAAAGCCCGGAATCTTTCGCTTAGCACAAAATGCCGGCAATGCCGTTTCCGGCCGATCTGCCGCACCTGCGCAGCAGCTTCCTTTTTAGAGACCGGTTCGTATCAGGGCGCGCCCGATTATCTCTGCCGCTATGCCGAACATTATTATGATCTGCTGCTCGCCGAGCTCGCTTCCTTTTCTTCCGATCCGTCATAAGTTGTATCTGCGAAAAAAAAACAAAAGCTCCCACCGGAATCCATTTGGTGGTTTTCCGGCGGGAGCCTCTTTGCAGTTTCGTATCCTTTTTCTTATTCCCGGTACTCTTCCTCAATATTTTTTACGGCGCGAAGCTTGTTCGCATAGGCAAGGATCTCTTCTTTCGGATAATTCTGTTTCCGACACCAGGTTAAAATTTCTTCTTTTACCTCTTCCGGTATTTTGTTGTTCAGACGGAGACAGTCGCAGAAGGTTCTTTTCGGTGCATAATAGCGGTAGGATCCGAACTCTGTTTCTTTCTCACAGATTTCGCCCGGAAGATCGGCATTCTGGAAATAAAAACGTCTGATTTCAAAATTTTCCAGCTCCATCTTCTTCCGGTCTGTGCGGGATGTGGCAACCGCAATGGTTTCCGGCTCCTTTTCCAGCATTCCGGCAAGCCATGCGGCGCTGTCCATACAGATCACCGCGCGCGGGTTTACCTTTGCAATTTCTATATATTGATAGTCCTTTGGCTTTTCATAGCCACACTCTTTGCACCAATACCATCCGCGTGCAAAACGTTCAAGACTTCCTTCCTCTTCCATTTCTGCAAGCTGCAGTACGGTCACCTGATGATCGCGGAGGTCTGAAAAGCTCATATAGCCATGATGTTGTTTAAATAAAGTCGTAATCTTCTGGTATGTTTTAAAAAGCATATCTTTTTTCCCCTTTCAGGATGTGTAACATCGTTTTTCATCTATAGGCGTTTGCACATATAATATTCCAATTTTCATCGAATGGCAAGCCTTAATTTCCGAAAGATTGTTTTTTCTCTGTATTTTGGCCATCCTTATGGAAAAAAGAGAGAAGAGACCGGATTTTCCTATGCAAAATCCGGTCTCTTCTCTCTTTTTTTATGTACTGATACCAGGGTCAAAAGATCAAAAACATGAGTAAGTAACCATTTTTCGGAGAAAAATGAGCGGATTACAAATGTTTCTGAAGATTGCGGGAGTGCAAAGCACGTAGCAATCCGGTATCAAAATCTATACGGTTTCTGTAACGATTCATGCCGTGTCGCATCCGGCCGGCTTTTTATTCCTGTGACGTTTCCAGAATCTCTTTCAGGTACTGAAGAAACAGCTGACATTCTTCCATCGTTCCCACGCTTACACGGCTCATCTCAAAGGCACCGATACGGATGCCCTTTTCCATCAGCTGTTCCTGAATCCAAGCAGGATCTTTTCCGGTATCAAAGTAGATGAAATTCGACTGGGACGGATAAACCCTGCAGCCAAGCGCTGCCATCTCTTTTTCCAGATATTCTCTTCCCTCCACGATTTTGGCTTTCTGCTCCTGATAATATTCCTGGTCTGCCAGGCCTGCCACTGCCGCTTTCTGGGCACAGACATTCAGGTTACAGGAAGCGGAACATTTCCGCATGATTCCAATCAGCTCTTCGGAGCCCAGCGCATAGCCGACACGAAGGCCTGCCATCGCATAATATTTGGAAAAGGTACGGAGAACCAGAATCGGTTTTTCCGGATGCGCTTTCATATAATCGACCATACTACAGCAGTCCGGCTCGGTGGCAAATTCCATGTATGCCTCATCCATCACTAACAGAACGTCCTCCGGAAGGGTATCTGCGAATGCTTCCAGCTCCCCGATCGGCACATACGTTCCGGTCGGGTTATTCGGATTGCAGATCACCACGATTTTTGTTTTTTCACCAATTTTTTCTTTCATGGCAGGGAGATTAAATTTCTGCTCTTCGGTAACCGGTACGGAAACCGGCACACCGCCGTTTAAGTATGCCATATCGGCAAATGCCCCGTAGGTCGGAGCGGAAAACAGCACCTCATCTCCCTCGTCCAGAAAGGTCAGTCCGATCATATCGATCATCGCACTCGATCCGGCGCCGGTCAGTACATTTTCTGCTTTTAATCCGTACTGCTCCGCTACCTTCTGTTTCAGCAGTACTGCTGCAAAATCAGGATAAAAATGGCTTCCCGCCATAGAGTCCTCCAGTGCCGCCACTGCCTTCGGTGACATTCCGTAATTGTTTTCGTTTAATCCCATATGGATCAGTTTTGAGGTGTCCTTCGCAAATGCTTTCTGACGTTTGCTCGGCGGCATACTCTGTAATGCGTGGCTGATGATTTTATTTACTTCCATATTCATTTCCTCCTGTTTTCACGGCTTCTATTGTTTTTTTTCCGGAAAATTACCGTTTTACGGCTCCCCTCGAAACAGCTGCTAAGCCATCTGCGGAGCCTTCCCGTTTTCCGATTTTTTGCTTAAGACTCAGAAGAGCTGTCTCCCAATACCAGATATTTGGTACGGATCATGTTTCTGGACGGGTCAATCTCAAAGTTTGTGATGTCGGTGCTTACCAGATAAATATTGGAAGAGTTCAGTACCGGTACGCCGAAGCAGTAGTCGTTTACCAGTACGCTCTCAGCCTGGTGCAGCAGCTCAAATCTGGCGGTCGGATCGCTTTCCTCATTCGACTGTGCCATCAGTTCGTCATACTCCGGGCAGTTGGTCTTGTTATCGTTGTAGCTGTCGTTGGAACGGTACATGGAAAGGAAGGTGAACGGATCGGTAAAGTCTGCAGTCCATCTCATGCGGGCAAGCTGGAAATCACCGGATCTTCTCTCTGCTACCTGTACCTGCTGCTCCTCTGCCTGAAGCTCCACCTCGATACCAAGATTTGTTTTCCACTGTGCCTGCAGGGCCTGTGCCATATCGCTGTCGAGCTGGAGGCTCGGGTATTTGTAGGTGATGGCCGGGAAGCCTTCTCCATCCGGGTAACCGGCCTCTGCCAGAAGCTCTTTTGCCTTGTCCGGATCAAAGCCGATCGGATCTTCCTCTACTTCCTCTGCCCAGTCCTTGCCGCTTGCGGAGGATTTCAGATGTTTTGCTACGAAGAAATCACTTGCCTCATAAGAGGAACCGCACGCGGAAGCTACCTCATCGCGGTTGACTGCCATAGAGAACGCCTGGCGGACGCGGACATCGTCAAAAGGTGCTTCATTTACATTGAACAGTACATAATAACTAGTCTGAGATGGAGAAGTAATCAGCTCATCGCTGTCTTTATACTCGTCCATAACGGTATAATCTGCTGAGATAAAGTTCAGCTCACCGGATTTATACGCATTGATGATGGACTGTGTATCGTCCATAACCATTTTTTTGATCGTATCGGTTTTGATCCGGTCTGCCTGAACGTAATTTTCATTTTTCTTATAAACGCTGTACTGGTTCGGTACATACTCTGCGAGGTAGTACGGTCCGCAGCTTACCAGCGCATCCATGTCATTTCCCATTGCCCAGTCGCCGTTGGTCTCGGTCTGAAGCTCACGATGCGTCGGCATATAAACCGGAAGTACAAAGAGCTGTTCGAAGTAAGCGCACGGCTCCTTTAAGTTGAACACAATGGTCTTGTCATCGCTGGTGTCTACGCCAAGACCGCTCTCATCGCCGGTTCCGTTGTACATTTCCTCAGCTCCCGCAATCGGGTAAAGCATTGAGGAATAACCACTCTTGCAGTTCGGATCCAGTGCGCGGACAATGGTATTTTTGAAATCGGCACTTGTCACATCGTCTCCGTTGCTCCATTTTGCATCGCTGCGGAGGTGTACGGTGTACTGTGTCATATCCTCATTGACATCAACGCTTTCTGCCAGAATGTAATCCCAGGAACCGTCCTCTTTCATTTCCATGATCGGGGCCATACACACATCATCGTAGGACCACCACCACAGAGAGCTTTCTCCTGCACTGTCCAGAGATCCGGACTCTGTATTCATCGTTGTTACAATCATATCGGAAGTACTGCCGCTTTTGCCTCCTCCGGAAGAGCTTCTGCTTCCTCCGCTGCTTCCGCATCCGGCAAGGGATCCTGCCAGAAGAACAGCCGCTGCCACTGTCGCTGTTGTTTTCCATAATTTTTTCATAATGTCACCTCCTAGTTTGTCAGTTTGATTCTCGGGTCAATGAGGGAACAAATGATATCCACTGCCAGGTTTGCAACGGTGATAATCACACCGATGAAAACACTGAAGCCAAGGACTACGGTGTAATCACGGTTCGTGATCGCATTCGTAAATTCACGTCCGATTCCGGGAATGGAAAAAATAGATTCTACAACAAAGCTTCCTGTGATCAGAAATGCGATGGCTGGTCCGAAATAGGTGACAACCGGGATCAGTGCATTTTTAAGGACGTGACGCGCGGTGATGTACAGATTGCTAAGTCCCTTCGCTCTTGCCATCGTTACGTAATCCATCTGGATCGCCTCGGAATACGTACTCTTGGTCAGTCTGGCAATCGAAGCGATCTGTCCGAATGACTGTGCTGCCACCGGAAGAATGTAGTTGGCCGGAGAACCAAGACCGACGATCGGAAGTACCGGCCACCAGACACCGAAAACCATCATCAGCAGGATTGCTGTGACGAATCCCGGGATACTGACCCCCAGCGTCGCAATTCCAAGCAAGGTGTTTTTCACTGCCAGCCGCTTGCTCGTCGCCATCCAGATACCCATCAGAATACCGACGAAAGCGGATACCGCGATAGAGAGAAGTCCGATGCTTAGCGTGTACGGAAATCCTCTTGCGATCAGTGTATTAACAGAAACGTTCTTTTTATAAGAAATGCAGAGATCTCCGTGCATCAGATTTTCCATGTAAAGAATATACTGTTTCCACATGGGTTCATCCAGTCCGTAGGTCGATTCGAGCTGTTCAATCGCGCTCTGGGAAAGATTATCCGCCTCGAACGGGCTGCCCGGCATAATCCGAATCAGGAAAAAGGTAATGGTGATCAGTGCCCAGATCGTCACCACTCCGATGAATAAACGTTTTATGATGTATCTTACCATGCAGCATTCCTCCCGTTCCGGCTTTTTTAGCTCAGAAGAGGCAGCCGAACGATCTGTTCTGGCTGCCTCTTTGCACCTTTTTACTGTCTTTTGTTTTTATAATGCTTCCTCGCCGCGCTGGCCGGTACGAACCCGGATGACATCTGCCACTTTCTCGACAAAAATCTTTCCGTCTCCGATATTTCCGGTACACAGCTTCTTTTCCAGGAAGCCTTTTAATACTTCAATTGTCTTATCGTCACCAACGGTCTCGAATTTGCATTTCATCAGTACATTCGGTCCGCTCATGGTTCCACGGTACATCACCCGGTAACCCTTCTGGTTTCCATATCCGGTGATATCCGTTTCCATCACGCCGTACACGGCACACGATTCCATGATGTCGATGACATCCTCCCGGTTCGCGGGTTTGACAATAACTGTCAGCTTTTTCATATCCGCACCACCTTTTTTATTGATCCTTTTTTATTTATCATTATGGAAGTGGAAGTTTGCATAAGCGCTGCATCCGTGCTCGTGCATATCCAATCCGTCGATCTCTTCCTTCTCGGTTACGCGAAGTCCGATGGTCTTTTTCAGGACGAAGAACAGAATGAACGCCAGGATCAGGGTATATGCTGCAACTGCTACAAAACCGATCATCTGGGTGATAAAGCTGCATCCCTCGCCGAAAATACCGGTGAATAAGGTTCCGAGTGCTCCACAGACACCGTGTACACTGATTGCACCAACCGGGTCATCGATTTTTACGACTTTATCAAAGAATTCAACTGCGAATACAACGACAACACCTGCAACTGCTCCAATGAACAGTGCCTCGTAATCATTGACTACATCACAGCTTGCTGTAATAGCTACCAGTCCGGCCAGTGCGCCGTTCATTGTCATACTGATATCCGGTTTTCCATAACGTACCCAGGTAACAATCAGGGTAACAAGTGTTGCTGCTGCTGCCGCAAGGTTTGTAGTCATGGCAATGTCGCCAAGATTATAGGTTGCTGCTGTGGTAGATCCACAGTTAAATCCGAACCAGCAGAACCAGAGGATAAAGACACCAAGTGCTCCAAGCGGAAGGTTATGACCAGGAATAGCAACCGGTTTTCCCTCTTTTGTGTATTTTCCGATACGAGGTCCGACCATTTTTGCACCGGCAAGGGCACACAGACCGCCGACCATATGAACTGCGGTAGATCCTGCAAAATCATGGAACCCGATCTGGCTTAACCAGCCGCCTCCCCAGATCCAGTGTCCGGTGATCGGATAAATGAAAACGCTGATCGCTGCGGAGTAAATCAGATAAGAGATAAATTTGGTTCTCTCTGCCATAGCTCCTGATACAATCGTTGCCGATGTTGCACAGAACACGGTCTGGAAAATCATGAATACGCCGATCGGCAGTCCGTTGAACATGCCGTCTGCATCTGCCAGCGATTTCGGATTAAAAAAACCGGCGGTTCCGATAAAAGCATTGCTTCCTCCGAACATCAGCGCAAATCCGATGATAAAGAAGAAAATAGAGCCGAGCACGAAATCCATCATGTTCTTCATCAGAATGTTTCCTGAGTTTTTCGCTCTTGTAAATCCTGTCTCCACCATGGCAAATCCGGCCTGCATAAAATACACCAGAAAGGCTCCGACCATGGTCCATACGATATTGAGTAATACCTGTGTGTTTTCCATAATAAGTTCCTCCTCATTCCCATCTTACCTGTTCCCGTCTGCAGATCTTCTGAAACGGTCATCTTGAAACGGTAGCTTTCAGATTTTTTAAAGTGCCTGTTCGCCGTGCTCACCTGTCCGGATCCGCACTGCATCTTCGACATCGTAAACGAAAATTTTTCCATCGCCGTAGTTTCCGGTTGACAGGTTTTTCACAACAAAATCAACGATTTTCGGAACCTTGTCGTCCTCCACAACGGTTTCCACTTTAACTTTCGGAAGCATTTTGGCCACGATTTCCGCTCCGCGGTACATCTGACGATATCCCTTCTGATTTCCATATCCAAGGATATTTGTGATCATCATACCGTTTGCCTTCTGCTCCTCGAGGAGTAGCTCCAGGTTTTCGAGGCTCTCCGGACGAATTACAATTTCCAGCTTTTTCATGATTTTCCCTCCCTTTCCGAACCGGCTCCTGTACAGCTTCTGATTTTTCCGGCTGCGGATTTCTTTTTTATCCGCCTTCCCGGTTTTCTCTTCCATTCATTTACCGGCTCTGCTGCTTCTATATAGAAATCTGTTTTCTGACAGATTTTCTAACCTCTTCTTTCATGCCTGGACTGTTCCGCAGCTCTGCTGTTTTTACAGTTGTTTTTACAGTCGTTTTTTTGCAGCTGTTTTCACAATCCGCTGTTTTTAATTAATCACACTCGTCGGCATTCCCTCCAGGTAAGACCGGAAGTTTTTCACCGCCAGATCTACTGCACGGAGTCTTGCTGCCTTCGGCTGCCAGGCGATATGGGAAGTAATAAAGGTGTACGGCGACTGCATCAGCGGAATCTGATACTGCGGCGGCTCATTTGCGACAACATCGAGTCCTGCCATATAAACCTTTCTCGATTCCAGCGCCTCAAGAAGCGCCTCCTCATCGATGATGATTCCCATCGTTTTCTGGTAGAGCTCAATCTGCGGCACGAACAGTTGATTGTAGCTTGCCTGCGGATTCGTTTCTTTTTCTTTCCAGTACCCTGTTTTGGTGTAATCGCTCTGTACCGTCACGTTATGACAGATGTTCATGAGCAGTGCCATCGCATACTGGGCAATGGTGACATCGCCGTAAATCGTATTCGTTATGGTCACGCCCCGGCGTCTTGTCATTTCCACATCGAAGTCTTCAAATCCATGTCCCAGCGTTGCGATATATTTCAGATTCGGATGCGCTTCAAAGAGCTTTTCGTTGATCACTCCTTTGTGGACCCAGATACCAAGTGCTGCGTCGGCGTTCCCGATCTGACTGCTGTAATCTTCGAAGGTGTACCTCTTTTCTCCTGATGGATGATACGGAACTTTCTGATCTGTGGTACGGTCTGCAGCATTTTGTTCCACTCTGCTTCTATTTCTTCGTACGTCAGATCGATGGTTCCCGGGTCTCCCTGAAAAACGACTACCTCATAGTTTTCTTCTTTCATACGCCTCGCCTCCTGTTGTGCAATCAGTCCGCAGATCATAACAAGCTGTTCGGCTGCGTGACACGCTGTTTTCTTATCCCCGCTTCCGAGGAACTGTGCTCCGACAACGGAACCGCCGCTTGCCATCGATGTGAAAATCACGATCAGCAGTACGCAGATCGTATTGACAAGTGAGATTCCGGAAACAGCCGTTTCACCGGCCCCGGATACCATCACCATATCTGCCATACCGACGGTAACGGCCAGCACCTGTTCCACAATCAAGGGAACGATCAGCCGGACCAGACGCTTTCGGTCAAATAAAACGTTTGTGTTTTCCATCGGACTTTCTCCTTTCCGGTAAAATCAAAAAGCGATCTGGAAATTCTTCTTCCAGATCGCCCCGTTGCGAACTCTTTACTGACGTTTCTCCTTTGGATTGAAAAACGCGGCACGAAGCTTTCCCTTCGTACCGCGCCTTCGCGAATCCATTACTTATATGGAGTTTATCTTGAAAAACAGACAGAGCGTTTTCCGGTTTTCTGAGAGTGTTTTTTGGGAGAAATAAAACCTTGGAGAAAGGGAGAAAATTACAAACGGAGCGATTCTATTCCCAGAACCGCTCCGTTGCGTTATCTTTACTCTATTCTTTTTCTCTGCTGTTTTTCAACATAGGCACATTCTAGCGGAATTCCCGCTTTTTGTCAATCCTTAAATTTTTTGATGATTTTCGGTCTTTTGCGTCAGTTCTGTCAATTTTACACAATTTCACCGATGTTTTTTCGGTTGTTTCTGAATATTTTTCTCATGAACCTTTGAAATTTCTTTGTTTTCTTTTAAAATCGCGGAAAAACTCCGGCAAAATTCTGTGAAAATTCAGAGCGAACGCCAGACTTGGCATTCATCAAATATCCGCTACCTGTCTGGAGCGTGTTTGAAAAAAGCTCTGTTATGTCAGATCCAGTCAAAATCTCCGCCGGTAATCGCAAGACTTAAGAGTGCATCCATCTTTTCCACTTCCTCTTCGCCCTCAATTTTTTGCAGCAGCACTGCGGTGTCCAGCACATCCTCCAAAGATTCGCCAGGTCCGATTTCATAATCCACCTCCGCCTCGCAGTCCGGGCATGGGATTTTTTCCATCGTCTGAAGGGATAAAAAGCGGTTGCCGCATTTCTTGCATTCATAATAACCACATGTTTTGGTTCCGTCTGGTACGTAATACATTTTTTCATACTCCTTTTTATTTTTCATACTTCTCAATGATACACTGATGTTCTTTTACCGCATCCGTGAACTCGCTGCGGACTTCTTCATTTGGAATGTACGCCATCTGTTCTCTTCGATCGTATGCCAGATAGCCTAAGTGAATCAGTGCAGTTAAAACGTCATCTTTATTTTTAAATGTCACCATATCATTCTGATACGATTTCGTTTTTACTTTCACTCGTTCCCCGGACATCATCGTAATAATGTCTGTTATAATATGCATCCAATTACGTATCGGATTCTACATCTTAATTCCGCAGTATTCCCATGTCA
>NZ_QUGU01000023.1:0-294 GCF_003479185.1 Blautia sp. AF17-9LB
TATGGGGCAGGTCACCCACGCGTTACTCACCCGTCCGCCGCTCAGTCAGTTAAAAATCATCCGAAGAATCTTCTTAACTGCTTCGCTCGACTTGCATGTGTTAAGCACGCCGCCAGCGTTCATCCTGAGCCAGGATCAAACTCTCTGATAAAAGATTTGTTCCAAGTTCAAAATCAACATACTAGCTAATTTATCCCTTTTACTGTTTTAAAGGATCTTTCGATCGTTTTGAATTACTTATTCAGAACTTTCGAGGATGTGTTTCATTGTTTAATTATCAAGGATCTTTGCTGT
>NZ_QUGU01000023.1:304-75439 GCF_003479185.1 Blautia sp. AF17-9LB
AACTTTCGAGGATGTGTTTCACTGTTTAATTATCAAGGATCTTTGCTGTTCCGACTCGGATCAGCTCGTTTATTTTATCACAGAACCTTTCGTTTGTCAAGAACTTTTTTAATTTATTTTTTGAAGCTCTTTCGAACTTCTTTGCCATTCTTTCGATCAGCAACTCGTTCATTTTATCAAACTTGTTTGCTTTTGTCAAGAACTTTTTTCAAGTTTTTTGAAGCAGTTTTTGCAACCCGCGGCAGCCACCCGGCTCCGAACTAGGTTTTTCTGTTTCAAAAGAACTCATTCACTGTAGCTCTCGCTGACAGCTTAGTTATAATAACACCACCAAAAGCAAAAGTCAACACCTTTTTTTCGAATTTTCTTATTTTTAGAAAAATATAGTTAATTCTGCATATTTTATATTTTATCTGACTATTTGCAATCTATTCGAAACCGTCCAAAAGAAAAGGCGCCTTCCGGCGCCCTTTCCCTTTCAACTCTTATTTCTCACGTTTACGATAAACAACTGCTCCGACCACTGCTGCTGCAGAAACGCCGAGCAGGATCACCCACAGCATCGCCTGTGTGCGGTCTCCCGTGTCCGGACTCTTTGTTGCTTTCTTCAGATAGAATACGGTATCCGCCTGGCCCTTGCTTGAAACGATCGAAATCGTATGCTTGCCTTCTGCCAGACTCTTTGTATACTCGGCCTTCAGCGTAACCTGCGTATTCTCTTTTCCAGCCGTCACATAATTCTTCGCATCAATCTCTTTCTGGTCGATGAGAACCTTTTTGAGATCCTTTGCTTCAAAATCTGCGGTGAAGGAAAGCTCCTTGCCCTGCATACCTGACTGATTGACTCCTTTGGTAATCTTCGGAAGATTCTGCGCAGTCATCGGTTTCTGTTTCAGGCCGGCAATCGCTTTTTCCAGCGCTGCCGCATAACCATCCACCGTCTTCTGCTCCGTGATATTCTTTCCGCGTACAATCGCTGCTTTTGCATCATTGACTGCTTTTACGCTCTCGTCCGTGTATTTCTTCAGATCGTTTGGAATCTTCTTCACTGCGGCATCTACTTTGCTGTAGTCCGCATCTTTATACGTAAGGCCGGCAATCGCTGCCTCGATCTTTTTTGCGTAACCGTCTACGCTCTCCTGCTCTGTGACCGGCCGCTCGGTTACGACGCTGTTCTTTGCATCTTCCAGTGCTTTTACAGACGCATCGGTATACAGACTGAGGTCCGCCGGAATCTTTTTGATGGCTTCCTCTACTTTGGAATAATCTGCTTTCCGAACCTGCAGTCCTGCCAGTGCATTTTCAATTGCTGCTGCCCAGCCGTCTACTTCTGCCTGATCCAGAATGGTTTTTCCGCTTTCTACGCTGTTGATCGCTGTCTGAAGCGGCTGAATGCTTTCTTCCGTATAAATACTCAGATCATTCGAAACTTTGGCAAGAGCCGCGTCTACGGCGCTGTAGTCCGCCGGTTTCAGGGTCAGTCCGTCAAGAGCTGCTTTCAGGTTTTCTGCAGACTGATCGACTTCCTCCTGTCTGCTGTCATCCAGATCCCATACAATGGCTTCTTTTGCCGCATTCAGTGCTTTTACACTCTTTTCGGTATAAATGGATAAGTCTTTCGGAATCTTTCCCAGGAGTTCTTCCACTCCCTGATAATCTGCCGGAACCGGTTTGCGTACCAGTGCTGCAATTGCATTCTCCAGTGCTTCCGCATAAGCATCAACTGCCTGCTGCTCTTCTACCGTTTTGGTGCGGTCGATGGATGCGATGACTGCATTCAGTGCTTCCACGCTCTCTTCCGTATAGATAGAAAGATCTCCCGGAACTTTGGCAAGTACTGCATCAACTTCTGTGTAATCTGCGCCAAGAAGCGTCAGTGCGTTTACTGCTGTCTGAATGGCTGCCGCATAACCATTTACGGTTTCCTGTTCAGCTGATGGCAGGTTCTCTTTTACCGCATCTTTTGCTTTCTGAACAGCTGCCGCGCTTTCTTCTGTATACCGGCCCATGTCCTCCGGGATCAGCGCCAGCGCTTCTGTTACTTTGGTGTAATCTGCGGCTTTTACAATCACAGTGAATTCCTGTGTGAAGTCAACGCCGGTTTTCTTTCCGTCTTTGATTGTCGCCAGAAGTTTTACGGTTCCGGCATTCGTTACTTTCAGGTTTGTGCCGTCTAAAACAGCACCTGTCATTCCGGCATCCGTGATTTCCCATGTGATCTGTTTCTGATCTGCATTTTCTGGAACTGCTTTGCCCGTCAGTGCGGTGATTCCCGGGATTTCTTTCGGTATGCCCTGGATTTCTGTTACAGCTACGTACTCATAGGTTCTTATCTGGATTTCAATGGCATCTTTTGTTTCCGTTTCTGCGATCTTTGTTACAATCCAGCTTCCGTTCCAGCTGTCTGCCTTTTTAAGCAGATAATCTGCCGGAGCCTTTTTGGCCTTTTCCGTAAGATCCTTCAGATTCCAGGAAGCCGCCGCTGCGATCACAGCCTCTTTTTCTGTTTTTATTCTTTCTTTGTCATCTTTCTTTTCATCCAGATTTGTTTTTTCTGAAAGTATTCGGATTTCTCTGTTCTCTGCATCATTTTTAATCTCCGTATCTTTGCCGAGAACGTCGCCTGCTTTCAGCGAAAGCTCTCCGAACTTCCACGTTTTGGCTTCCTCTTTTGCGAATGCCATGGTTGGGAACATCGTCACGATCAGAAGCATGGACAGTACAAACGAAAGCATTTTTTTCGTTTTCTTCATAACACAAATCCTCCTTTCCTTTTGATTGTTTTGCAGCCGCCAGGGGCCGCAGTTTCTCTTGTTACTTTCATTATACGTGTGTCAGAAAAAGAGTCAACGGGCCGTAAAAATTCGTAAGAATTCTTGTGCATTTCCGCTAAAATACTTTCAACGTTTTTTCACAATACTTCCATGAATTTTTACGGCCCGTCAGATTTTCTTAAGATATTCCTTTATTTGTGATGAAGCACATATTTCACATACGCAATTCTGCGGCTGTCCGGTGCCCAGGAGTTGACGTTGATACTGCCCTGGCCGCCGAAAAAATCCAGCACTTTTTTCTTATTCTGTCCGTCATAATCCATCATTCCAAGCGATACATACATGTTCGGCAGATGCTCATTCGGTTCCAGCTCACCTTTAGCGAAGGTCAGGTAAATGACGTGTTTTCCATCCGGCGAAACGTGGCCGAACCAGTTGTTGGCATCGAAATCGGTCATCTGGGTGAGACCGCTGCCGTCACGGTTCATCCGCCATACCTGCATCAGACCGCTTCTGGTGCTGTTGAACCAGATGTGCTTTCCGTCCGGTGAATACTCCGGACCGTCGTTGTAGCCTTTGCCGTCCGTCAGGCAGGTTTCCTCGCCGCCGTCTGATGGAATCGTACAGATCTCAATGCGCATAGTCTCCTCCTCCGGCTTTTTGCGGAAGGCACAGTACGCAAGCTCTTTTCCGTCCGGCGACCAGCCGTGCAGATAGCTGAGACCCGGTCCGGTGAGGTCTTTTGGTTCACCGCCTGTCATCGGGAGCACGTAGATGTGGGATTCATACGTTCCATCTGTGAGTTCCGGCGGCATGCAGCTTACCGCCAGCAGCTGGTTGTCCGGTGACGGAACGTGGTCATTGTTGCACTGCACGCAGAAACCGGTATCAACCTGCTCCACATGGTCTTTGTCGATCTCATAGCGGTAGATTTTTCCATCCGCATTATAAAGCAGGGTGTTTCCATCGTTCAGCCAGTTCGGTGCCTCGATGATTCCCGGAAACTCATGCAGCACGGTTTCTTCTCCGGTCTCCACATCCATCGTGCAGAGAATACTGTCGGTGTTGTCTCTGTCCCCTGTCCATCCGGAGAGCATTTTTCCGGCGCGGCAGGTATCCTCCAGTGTTGCCGCATCCATATCCACAATCTGCAGTGCACCGTTTGCGCGGGCGAACTGGAAGCAGGCTTTCAGATCAACCATGCCTTTTCCAAGCAGCGCTTCCTGGCCGGTGATTTTCATATCTTTATAATGAACGGCTTTGACTCGGTCCGCATGCGCCCAGAGGAACTCTTCCGGGTCGACGCCGCCGCAGTACATCCAGCCGGCATCTACTTCTGCTCCGACTTTTTCACCGCAGGCTTCCAGGAGATATTCGTACGCTGTTTTTCCATTCACGCGGATACAGATATCTTCTTTTTCGTTGTGGATCAGAAGACCTGCTCCGGCTTTTTCCAGTTCTTCTGCCAGTTCGCGGTATCTTGCAGCGGTTTCATCCAGAACATCTTTTGTCAGGCGTGCCGGGCTCTTTACGACAAACCAGGAAATGTGGTATTTCTGCGCCAGTTCTGTAAGAATGGCAAGTTCTCTTTCATAGTGGTATTCATCCAGGAAAATGTGGACCGCATGAACCTCAATGTGGTATTTTGCAAGCAGCGGCATTGCCTGCTCCAGATCCTCCGGGATCCAGAAACCGTAGTCCCTGGCATCAACACGGAATCCGAGACACGGCTCGATCTGGCGGTAGCCTGCCTCATAGATTTTCTTTAAAAATCCTTCGGGATCCTGTTTCCATTCTTTGGATACCCCATACATCTGTACACCAAAATACATATTTGTTTCCTCCTTCTCCAGATCCGCTGTTTCCCCATTTTCAGCGGATTTTCTTTTCCTCCATTTTACCACATTTCTTCTATTATAGATATGATTTTTCCTGTCAGTTATAAGAAACACGCTTTGCGTAAAAAAGGCGCCCCGTATGTGTTTTTTCCACATACGGAACGCCTTTTTCCGCCATTTTTTTCAGGGCCTGGTTATTCTTATACAAACTGGTTCGTTTTCTCATCGTACTCATAGTCGATGAGCGCCAGTTTTTCCCGCAGATCGGATTCCTCTGTCTGCATGGCCGCGCAGAATTCTGCGAGCGACGGGTAAAAATCTCTTAACTGCGTATTGACATAGCTCAGCAGCATTACGGGATCTTTCGGCATCATTCGTCTACTACCTCCACACCTGGTTTGATCATTGCCTTCAGGCCGCCGTTTTCCACATCCAGAAGGATCGTATCGCCCTCGCTGACCTGACCGCCAAGGATCAGTTTTGCGGTGCTGGTTTCTACCTCTTTCTGTACGAAACGTTTCAATGGACGGGCGCCGTAAACAGGGTCGTAGCCGCCCTCAATGACAAACTGTTTTGCAGCCGGGCTCAGTTCGACGGTAAGCTCCTGGTCTGCCAGACGTTTGTTCAGTCCTTTCAGCAACAGATCTACGATATGACCAATGTTGTCTTTTGTCAATGGTTTGAACATAATTGTTTCATCCAGACGGTTCAGGAACTCCGGACGGAAGTGTGCACGCAGATCCTGCATGACCAGGTTTCTCGCCTCTTCGGAGATGCTGCCGTCGTCCTGAATGCCGTCCAGCAGATACTGGGATCCGATATTGGAGGTCATGATCAGGATCGTATTTTTAAAGTCTACGGTACGGCCCTGGGAGTCGGTGATACGGCCGTCATCGAGTACCTGCAGCAGAACGTTGAAGACGTCCGGATGCGCTTTCTCGATCTCATCGAACAGAACAACAGAATATGGTTTTCTGCGCACTGCCTCGGTCAGCTGGCCGCCCTCCTCGTAGCCTACATATCCCGGAGGCGCTCCGATCAGACGGGAGACGGAGTATTTCTCCATGTATTCACTCATATCGATTCGAACCATGTTGTTCTCATCATCAAACAGCTTTTCTGCCAACGTTTTCGCAAGCTCTGTTTTACCGACACCGGTAGGTCCAAGGAACAGGAACGAACCGATCGGTTTTGTCGGATCCTTGATTCCGGCTTTGGAACGGATGATCGCATCCGAAACCTTGGTGACTGCTTCATTCTGGCCGATAACTCTCGTGTGAAGTTCATCTTCCAGGCCGAGGATCTTAGTTCTCTCGCCTTCGGTCAGTTTTGCAACCGGGATTCCGGTCCAGCGGGAGACAATTCTGGCAATCTCTTCATCCGTTACACTCTCGTGTACCAGTGAGAGATCTTCATTTTTAACTTTTTTCTCTTCTGCTTCCAGCATCTGCTGTAATTTCGGGAGTTCACCGTACTGCAGTTCAGCGGCGCGGTTCAGATCGTAATCATTCTTTGCTTTCTGGATCTGGCGGTTCATGTCCTCGATCTGCTCACGCAGTTTGGACAGTTTCTCAACGGAACTCTTTTCATTTTCCCACTGTGCCTTTGCAGAATTGAAGGTATCCTTTAACTCAGCCAGCTCTTTCTGCAGTGTTTCCAGACGCTCGCGGCTCAGATTGTCGGTCTCTTTTTTCAGTGCGGCTTCCTCGATCTGCATCTGCAGAATCTTACGGCGCTGCTCATCCAGCTCGGCCGGCATGGAATCCAGTTCTGTCTTGATCAGAGCGCATGCCTCGTCGACCAGGTCGATTGCTTTATCCGGCAGGAAACGGTCGCTGATGTAACGGTTCGAAAGGGTTGCGGCTGCAACGAGGGCACCGTCGGTGATTTTTACGCCGTGGTAAACTTCGTAGCGCTCTTTTAAGCCACGCAGGATGGAAATCGTATCCTCTACGGTCGGCTCATCAACCTGAACCGGCTGGAAACGGCGCTCCAGGGCGGCATCTTTTTCGATGTACTGGCGGTACTCATCCAGCGTTGTGGCACCGATGCAGTGCAGTTCGCCTCGTGCCAGCATAGGTTTCAGCATGTTTCCGGCATCCATCGCGCCGTCGGTCTTTCCGGCGCCGACGATCAGGTGCAGCTCATCGATGAACAGAATGATTTTTCCGTCGCTCTTTCTGACTTCCTCCAGAACAGCTTTCAGACGCTCCTCGAATTCGCCGCGGTATTTTGCTCCGGCTACCAGGGCTCCCATATCGAGGGAGAAAATGGTTTTATCTTTCAGGCTCTCCGGTACATCGCCGTTGGCGATTCGCTGGGCCAGGCCTTCTACGACTGCGGTTTTACCAACACCAGGCTCACCGATCAGAACCGGATTGTTTTTTGTCTTACGGGACAGGATACGGACAACGTTCCGAATTTCGGTATCACGGCCGATAACCGGGTCCATTTTCTGGTTTCTGGCTTTTTCTACGATATCCTGGCCATATTTTTCCAGGGTGTCGTATGTTGCCTCCGGGTTGTCGGTGGTAACTCTCTGGTTTCCGCGCACGGTGCTTAATGCCTGCAGGAAACGTTCTCTTGTGATGCCGTACTCCTGAAACAGTTTTTTCATGGACGGGCTTGGGTTTTTCAGCATTGCCAGGAAGAGGTGTTCTACGGAAACATACTCGTCTCCCATGGCTTTCGCCTCATCCTCAGCATTTATCAGTGCTTTATTCAGATACTGACCGATATACGGCTGACCGCCGGATACTTTGACGCGGTCGTTCAGCGCCGTCTCGACACGGTTCAGAAAATGATCTTTGTTGATTTCCATCTTTTCGATCATTTTCAGAATCAGGCTGTCGTCCTGATGCAGGAGGTTATACAACAGATGCTCCTGCTCTATTTCCTGGTTGCCGAAATCGTATGCGGTCTTTTCCAGGTCCTGTACAGCCTGCAGCGATTTTTGTGTGAATTTACTAATATTCATAATCGGCTTCCTCCTTATCTATTTGGGTGCTAACATTCGCTCCGAACAAAAAGAGCGTTGATGTGAATTTTCTTTTCTTTCTTTGTTCTAGTCGTACTATAACACTAGTTATTAGCACTGTCAAGAGGTGAGTGCTAATTTTTTTTATTTTTCCCGACGCTCCTTTTCTCCCTCCCCCCCTAAAAGATTTTTATTCATCGCCGTACACAGCAATAAAATGAATCAGTGCCTCTGTTTCGGAACTGGCATACTTTTTGGCAGATGCTTCCAGCGGCTGTGATTGATATGCTTCAAACGAATCGCCCTCGTCGCGTCCAGATATGTAGCGATTATCATTTAGTTTCCACTTCCTCATTTCTTCAAAATAAGCAGTATTCGCCATTTCCGAATTCCAGTCCATTCGCTCCAGCAGATAATACTCCATTCCATGATAACATTCTTCGCAAATTCCCGTAAAAAATTCTTCTGCTGTCTGAGATGTTAAATGCTCTGGAGCATACCATATTTCGTTCTCTTCATTATTATATAATGCAACGCAATTCGATGATCCTGTCTCTTTCACATACAGCGGAATTTCGGGAATTCCAAGTCGTTCTGTTTCAAGCCGTACCATCTTCTGCGCTGCAATTGTTCTTTCTTCCAGTGTTTTTTGCCTCCATTCGCTCTCCTTTAAGCTCAGCAGAAATTCTTTATTTTCCTGAAAAATGTTCTCCTGATTCTGGACGAGATTATAGTCCTTTTTTCGTTCGTAAAGTTCTGCCACTCCGGACGGAGACTCAAGCTTCCAATATATCATCATACAAGTCGGTACCATACTCACGCATACTGAAACAAACAGAAATGCGTTTAAGTCACTTCTTTTTAATCTCCAGAATTTTTTCGGAGAATATTTTCGTTTTTTTCTATGTAAATCTCTTAAAACCGTAACAAGAAATATCCCATCCAGCACTGCAAGAAACAACACAATTTTCAGTGAATATTGGGCAAATAAAAACAGCATCAGTATGCTCGGCGGAAATGTATAGAATAAAACTTCATTTGCAGTTCCATCTGCGCAGTAGCTTCGAATGGGTGAGGCCAGCCACAAAATCAGGCACAGCGCATAGGCAAAAAGCATTGTCCCCGACGAAATATGGACGGAACATTCTGTAATATATACCTCAACCTGTTTCACATACATCACATACAAGATACAGATCGGATATAAAATCGAGCTTTTGCTCAACCAGTATGCCGCTGATTTTCTTTCCCGTCTTCTTTTCTGTTCCTCCATATCAGATCCCCCTGATTTTTCTTTTGTTTTATTTGAAATACTTGTATGTTTATTTTAGCGTAATTTTTCGTTTTTGCCTATCCTTCGTTTTTCAGTTGAATCTTTCTGTAAAAACCAAAATTGCGAAACCCTGTTTTGGCAGGACTCCGCAATCTCTTTTTCCTATTTACTTTATGATACATGACGGGCAGCATATTTCATTTTCTGGTTTCCGGCGCATTTCTTAAAATACTGCCGGATCGCATCTTCGTTCATATCGTTTCCGATAAACACAGCCTGGCCGGCGTTTTTCTGTTCTGTGCCGGTGATGCTGTAGCGGTGATCGGCGACATCAAATTGGAGAAACTGGTCTCCGGCTGCGAACTGTCCTTTTGCACGGATGATATTTCCAAACGCTCCGCGAATGATCTGTTCCAGAAAACACCACAGGGTTTCCGGTGCCTCCATTCGGATATTTTCGAAGGAGAAGGTCTCCGGCATCTTTTCGCCGCTCTGCGTATCCTGTACTTCTTTCTCATATCGGCCGCCCAGCAGCAGGCTCTGGTAATCTTCCCGTGTCATCGTGGATGCATAATCCGTGATGATTTTTGCCTGCGGGTTAATTTCCTGCAGAAATTTCTGGATGCGCTGTTTTTCTTCCGCCTGGCATGCTTCTGTTTTGGAAACAATGATCGTATCCGCGCTTCGGATCTGATCCTGATACAGCTCGGGATATTCCGCCATATAGCGGCGGTAACTGTAAACATCCACAATAGTGACCGGCGAGAGAAGCTGAATTCTCTCGTACTCGATCTGACGCAGATTTTCTATAATCCGGGCGAGACTTCCGACGCCTGTCGGTTCTACGATCAGGTATTCCGGGTCTACCACATTGGCAATGGTCAGCACGGATGCTGCAAAATCCTTTTTCCCGATGCAGCAGATGCACTGCTCTGTCATTTCCCATACATTTTTCTGCGTTCCTTGCCGGTTCTGGCCAAGACGTGCGCCGTCGATTCCTGCGGCTCCATATTCATTTTCCAGTATGGCAAACCGCTGATCGACGTTCCTGGCCAGCCGTTTGATAAATGTTGTTTTTCCCGCGCCCAAAAAGCCGGATACGATCAATATTTTCATACGTTTCCTTTTTCAGTCAAATTTTCAAATCATCAGTCAGCCAATTTAACGACTGGTTTGATTAAATCCTTCGGTTTATCTCTCATGAGGAACAGTGCTTCTTCCAGATGATCCCATCCATCAAACACATGTGTGGACAGCGGGCTGACATCCAGCTTGCCTGCCGAAACAAGAGCTCCCAGTTTTTCCATGCGGAGTCTTCCGCCAGGCATCAGGCCTCCGTTAATCTGTTTGTGACCCATTCCAACGCCCCACTCTACACGCGGAATATCAATGTTGTCACCGGATCCAAGATAGTTTACATTTCCGATCTTTCCGCCCGGTTTCAGGCATTTTACTGCTTCTGCAAAGGTTTCTACACCACCGCCGGCGATGACTACTTTATCAACACCTTTTCCATCTGTCATATCAAGTACCTGCTGGAAAATCGGTCCGTTCTTGTAGCTGACAAAATCCGTTGCGCCGTATTTTTTTGCCGCTTCTACGCAGACCGGTCTCGTTCCGACAGCAATGATTCTCGATGCGCCGCGCATATTCGTTCCGGCTACCGACATCAGACCAACTGGTCCGATTCCGATGACAAGAACTGTATCACCAAACTGTACATCGGCAAGCTCTACGCCGTGGAATCCGGTCGGCACCATATCGGAAAGCATGCACGCGTCGACAACATTGATGTTTTTCGGAAGCAGCGCAAGGTTTCCATCGGCATCATTTACATGAAAGAATTCAGAAAAGACACCATCTTTGAAGTTGGAGAATTTCCAGCCTGCCAGCATTCCGCCGGAGTGCATGGAATAACCAGCCTGTGCTTCCAGAGAATTCCAGTCCGGAGTGATGGCCGGCACAAGAACCCGGTCTCCCGGTTTGAAATCTTTTACGAGCTCTCCGACTTCCACAACCTCTGCACAGCACTCATGGCCCAGAATCATGTTATGACGGTCACCGATGGCCCCTTCCCATAAAGTGTGGACATCTGATGTGCAGATGGCAACTGCCAGTGGACGGCAAATGGCATCCATCGGCCCGCATTTCGGGCGTTCTTTCTCGATCCATCCGGATTCACCGATTTTCAGCATTGCATAACCTTTCATATCTTTTGCTCTCCTTTCAGATTGTTAATGATTTATCGATTCCTATGATTCGAATATATCACTAATAGGTTACTAATTCAACAGAAAAGTCACGGAATATCGTAGAATATTCCGTGACTTTTTTATAGCTTTTGCACAATAGATTACTTATAGATACTTTTTATCAAATTCTGCACCGACCGCATTCCCATACCGAAACGGCTGCAGCCGGCTTTCTGCATTTCCTGTATAGTTTCCAGACTGCGGATTCCACCGGCGGCCTTGATCTGAATGCGACCGGCGGCTTCACGGCTCATGATTCGAACCTGCTCCACGGTGGAAGGACAGCCGGGATACCATCCGGTGCTCGTCTTTACATAATCCGCACGGCCTTTCACACACAGATCCACTGCCTGGCAGATTTCCTGCTCCGTCAGCTGCGGTGCCTCGATGATCACCTTAAAAATCGCCGAAGGCACCTGCTCCCGGATGGCCAGAAGTTCTTCTTTTACATAAGAAAATTCGTGGCTTCTGAATGCCGTAAGATTCATCACCATGTCGATTTCCCGGCAGCCAGCCTCCCACAGTTCTTTTGCCTGCCGCTTCTTCTGTCCGGTCGTATCTCCGCCGCCCGGAAAGCTTACCACGCCTCCCGCATGGATTTCTCTGGTGTCCTGCAGCCGTTCTGCCACATGGGCGCTGAACGCCGGCAAGGTAAACACAGCAGCCAGACGATATTTCTTTGCCAGCTCCACCATCGCATCAATTTCATCCATTGTATGAAATGCCTGTACACAGCTGATATCAATCTGCCGCATCAGTTTCTTCTGTTCTTCTGTCTCATCGCTCATTTACTCCGTCCTTTTCCCGAAATCTCCACCTCGTACTTGCTTCCGATGATCCGCACATGGTCAATGCTCACCGGCCGGTTCTGCCAGTAGGTGACTCTGTGCACCACAAGAAGCGCATCCTTCGGCTCCGTTTTCAGAACCTGGGCTTCCATAAAGGTCGCGGATTTCGCTGAAATTCTGTCTCGTGTCTCATCAATCTGCAAGCCGAATTTCTCCTCCAGAAACTGATACAGCGCTACAAACTGATTCTCATACGCTTCGATGCCAGGGACTTTCGCATATTCGATATAATTTTCCATCAGCGTAACAGGCTCTTCATCCGCAAGCTGCAGCCGCTGAATCCTCGCCACGCTGGTTCCCTCCGGAATTTCCAGTTCATCGGCGAGCTGTTTGTCCGCCGAAATGATGTCGATCATCATATCTGACGTCGTTACCCGATATCCTTTTTTCATCAGGGATTCCGTGACCGATGTGACCTTGTTATAATTCTGAATTGCCTTATGATTCAGCACCCTCGTTCCAGAACCCTGGCGAACCTCAACCAGTCCCTCCTGCACCAGCATCTTTACTGCATTCCGTACCGTAGTACGGCTGACCTGATAGATTTTCTCCAGTTCACACTCCTTCGGCAGAAATCCCCCGACAGGATATGTTCCCTTATTGATCTCGTTTTTCAGTCTGCTGTAAACCTTCACATAAGCCGGTGCATTTTTCATCTTCTTCCCCTCCCGTGAAATATCAATATCCGCTTTTTGATCCTTTTTGCAGTATACCATATTTTGACGGCACAATCGAGTCCCAAAGAAGAGTTCCTGTTTTCTGCTTTGTCACCGACACATACTCTGCCAGACGCACAGAAAAAAGGCAGACGCATGTCATTTCTTTATGACTCACATCTGCTCTGCATGAATCTTCTTTTTTCTGCTGTCTGCGAAATACTTCCATTCTCCAGAAGCAAATCTCTCTTTCTGCGGTGTAAATTTTTGTTACAAATTTTTTATTGTTCTTTTCTATTTTTTCGTATCAAACCGCATCACCGCCATGTGCACCACGTACGGCACCAAGATGACCGGGATTGCCAGGTATGCCAGGATGCTGTACGCCTTCTGGATCAGCGTCAGCAGACCAAACTGTGCGATGAGGAAGTCTGCGATGCAGCAAGCGAGGGCGGCGAGGATCTGGGTGCGGCTGATTTTGCCTGCGGTTTCTGTTCTGCTGCTTCGTTCAGCGAGACCGGCGTGGATTCGTTTGACCATGGCGGCAACCATGTTGACGGCTGTGGATACGGCACCGAGGATGATCAGTACGGAAATCAGCGGTGTCATGAATTTACTGCCGACGCCCTGCTGAACCATAAATAATGTCGGGACGCTCTGCTGGCTCATTTCCGGGTTCTGGTATACGGTCATGATTCCGAGGACGACCATGATCATCAGAAGGGCATTTAATACGGCACCGACTGCCATGCTCTTTCCGGCATCCTGCGGTTTTTCGAAGGATTTGGCATGCTGGACGAAGACTGCGACATTGGCAAGCTGGAAGGTTCCGTAGAGGAATGCGGCGTACAGGGCTTTGCCGAATGGGAGGTCTGCGGTTTTCATGGCGTTTACAGTATCGCCGATCTTTCCGGCTCCGGCGATGATGTTCGGGACGTAGACGATCAGCAGACCGGCGATAATGCAGATGGACAGCACTGACGCTACTTTCCGCACCAGATCCGTTCCGAATACCGAAACGACGAAAATAATTTTCCAGTTTCATAACGATTCTCCCTTCTTCCTAACAAGCAAAAGGGCGTACTGACCTTCTGTTGGTCAATACGCCCTTGTATCTCCGATGTGCTTTAGTATATCACAGTTTTAACGCGAATGCACTCAATTTTAAGCAAAACGCAAAAGATCCCGGGATTTTTCTCTCCCGGGATCTGAAAATTCTTACTATGTAATTCCTTTTTAAACCACACGTCTTACCGCAAGAATCGTGGTATACGCTGCGTTGCTGCTGATCTTGATACCGTCGCGCTCATTGCTTGCGTGTACGATTGCACCGCCGCCGATGTAGATGGCTACGTGGCCGCTGTAGCAGATAATATCGCCCGGCTGAGCCTCGGCATAAGATACACCGCGTCCTACACCACGCAGTGCACTGGAGGAATGCGGAAGGTCGTATCCGAAGTGTGCGTAAACGCTCATGATAAAACCAGAGCAGTCAGCTCCGTTGGTAAGGCTTGTGCCGCCCCATACGTATGGATTTCCAATAAACTGTGTTGCATAGGATACGATGGCACTTCCGGTTGCGCTTCCGGTGCTGCTGGAGCTGCTGGAATCATCCGAGCTGCTGGTATCGCTGGACGAAGAATCATCGTAAGAGCTTCCTCCGTTAGACGGTGTTGTTGTCGTGGTGGAGCTTCCTGTGCTGGACGGTGTGTTGTCTGCCGTTGTTGCATTATTTGCAGCACTGCTTGCGGCTGCTTCTGCCTGTCTTGCAGCTTCTGCCTGGCGCGCTGCCTCGGCTGCTTCTGCTGCCTGACGTGCCTCTTCTGCTTTTCTTGCTTCCTCAGCGGCTTTCGCTGCTTCTTCGGCTGCAATCTCTTCCTGAATCTGCTGGATCTTTGCGTTCTGTTCTGCCAGGACTGCGTTGTACTGTGCAGCCATGTCATTCAGGTCTGCAATCTGGTTCTCGTAGTCATCGGAAACGGCTTTCTTCTGCTCGAGCATTTCCTCGAGGGACTGCTGCTGTGCTTCCTGCTCTGCCTCGCTGGCTTCCAGGTCTGCTTTCTCGTCTGCGAGCTGATTGCTGTAATCCGTTACCTGCTGTACCAGATCCATGTACTCCTGCAGGCACTCTCTGTCGTATTTGTATAATTTCTGGGTGTACTCAGCCTGGTTCAGGATGCTGCTTAAATCTTTTCCTTCCAGAATCAGTGCTGCCCAGCCGTTGTCTCCGCCGCTTTCATAGAGGAATTTGATACGTTTTTTCATCTGCTCGTACTGCTCGTCCTCTTCTGCCTGTGCGTCACTTAATTTTTTCTGAGTATCTTCAATCTCAGTCTGTTTCTCTGCAATTTCATTTTTCAGATTTTCAACGGATGCCATGGTTACGACAAGCTGTGCGTCCAGGTCATCAATCTCGCCGGTAATCTGATTCTTTTTAGTTTCCAGATCGTCGATTTCTGCTTTTGCGTTGTCAAGCTGTGCGCTGGTCTCGGCCTGTGCTGCCTGCTGCTGCTGTAACTGCTCCTGTTTCGAGGCGCTTACTGTCATTACCTGAGCTGCACTTACGATCACTGCTAAACTTAAGGCAAGAAATTTTTTTCTCATTCTTTCACTCCCAAATTGATTCGTTGTATGTAGGTTTCTTTGTTTCAGGTTTCCCTGTTTCTTAGAAATTCAATTATTCTGTAACAATTTTGAAATATTTTTCCCAATTCTTTTACATAATATCACAATTCACAAATGGATGCAAGGAAAAATATCCCGACTTTTTGTAAACAATTCGTGAACAGTAACGATACATGTTATTTTACCTTCTGTACACTCACACAACTCAATTTGTATTGATCCGGCGAGGAAAGCGCATCGCCGTCAGGGATTGAAAAGTCCTCTGCGGAGAATTTCGCACAGAGTGCCCGGTACTGATCCTCTGTAAAGTACGGCACCGCATCCTGATTCCATTCCAGACTGATTTCCTGATCGGTCACGCCGCGCGTTACAATTTTCCCGCCTTCAAAATCCTTTTGTTTCATTTCTTTTAACGCATTGTAAACTGCAGTTCCATAATCCAGACGTACTTTCAACACGGCATTGGCGTACTCCTCCACGCCGCCGTTTGCGATCAGTGCTCCGCCTGCCGCAGATGCTGCTGCGCCAAGTACATTCTGATACGATGCACCGTCCGAGAAGAGAATCTGTCCGCCCTCACCATACCAGCTTTTGATTTTTTCCAAATACGACGGTGATACGCTGCTGCTTTTCCGATACGTATAATCCAGCGTGATGCTGTTTTCTCCAAGTCCCAGATCCGCAGCGGCCGCCTCTGCACCGAGTGCATAACCTGTCCCGTACTTTGTTCCGTTCTCTTCGTTTTTCTGTCCGATATAGCCCAGGTGCGTGTAGCCGGCCTGTACTGCCGCATATCCTGCCAGGTAGCCGGCCTCTGATACATCAATTTCCAGGCTTTCTGTATTTCCGCGGAGACGGCTGCGGCCGCTCTCACTGACCGGTTCTGCCTCCAGCAGCAGAAAACGGACATCCTTCCAGTCGCGCTGTGCATCGTAAACGGCGCGGCTCATGCTCGTTCCGGCACAGACGATAACGGATGCTCCCTTCTGCGCCGCCTCTTTGATGGTGTTTTCATAGTCCTCTGTTGTCCGTCCTGCCGGAACACTTGCTTCATATTTCAGACCGCTCTCGTCTCCATACTGCGCAAGACCGTTCCATGCTGACTGATACACGGCATCGGAAGCTACCTCACTGCCGTCGGTTACCAGCACCAGATCCACTGGTTCCGTCTTTTCTTTTCCGCAGCCGCCCAGCAGCAGCAACGACACTGCGCCAAGACAGAGCGCCCATTTCCAGCTCTTTCGCATGTTTACTCCCCTTGTATTTTTATTTTCCAGATTTTTTCTTTTGTATTTCTGATCTGCGTCTTTCACGCACCTTCTAGTATAGACAATTCCAGCGCAAAAAGAAAGAGAGAATACACGAACTACAAAGTTTTTTTGTATTCTCTCTTATTTTTTATAGAAGATATTTTACTGGAACAGATCGTTCAGGATTTCTGCCGGTTTCTTCCTGCGGTAGCCTTCACTGTCACTTAAGATACTGCTGCTCCAGGTGAAATGATTCACACCGGTCAGATAGGACCGGTCAAGAACTTTTACACCATACCGCTCATACGCAACCGGATAATACATTTTCATGTATTCATTTGCCAGCTCAATAGCTTCACTGTTAATGCTTCCTGTTGAAGAAACGGTTCCGCCAAGCTGAATATACGGCGGTGTCGCATGAATGACAACCACGCTGCCGTCCGAGCACTGGCCAATGACAATCCAGACATGACCGCTCTTGCTGACCACATCACCCGGCGTAAATTTCTGGGACGTATCGCCTGTCACGCAGGTTCCCCAGCCTTTTCTTGCAAAGTAGGCCGGCATTCCAGTGGAGGTTGTCGTTGCATACTCTTTCGTCACCTGATGTGCGGTCCATCCGACATAGCCGGAACAGTCAAGACCTTTTCCGTACTCATACAGATGATCGGAATAGTTGTAGGTGGAATTCTGTGTATTGAAGAATTGTTTCCACTGCGCATTGACGCCGTAACTCTCTGCCTCTGCGTCTGTGTGGCCGCCTCCCCAGATATACAGGGTGTTTCCAAGCGGAAGCAGTGCATTTTTCAGAAAGTTCCGTACGGTGCGGACACCGATCTGCGCGGACGGTTCAAATCCGTCCGGACTCTGTACCAGCTTGCCGTCCTCATCGAACACATACGTTTTTCCGTCGATCACCTGTTTTCCGGTTATCATGCCGCCCCAGTTTCGGAAATAGTATGTATTTCCGCCAATCGACTGCCAGCCGATTGCCATTTTCGAGTCAGATCCAAGGTAATAGAGGTTATTATCATAGGTAATAAACGCATTCTTGTACATGCCGCCCCAGCTTCTCGGATAATAATAGTTATAATCCCAGTATACCCAGCCGCTTGTCGCCATAACGCCGTTTTTGTCTACATAATAATAGTTTCCGTCGTACTGAAACAGCTCGTCATCTCTTCTGGTTCCATTGGCGTTGATCCAGTAATACGTTCCGTCCAGAAGCAGCCAGCCCGTATGGCTTGTGCCGTCCTCATCGAAATAATATGTTTTTCCGCCGTTCTGCACCCAGCCGGTGGCAAATGTTCCATCTGAATTGGCATAGTATGTTTTACCGCCGATGGTAAATGTCTGATCATGGTACAGACCGCCCCAGCTCTGGAATGCGTATTTTGTTCCGCCGATGGTATGAATTCCGGTGTACATGCCGCCCCAGCTTCGGAAATAGTAGCGGTTTTTGTCGTAGGTGATCCATTCAGACGATGCCATCGTACCGTCTTCTTTCATCCAGTACCAGTTGTTGTCATATTTCACCCAGCCGGTCTGAAGCGACGTATCCTTGTTGATCCAGTAATACGTTCCGTTGGTCAGATACCAGCCCTCTTTTGTAATCTGCTCGCCGTCTTCCAGAAAATAGTATTTCTTTCCATTGATATCGCAGACACCTGTATAGAAGGTTCCGTCATCTTTTGCCCAGTATTTCTTTCCCTGCCAGGTAAAAGATTCGTTATGGTAAACGCCGCCCCAGCTGTGGAAATAATATCTTGTTCCGTCAACCTCTTTCATTCCGGTGTACATCACACCGTCACCGTCGAAATAATATCGGTTGTTGTCATACGTGATCCATTCAGATGCAGCACGTGTGCCGTCCGCTTTCAGCCAGTACCATTTGCCTTCCAGCTTCAGCCAGCCGGTCTGAACAGAACCATCCTGATTGATCCAGTAAGTCTGATCTCCCAGCTGAACCCAGCCAGTCTGGCTGGCATGATAGATCGATCCGTCATTCTGCGCTATGTAGGTTTTCCCTTTTACGGTAAAGAAGGTGTTTCGATATACACCACCCCAGCTCTGGAAATAATACTCGTTTCCTCCGATGCTCTGGAAACCGTTTTTATAAATGCCGCCCCAGCTCCGGAAGTAATACAGATTGTTGTTGATTTCTTTCCAGCCGGATGTCATCATGACACCATTATCATCAAACCAGTACCAGTTATCATCGTACAGCAGCCAGCCGGTCTGCAGGACGCCGTCTTCTCTTACCCAATAATATGATGTGCCTTTTTTCAGCCAGCCTTTTTGTGTGATCTGCGCTCCCGTAGTATCATCAAATGCGCAGAGATCACCATGTCCATTCATTGTTCTGACTATTCCACGGGCAACGATACCATTTTCCTGTACATAATACATTTTTCCGCTGATGCTGAGATACACATTTCTCTGAATGCCGCCCCAGCTCTGGAAATAATAAAGGTTTCCATCTACTTCCTGAAAACCATTTTTATAGATTGCTCCGTCTCCCTTGGCATAATAAAGATTATTATCGTATGTGAACCAGCTGTTTTCTGCCATGCGGCCGTTCCGGTCCGGATCCAGCCAGTACCAGTTTCCATTCCGGTAAAGCCATCCTGTTTTCAGCTGTC
Organism: Blautia sp. AF17-9LB; assembly: GCF_003479185.1. Lineage (NCBI taxonomy): Bacteria > Bacillati > Bacillota > Clostridia > Lachnospirales > Lachnospiraceae > Blautia > Blautia sp. AF17-9LB. The sequence goes on from NZ_QUGU01000023.1 coordinate 19,440, forward strand.
CGTTCTCATAAAAATACCAGCCGCTGTCGCCTGCCTTAACCCAGCCATTCTGACTGGCCCGCACAGCAGCACCGCTGTCCTGTGAAGCCTGTGTCTGCGTTTCACTCTGTATCCCGCTCTGCTGATCCTCTGTCTCCACAGACTGGTCCATCACCGTGCTGCTCCCCACAGCACTCGCGGAAACAGTCGTCGGATGTACGCTGAGCATCAGCACCATAAAAAGTGTACCGCCCAGAAGACTTCTCAATTTTTTCTTCGATGTCATTGGCAAGTAACTCCCTTACTATATTATATCTGCTTTTCTCTCCATGTTATCATTAGAAATTATATTATCTTTTGTAATATTTTGCAATAAAAACGTAAAAAAAGAGACATTCACGAAGGAATGTCTCTTTTTTTCTGTGTTTTATTTCACGCTTTATTCTGTCTTTTCAAGACAATATCCTGTGTTATTAGAACAATCCTGTAATCTTTCCAGTAGCGTCTACATCGATACGCTCTGCTGCCGGAACTTTCGGCAGACCTGGCATGGTCATGATGTCACCGGTCAGGGCTACGATGAAGCCTGCACCAGCGGAGATTTTCAGGTTACGTACGGTAACTTCGAATCCGGTCGGTGCGCCGAGTTTGGTCTGATCATCGGTCAGGCTGTACTGGGTTTTTGCCATACAGATCGGGCAGTTGCCAAATCCGAGAGCCTCTAACTGTTTTGCCTGTTTCTGTGCATTTGCGGTCAGGACAACTCTGCTTCCGCCGTAGATCTTCTGAACGATGGCGTTCAGTTTCTCTTCGATGGAGCCTTCCAGATCGTATGCATAGGTGAAATCGTTCGGCTGCTCGCAAAGACGGACAACTTCTTCTGCCAGGGCTACGCCGCCCTCGCCGCCTTTTGCCCATACCTCGGACAGAACAACGTTGACACCGAGCTCTTTGCATTTCTCCTCAACCAGCTTCAGCTCTGCTTCGGTATCGGTCGGGAATGCGTTGATAGCAACGACACATGGCAGTTTGTATACGTTTGTGATGTTGCTTACGTGTTTCAGAAGGTTCGGCATACCTTTCTCCAGAGCTTCCAGGTTCTCGCCGTTCAGTTCTGCTTTCGGAACGCCGCCGTTGTATTTCAGGGCACGAACAGTTGCTACGACTACAACTGCATTCGGTTTCAGACCTGCCATACGGCATTTGATGTCGAGGAATTTCTCAGCACCAAGGTCAGCACCGAAGCCTGCCTCTGTGATAGTGTAATCTGCTAATTTCAGGCACATTTTGGTTGCTGTTACAGAGTTGCAGCCGTGTGCGATGTTTGCGAATGGTCCGCCGTGAACGATAGCCGGAGTTCCTTCCAGAGTCTGTACCAGGTTTGGTTTCAGGGCATCCTTCAAGAGTGCTGCCATAGCGCCCTGCGCATGCAGATCTCCTGCTGTTACCGGTTTCTGCTCGGATACTTTTCCGTAGGTATATCCGATGATAATTCTGGAAAGTCTTTCTTTCAGATCTGAGATGTCGCTTGCCAGACACAGAACTGCCATGATCTCAGATGCTACCGTGATATCGTAGCCGTCTTCTCTCGGCATTCCGTTTGTCTTTCCGCCAAGGCCGTCTACTACATTACGAAGCTGACGGTCATTCATATCTACGCATCGTTTCCAGGTGATCTTTCTCGGATCGATATTCAGAGCGTTTCCCTGGAAAATGTGGTTGTCGATCATAGCTGCCAGCAGGTTGTTTGCTGCACCGATTGCATGGAAGTCACCGGTGAAGTGAAGGTTGATATCTTCCATTGGAACAACCTGTGCGTATCCGCCGCCTGCTGCTCCGCCTTTTACACCGAAGACCGGTCCAAGAGATGGCTCGCGAAGTGCAACCATTGCTTTTTTACCGATTCTGGAAAGTCCGTCTACCAGACCTACAGAAGTTGTTGTTTTTCCTTCTCCTGCCGGTGTCGGGTTGATGGCTGTAACGAGGATCAGTTTTCCATCCTCCGCATTGGTGTCTTTTAACAGGTTGTAATCAATTTTTGCTTTGTACTTTCCGTACTGCTCCAGATATTTGTCATCAATACCTGCTTTTTCTGCGATCGCTGTGATCGGCTGCATGGTACATTCCTGTGCAATTTCAATGTCTGATTTGTAACCCATTGTTTTAAAATCCCCTTTCTTTTTTCCGCTTTGTCCGCCGATTGATAGCCATATTTTACCATGTTTTGTAAGATGATTCAATTGATAATTATTTATTTCACAATCTTTATACGTTTTGTACCAAAAAATGCAGAAAATTCCGCCAAAAGGCGGAGCGGCACAATTCTGCATTAAAAAAAGAAGGATTCCCGGCTTTTTGCTGCCGAAAATCCTTCTCTTTTTTATTTTTTAAGAATACTGCGACTCATCCACCTCAAACGGTTCGTCGCACGGTCCTTCGAGGAGGCGGTAGCTGCCCTGTGTGGAGAAGTAATACCATTTTCCGTCGATCAGTTTCCATCCTTTTACGGCGTAGCCGTTTGCGTCAATGTAGTATCTCTGCTCGGTGTCGTTTGCATAGCGGTGCGGGTTCAGGGAAACCCATTCGCTTTTGGCCCAGCGGTCTTCGTCTTCGATGTAGAACCTCCAGCCCTCATCGGTTTTGGTCCAGATGGAGGTTACCTGCTCTTCCATTTTTTCGAAGAATTTGGATTTCTGGGAGAGATCATCATTGAGCTGGTCGAAAGTCAGCTTCTCTGCAAGCGTCTGTTCACCTGAAAACAGGTTCGTTCCAAGACCGAGGCGGTCACCCTCGATGGTAGCTCCGAGACTTGCGATGGTGGTCGGGAACATGTCCATGGTGGTGAAACTTCTGTTTTTCTCCTGCTGCGGCTGGATCGGAGAGTTGATAATCACGTTGTATACGGTTCTGATGTAGTCCGGATCAATGTTCTCACAGAAATCGGAATCCATCGTCAGATGGTCGCCAGAAATTACGATCGTTGTGTTCTCGTAGAAATCCTGCTGCTGAATCCAGGAAACGAACTCGGTGACCTGCTTGCTGGAGCAGTGCAGAACCATTCCGTACTGGTTGTCACCGTCGTTTTCTTCATCGCAGAGCTCACACGGATAGCCATCCTCAAAATGGGTGTCTGCGGTCAGCATGGTGAAGTTGAACGGCTCTCCCTCTGCTGCGATTTCGGTCAGACGGTCTTTGGCAAAGGAAAAGAGTTTTTCATCCTCATAGCCCCACCATTCGTAATATCCTTCCGGGATCAGGCCTTTTTCCATAGCCCAGTTGTAATCGTCTACTTCGTAGTCGCCGTGCTCTTTAAAGTACTCTTCCCGGCCGCCGAACTGTCCGATTGAACCGATGAAGAAATACTGCTTGTAGCCTTCATCCGCCAGGACATCACCCAGGGTATTGATTTCCGGGAAGAAGCTGGCCTGATATGCCATCTCATTTCGCTGGATTCCGATGCTGAGAGGCAGACCGGAGGTCTGTGCGAAAATTCCGGCAATGGTCCAGGTTGCGTTTACGGTAGGCTGGCCGCCGCCGAGCAGCTCCGAATTGGAAAAACTGATGTTGTCTGCGGCAAGCTGGGTCAGCTCCGGGATATAGTTTTTATCGAATGCTCCGCCGGAAGCTTTGTCTGCGTAGGTGCTCTCCATGGATTCCAGATAGAGATAGATCAGATTTCGTTTCTGTTCCGGGAACGTGATATTCACGCGGTCCGGATCTACGTAGTTGTCTTCTACCACGGTATTGTACGTGCTCTGATTTTTCAGATAATCTTTTACGTCCAGTGCTGCCCACACGTCATTGATGGAATAGACGATGCTGGCGGCTCCTGCCGCGATACAGATCATCCCGAACGCCACATGGGCTTTGCGTTTTTCTCGAAGAAAAATGCTGACCAGAATCAGAAGGATGAGTGCTGCCGCTGCGATCAGCGCACTTGAGCAGATATAACTCATCAGAAGATCATGGCTGGTTCCGGCAATCGGGGCCTTTAACTGGTAAACAAGCTCTTCCATGCTCAGATTCGGCCATGTTTTCCGCATCCAGCGCTCGGACGTAAACAGCAGCACGCCAAGCGTTCCGATCAACACTGCAAACACAGCCAGCAGAATGCGCCCTGCTTTTTTTGCTTTTTTCGTTTTTTTCTGTTTCTTGTGTTTCATCTTCCTGCCTCCAAAAAGCATTACAGCTTACAAAATCTTAACTTTTTTTACAATCGCCTTACGTATTATAGCAAAGACCGTTTTAAAAAGATAGAAAATTTTTATAAAATTTTTGCACAAAAAGTACAGCCAAAAACATATTTTTTGCATGACACATAAAAACCCGCCCGGCACCGCAAATCTCTTCGCGGCCCAAGCGGGTTTTTCATCTCTATTCCGGGAAAGCCTTATCAGCTTGCCTTGTTCTTTCTCTGTTTGATGACCTTCAGTCGTGTGAACTCCTCGCGCTCCTTCTCCTCCAGTGCGTCCGCGATATCCTTGGACAACTGGGTGTAATGCGGAATCGTGATGTTCTTCAGCGCATTGGCGCGCTTCTGTGTTTTCTTGATTGCCGCAGCAAGGCGGTATGCCGAGTTCTCAATCATGGAAAGGTTTAAGGTCAGGTCTTTTACTTTTTCAAAGGCCTGTCTTGCCTGATCCAGGGACTCCTTCGTGCTGTAGTAAGCATAAGTCGGGGCCTGTCCGGACGGATCAGCCTCTACCAGCGGAATTTCCACGCCCATGATACTCCTTGTCTTGATCCGGATAGATTCCTCCACCGGAACGGTATAGGACACGGTCTGTACGTTGGTGATACCGATCTCCATGTTCGCAATCTGCAGCGCCGCATATGCTTCGCGGAATGTCACATCAATCTGACGCTGAATATCTTTTGCCTCATCGATCAGGCCCATGAGCTCGCGGATCAGAATATTCCGCTTCTTGTCCATCAGCTCGTAACCCATGTGGGCAAGTTTCAGAGAGTTCTTTGCAAGAATCAGGTTTCCCTTGGTAGGAAAGGTATTCGGGTCCATTCCGATCTCACTCCTCTCGCTTACTCATTCATGGCATCGGCTTCTGCCTTTGCTTTTGCTACTGCATCAATGGTGGTCGGATGATAATACTGATCCAGAACCTTGGTGTTGACACGGTCGAGCTCTTCTCTCGGAAGCAGTCCAAGAAGCTCCCATGCCTTGTTCAGCGTATCTTCCATGGAACGGTTTTCATCCATTCCCTGGCCGATGAATTCATGCTCGAATTCATTACCGAATACCAGGTACTGTTTATCGATCGGAGAAAGCTCATCCTCACCGATAACGGATGCCAGGGAACGCGCATCTCCTACCTTTGCATAGCAGGAGAACAGCTGGTTCGCTACGTCCTGATGATCGGCTCTTGTGTAGCCCTCACCGATACCATCCTTCATCAGACGGGAAAGACTCGGCAGTACGCTGATTGGCGGGTAAATAGACTGGCCGTGAAGCTGACGGTCCAGTACGATCTGACCCTCGGTGATGTAACCGGTCAGGTCAGGGATCGGGTGCGTGATATCATCGTTTGGCATGGTCAGGATCGGAATCTGTGTTACGGATCCCTCTACGCCCTGTACGATTCCGGCGCGCTCATACAGCGTAGCCAGCTCACTGTACAGGTATCCAGGATAACCTTTACGGGAAGGAATCTCTCCACGGGAGGAGGAAACCTCACGCATAGCCTCGCAGAAGGATGTGATATCGGTCAGGATAACCAGGATATGCATGCCTTTCTCGAACGCAAGGTACTCAGCAGCTGTCAGTGCTACCTTCGGGGTGATCAGACGCTCTACAACCGGGTCGTTTGCCAGATTCAGGAACATAACAACATGGTCAGATACACCGCTTTCCTCAAATGTTCGGCGGAAGAACTCTGCTACGTCGTATTTAACACCCATAGCGGCAAATACAATTGCGAACTTTTCATCGGAATCTCCAAGGGATGCCTGCTGTACGATCTGTGCTGCCAGCTGGTCGTGCGGAAGTCCGTTTCCGGAGAAGATCGGCAGCTTCTGGCCACGAATCAGGGTGGTCAGACCATCAATTGCAGAGATACCGGTATGGATATAGTTTCTTGGGTATTTACGGGTAACCGGGTTCAGCGGCAGGCCGTTGACGTTTCTTTTTACTTCAGCATCAATCGGTCCCATGCGGTCGATCGGTTTTCCGATACCGTCGAAGGTACGTCCCAGAATTTCCTCGGAAAGTCCGATCTCCATAGGATGTCCGGTCAGACGGGTATGGGTATTGGTAAGAGACATGCTCGAAGTTCCCTCAAATACCTGAATAACGGCTTTATCTTCGTATACAGCAACGATACGTCCCAGTTTTTTCTCATTGCCGTCTACGGTAAATTCTACGATTTCCTCGTAGGAAGCATTTTTTACACCTTCCAGAACAACCAGAGGGCCATTGACCTCACTAAGGCCTAAATATTCAATTGCCATGATGAATTCCCTCCTTAACCATTCTTCTCGAGTACCTTATCGTAGAAGGTGTCGATATCTTTTTTGTATGTGTCAAACAGATCCAGACGGTCATTCGGTACATCGTATTTAATAGAAACGACGCGGTCGAAGATCTTGTCCTCTTTCAGTACGGACATTGGCATGCCCATCGTCACGAGCGCTTTGGATTTCTTGTACAGATAAAGAATAACTTCCATCATCTTGTACTGTTTTTCCAAGGATACGCAGGTGTCATCTGGATGGAATGCGTTCTGCTGCAGGAAGCCCAGTCGAATAACTCTGGCGATTTCCAGGGTCAGCTTCTGGTCATCCGGAAGAACATCGCTACCGATCAGTTTTACAATTTCCATCAGGGAGCTCTCGGAGTTCAGGATTCCCATTAACTGGTTCCGCATATCTACAAAGTTTTTGTTTACGTGATCTTTGTACCACGGCGACAGATCCTGCAGGTATTCACTGTAACTGGTCAGCCAGTGGATCGCCGGGAAATGACGGGCGTAAGCCAGAGATTTATCCAGTCCCCAGAAGCAGCGGACGAAACGTTTGGTGTTCATGGTAACAGGCTCGGAGAAGTCACCACCCTGCGGAGATACAGCTCCGATGATGGATACGCTTCCCTCTGCGCCGCAAAGGGTCTGCATCATGCCGGCACGCTCATAGAAAGCGGACAGACGGGATGCCAGATATGCCGGGAAACCTTCCTCGGCAGGCATTTCCTCCAGACGGCCGGACAGCTCACGGAGTGCCTCTGCCCAACGGGATGTGGAGTCTGCCATGATTGCTACATCATAGCCCATATCGCGGTAATACTCAGCCAGTGTCAGTCCGGAATACAGAGATGCCTCACGGGCTGCAACAGGCATGTTGGATGTGTTGGCGATCAGGGTGGTACGGTCCATCAGCGGGTTGCCGCTCTTCGGGTCGATCAGTTCCTGGAACTCCTCCAGAACCTGTGTCATCTCGTTTCCACGCTCTCCACATCCGATATAGATGATGATATCGGCATCAGACCATTTTGCGATCTGGTGCTGGGTCATGGTTTTTCCGGTACCGAATCCGCCAGGGATGGCTGCTGTGCCGCCTTTTGCGATCGGGAACATCGTATCCAGGATACGCTGTCCTGTGATCAGCGGAACGGATGCCGGATATCTTTTCAGGGTTGGACGCGGTACACGGATCGGCCATTTCTGTGCCAGTGTGATCTCTTTTTCGGTGCCATCTTCCAGTTTCAGTTTTACAATCGGGTCAAGGATGGTGTACTTTCCGTCTTTGGCAGCCCAGATAACCGTGCCGTTGACATCCGGCGGAACCATCGATTTGTGTACGATGGAACGGGTCTCCTGTGTCTCTGCAATGATTGCGCCGCCCATCAGCTCTTCGCCTTCTGAAACAGTTACATGGACATCCCATTTTTTCTCTGTATCCAGAGAATCTACGGTAAGACCGCGGCTGATATATTTACCGGACTGCTTTGCAATCTCGGACAGCGGACGCTCAATACCGTCAAAAATGTTGTTCAGGATTCCAGGTCCCAGTGTAACAGAGAGGGCATCTCCGGATGCGGTAACTGTTTCGCCTGGTTTCAGTCCTGTGGTTTCCTCGAAAACCTGTACTGTAGTGGTATCCTTTGTCAGGGCAATAACCTCGCCGACCAGACGTTCTTTACCAACGTAAACCATCTCGGACATTTTAAATCCGGTGTTTCCTTTCAGATATACGACCGGACCGTTGATTCCATAGATAACTCCGGTTTTATTCATGCTCTACACCTCCGTGAAAGATGAAATTCTCCCGCTCTTCGTTCAGAAGGGTCTCGAAGGAATTATCGATCAGAATATTTTTCTCCGGAATGACCGCGCGCACGCCGCCAAGGAACGGCATGGCCGAAATGGTAAGGGTTACGGAGAGTTTCTGCTCCAGGGAAGCCTTATGAGCTTCGTCTGACGGATCCAGATATAAGGTCAGTTTGTCATTTCCGGCAAACGTAACGGCTTCACGGATTTTGCGCTCCAGATACTCCTCATAGGATGGATCCTTTTTATAAGCGGTAAGTTTTTCACGAACTTCTTTAAACAGTTTTTCTTTTAATTCCAGATTTTTACGGGACAGCTTCCGTCTGATATGAAGCTGATCCGCTGACAGTGTCTTATTGACATCACGTTTTGCTTTCTCGGTCTCGGCAGCAATTTCTTCTTCTGCCTGACGTCTTGCAGTTGCTTTATGCTCCTCGAAGATCTTATCCAGAGCTTTCTGGTGATCGCCGATCACACGTTCTGCTTCACGGTTTGCACTGTCCAGGGAATGATTATAAAAATTCTGAAGTTTCTCCTCAGTAGTCAATTGTGTCACCTCCAGGGCATTCTTACAGTTTTAATCCAATAGATTCATTTACAAAGGAAGTGATAAAGTCCGGCGCTCTTCCGGTACCGTGACGGTCCGGAATTTCAATGAGCAGCGGAAGCTTATGGTTGAGGCGGACATCCTCCAGAATGTCCGGGAATTCCTTCCCGAACTTTTCTGTAAGGAGAATAATTCCGATCTCTTTGTCTGCCAGTGTTTTCTGCAGTGTATCATAAAGCTCCTCGCGCTCATGAACGACAACGCCTTCCACTCCGGCCAGGCGCATGCCCGTCTGAGTGTCTACGTTATCACTGATCAAGAACATTTTCATTTATGATTCCTCCAACTTAAGGTGAAGATCAATACCTTCCGGTTTTGGAATCAAAGTTTACCAAGAATCATGAAGGAGATGATCAGACCATACAGAGCGATACCTTCGGCCATAGCTACGAAGATCATGGATTTACCAAAGATGCTGCCGTCTTCGCTGATTGCTCCAAGAGCTGCGCTTGCGGAAGATGCAACGGCGATACCGGAACCAATACCGGAAAGACCTGTAACAAGAGCTGCACCGATGTAACCAAGACCGGTTGCAAGACCAGCGCCTGCTTCTGTTGCAGCAGATGCAGTTGTTGCGCCTGCGAAGGAAACAACGGTTGCGATCAGCAGAAGGCCGAAGAAGCCGCTTACATTGGCTGCCAGAGATTTTTTGTAACGATTTTTGTTGTGCTCACCTTTGAAGTAATAAGTCATAGGAACAACGATGGTTAATACCATTGCGATTGCAGTAAGTACCTGTACAAATGCTGAGTTCATAATAGTTTTCCTCCTGAAGTTAATTCATTAAATTTACTCTTTGCTGCGATCCGGAGCCATTTTCACTTTTTCCCGATACAGCTTCCCGCCATATTCACTTCCATTTCGCATGGCTCTGAATCCTCTTTTATTTCTCGCCTTTTTTCAAAAACGGAACAAATGGTTTTCCGTCTCCTTCATAGAACCGGCTGAACATCTCGTAATACTCCAGACGCAGTACCTGGATCGCTACCAGCAGTGCCTCAAGGCAGGCAACGAAGACATTTCCGAGAACAATAACCGGCCAGCTGATGCTGCCGCCGCCTGTTGCTCCGCCGAGCATCAGGACAACCTCCATCATAGCCGCATGGCTGACTGCATATGCGCCGACACGGACAAAGGAAATTGTGTTGGAGAAGTAGCTCAAAAGTACATCGAAGAGTTCGAAGAATGCCTGTACAAAGAACATTCCCTTTCCGGTATCCGGAAATGCATTGCCCTTCTTCTCTACCATACGCTCCAGTGGCTCTTTTAAGAAGATCGCAAGAAGCGGAATACCGAACATGACTACCATCACGCCGACAGCCGGAGCTTTATGGCCGCTGAACAGGAGAACGAGTGTAACGGCAAGGGCTCCGTAGAAAATGAAGCCTGCCAGGGAGTTCTGGCTGAACAGAAGCTCGCCGAGCTTATGGTTTCTTGCTGCATTGATCATATGCAGAACCATTCCTGTCAGAATCATGAACATACCAAATGCAACCGCTGCGACAAATACGGTGTTCATCGAACCGATGAACGGAAGCGTTGTCATCGCTTCCTTCGGATGCAGCCAGAGGGCCGGTATGACATTCTCAAATCCGAAGAAGCTGCCGAACAAGAATCCGAAGATCACAGAGAATACCGCGCAGGTACTCATGATCGCTGCCAGATCCATCTTCTTGTAGTGGTACAGCAGTGCGCCGCCAATCAGCAGACACAGTCCCTGTCCTACATCGGCAAACATGATTCCGAAAATAAATGCATAGGTAAGTCCTACGATAATCGTAGGGTCAATTTCATTGTAATTTGGCAGTCCGTACATCTTCACATACATCTCAAACGGACGGAAGATTTTCGGGTTTTTCAGCTTTGTCGGCGGCTGACGCAGAACGTTGTTTGCATCATCCTCGATAAAGCAGAAGAGATTTGTGTCGTTTTCGATGTCTTTCTGGAAGGAAGCGGCATCTTTTTCCGACATCCAGCCGCACAGAATATAGAAAGTTTCCTTCTTGGATTTTGTGCAGGCTGCCAGGCGACGGACATCAAAGTTGCCGGAGAGCTGCTCTAACTGCTCTTTTGCTGCAACCAGATCCTCTGCGGAATCCGAAAGGCATTTTGCCAGTTTCCGTGAGCACTCGCTGAGTGCATCGTCTGTCTTTTTGATTTCTGCCTGAAGTGCTGCGTAAGCATCCTCCGGCGTTCCACTGTACTCGTCCGGAACGTAGATTCTTTCGAAGTGCAGGGATGAGAATACGGCGTCCACTTTCGTGACCTGATCTCTCGGGCAGAAGTAAATGCCCCATACATACTGCTCATCGGAATGGCAGCGGTAGAATACCGTATCGCTGTTCTCATAGCAGTAGCTCTCAAACTTGTTGTAATACTCTTTTGTGATCTTTCCGAATCTGAATTTGATAAAGTGGAAATCCAGAATGGAGGAAAGATTGCAGTGCAGATCCTGGAACGGCTCGATTTTCTGTGCTTTTTCCATCAAGTCTTTCTTTTTTGCTTCCAGTTCTGTACGCTCCTGGTTCAACTGGCCAAGGGTGTGATCCAAACCATGGACACAGTTGATGGCATCTTCCAGGGAAAGTCTTTTCGTGGTGGTACGCTTGTCTTCCGGCAGAAGTGCTGTAAAATCTTCCGCCTGTTTTAAGGTCTCTTTGTATGGGTTGATCTGGATATACGGTGTGATATTCTGCATCGTAGACAGCTCCGTCAGAGCGTTTTCCAGATGTATCTCATATTTTGAGAGATAAGTGTTGACCACACGGTCAATGTCGGCTTTCGGCCCGGTGATGCTCAAAAATTTCATCTTGACAATCAATGAGTACACCTCCCCGTGTATTAAGTTTTTGCGATATGCTGCATTGCCTCGTCAGCGCTGATACGGTAACGTACGCACTCGAGTGCAATAATAAGCCGGTTTACCTCGTGCTCTTTGTGATAGAGGTATGAGTATATGGTGGCAACGGAATAAGGATCCTGTCTGGATTCACTGGAAAGTATGTGCTTCATAATGGCTGCATACATGGATTCCAGCGTATCGACTTTGAAGGAATCATACCGTTTCGCATAATAGGTTTGTTCCAGCAGCTGGGAAAATGCACTCATATTCTCGGCTTCTACCAGTGCCTTTACCACATCCTTTTTCAGCCGGTGATGAACCGGAATCAGCAGGGCGTAGATTTGTGCGCTGGTCATGTGATAATAGCGTTTGGAACGGTAGATCCACTGAAGGTTCAGCATGTCAAACTTGCTTCCCCATGCAGCGGTCAACTCTTCCAGATCCCGCTTTGTCACTACTTTTGATCTGTCTTTCCACATCTGTGCAAAGTAATACAGATCCAGGGTCATCTCATAGTCGAACAGGGTCGGACGCTCGATATCCGCGAGCTGCGACAGCGGGGCATAATATTCTGTCCCTTTCAGGTTCGCAATCAGTTCTTCGATCGTCCTGGAGGACGCCAGAAGATTGATGTCCAGCTGGGAATGCTTGTTAAAGAACTCGTCGAATATGGACAGGTTCAATACCACATCACGGTGATCAAATACCGTGTTCAGGCATTCTTTGATAACGGACACTTCGTATCGTTTAAAGTAGAGCGCAAGGAACTTTCTCTGCTCCACATTTGCAAAACGGTACAGCTTGGAAAAATCCCGGTATACCGTCAGGCGCAGCATTTTCTCGATCTGACCTCGGTGAAGGTCAGCTTCGTTGTAGCCCTCAAACAGATCCTCATAGCCTTTATGCTGCTTGAGGTAAGAAACTGCCTGCGGTACACTCTCCAGTTCCACGATTTCCCGAAAATTCTGGTCGTTTAAAAGATGGCTCTGCATGGCTCTTATCTTTGTGGTAAGGCCGCTGTAGGATAATAGACCGCTCATCGTTTCACTTCCTTATAATGTTTTCGTAAATCTGCGTGGACAGTGTTCCGTGATTCTGTTCGTAATAAGCGTCCAGTGAAGATAGAAGTTCGGCGGCAGAGTCCCGCTGCTTTTTCTGATCCGCATCTGTAGTAGAATGAAGTTTTGTTGTGATCTCTTCAATCCGCTTTGCCGTTTCCGCTTCCAGATCTGCATCGAATTTTGCAATCCGCTCTTCCTGCTGCTCGTCCTGGAGCTTCTTCTGATTCTCGGCAGCCTGCATAATCTTAGTAGCAGCCGTTTCGATCTCTGCAAGTTTGTTAATTACAGATTCCATAGCATCGCTTTCCCTCCTTATTTATTTAAAAGACAACAAAGACGAGGAAAACTCCCCGCATCTTTGCTGTTAGTATTCTACACCTTTTTTTCCAAAGTTGACATATTGAAATCGTAAAAAAAAGTGGGATTTCGATCGACTTTTTGATTAAAAATAGACAATGGGTCATATTTTTTCTTCCAATATCAATAGCCAAAAGATGGTCCCTCATATGATTTCGATATGGTTCCAATCCGATTGTCATATTGCTGATAAGAAATGCTATGTGCAGGTTGATATTGTATATAGTATTTTGAAAACTTCGAAAATTTGAAAACGGGATTTTTCTGTTTTGCTTTTTCGGGAGCTATGATATACTGGATATGATTGGCTTTTATTCTAATATTTATCACTTAAGAAAGGAATTTTACGCATATGCGCCTTAGAAATATCAGAGGATCAAAAGATGTGATTGCTTCCTGTCCGTTCGTTGTGCAGGAGCCGGAGAGCTGCCGGGGACGGTGGGCTGAAATTTTTGGAAATGAAAATCCGATTCATATTGAGGTCGGTATGGGAAAGGGCCGCTTTTTGATGGATATGGCGGTTCTGCATCCGGAAATCAACTACGTCGGCATTGAAATGTACGACAGCGTGCTGCTCCGCGCAGTACAGAAACGGGAAAAACTGGAGACGGAAATCAAAAACCTGTTTTTCATCCGCATGGATGCACGCCAGCTTCCGGAAGTGTTTGCTGAGGGCGAGGTAGACCGCATTTACCTCAACTTCTCCGATCCGTGGCCGAAGGACCGCCATGCGAAGCGGAGACTGACGTCACATGAGTTTCTTGCACGGTACGAGAAGATTTTAAAGAAGGACGGAACACTGGAATTCAAAACCGATAATAAAGATCTGTTTGACTTCTCTCTTGAAGAGATGAAAAATGCAGAGGGATGGGAACTCACTGCATTCACATACGATCTGCACCACGATGTGGTTCTCTCAGAAGGAAATGTAATGACGGAATATGAGGAGAAGTTTTCCTCAATTGGAAACCCGATCTGTAAGATGGAGGCACGGTTTCTGTAGCGGAATGCTTTCGCAAATGATTTGATTCCCATCCAAAATACAAACCGGCAGCAGAACGGTCTCTTGAAAAGTAAGACCGCTCCGCTGCCGGTTTTTCTCTGTTTCTATCGCAATGTAAAAAAGTTGATACACAGACTTTTGGTATTTTGCTTGTAAAACAAGAAAAACACCGTCCCCGCAGCTCTCAGGTCTGCAAAAACAGTGCTTTCGATGCGCCTTCAGGGACTCGAACCCTGGACAAATAGATTAAGAGTCTACTGCTCTACCAACTGAGCTAAAGGCGCTTACTTTTGTTTTTCTGTGTTTCATTGGATGATCCACTCGCTGAACACAAATAAGATTATAAAGGATTCTGCCGAAAAAAGCAACCTTTTTTTCACTGTTTCTTTACTTTTGTTAAAAACAGCGAAAACAGGTCTTATAATTCTATTAAATTTCACAATTTTTTCGTATATTTCCGTTTGTTTCGATGACGGCTCCAATGGCAGCCGAACCTACTTCCGTTTCTTATCTTTCTTTTTCAAAAGCTTCTCCAGCTCCTGCATGGATTTCTGGATTTTATAAAGACAGCCGCTGCCGGCATATTTATTCTGATAGCAGAAATCCTGGAGTTTCTGCTGAAGGAAACCTGATTTTCTGATCAAACTTCTTCTCCGCTTTCCGGCGTACCGGACACGGGCACCGGAAAAGTTCTTTTTCTTCTATATTATACAGGGAATGTCAAAAATGACCAGAAAATAGCTTGTTTTAGCCATTGTTTTCCCATTTCCTTTCCGCTATAATACAGCAAAAACTACTATTTATACTTTGGGGGAATTTTTATGAAAACACGAATGAATTTTAAGGATGAATTTTACCAGAAACTAAAACTCCTCGTCCTTCCGATTGCGATCCAGAATTTTATGCTGGCTCTCGTCAGCGCAACGGATGCGATCATGCTGGGCTGGATTGATCAGACTTCGTTGTCTGCTGTTTCACTGGCCGGACAGGTGCAGTTTGTTTTGAGCCTTTTTATCTCAGGCATCGCGGCGGGCGCCGGTATTATGGCAGCGCAGTACTGGGGGAAACAGGATGCCGCTTCGATCGAAAAAGTGATTCCGATCGCACTTCGCACCAACCTGCTGTTCTCCGGCCTGTTTACCATCCTTGCCGGTTTCTGTCCCGAAATGCTGATGCGCATCTTTACAAATGATGCGGCCCTGGTTGCAAGCGGAAGCCAGTATTTACGCGCTGTTGCACTCTCCTACGTACTCTGCGGTATTTCGCAGGTCTATCTGATCCTGCTGAAAAACACCGGTCATGCAGCAGTCAGCTCCCGCATCAGTTCCACTGCGGTTGTACTGAACATCATTTTAAATGCCATCCTCATCTACGGTCTTTGCGGTGCTCCGGCACTTGGGATCCGCGGAGCAGCTTATGCAACGGTAGCTGCCCGCGTTGTGGAACTGATCTGGGCTTATCTCGAGACAAAGAAACCGGAGCGTGTACGGATTCTCTGGAACCGCCTCTTCTCTTCCGCAGGGAAAATACTTTCAGAAGACTTCTGGCGCTACACGCTTCCCGTGCTTGCGGCCTCCCTCGTCTGGGGAATTGCCTACGTTCTGTACTCCGTTATCATGGGCCACATGGGAAGCGATGCTGTTGCAGCAAACTCGATTACCTCGATTGCAAAGAGCCTCCTCTCCTGCCTGATCCGCGGTGTGAGCGGCGGTGCCGGTGTTCTGATCGGAAACCTGCTCGGTGCAGATGAACTCGAGAAAGCACGCGAATACGGCGGCCGCCTGACGCATCTTGCAATTGCCATCGGCGTTGTGACCGGCGGTCTTCTGATGTTGATCTCTCCTGCAATCGTCCACTTCGCTCCGCTTACCGATACCGCGGCAGAATATCTGCAGTACATGCTTCTCTTCTGCGGTCTGAACTTGATGGCACAGTCGGTCAACACCACCGTTCTCGACGGCATCTTCTGTGCCGGCGGCGATGCGAAATTCGATATGCAGGGAAATATCGGCGCGATGTGGTGCTTTTCCGTACCGCTTGGTTTCCTCGCCGCGTTCTGGCTGAAGCTGCCGGTCATGGTTGTCTACTGTATCGTAAACCTCGATGAGATCGTGAAACTGCCTGCGGTTTATCTTCATTATAAAAAATACGTCTGGGTACGCAACATCACCCGCGATATCGAAGAATAATTGCCGAACTATAAAATCCCCTGCGGAAAATCCAAACCGAATGGATTTCCCGCAGGGGATTTCGTTCTTTTATCGTATTACAAATATCGCAATGATTTTACATCGATTTTCTCTCTGCAATTTCCGCCATCTTTGCTTCATTCAGACGTGTGTCGCCATGGACACGGCTGTAGGAAAGATAGCCGTTCATACGGTCGATCTTTGTCAGGTTCTTGGAACCGCAGACCGGGCAGACATCCATGTCGAGTTCCTGGTGGCCGCAGTCATCGCAGTAAGCCAGGGACAGGTTGACGCCCTCGTAGTAGCCAAGCTCCATCGCACGCTCGATCAGTGTCTTGATCGCGCCTTTGTTGTAGCCGACCGGATAGCGCACGTACTGGATTTTTCCGCCGTTGCAGAGCTCCCAGAAACGTCCCTCGAGATCCTGTTTCTGGATCGGGGTAATGTCCTCGGTTACGTGGCAGTGGAAACTGTTGCTCACATACGGGCGGTCCGAAACGTTGCGGACGATGCCGTACTGTTTGCGGAACTGCTCTATCTGCAGGCCGCACAGGGATTCTGCCGGTGTGCCGTAGATCGCATAGAGGATGCCGTCCTCTTTCTTAAACTCGGCAACCTTGTCGTTGATATATTTCAGCGTGTCAAGTGCGAACTGTCCGTCCTCAACAAGAGATTTTCCGTTGTACAGCTCCTGCAGCTCGTTCAGCGCCGTGATACCGAACGATGCGGTCATCGGCTTTAACAGCGGGCGGATCTTGTCGGACGGTTTTAAGTGGCCGCCGTAGAAACCTCCCTCACAGTAAGCCAGCGGGTTCGTGGATGCACGCATCTCGCCGAGGTAATCGTAGGTCCGTTTGTGCAGATCGCGGATCATCTCGAGGTAGAAATCAAGCACTTCGTGGAAATCGCGGTTCTCGGAACGGGATTTTGCCAGGATCATCGGAAGATGAAGGGAAACGGCTCCGATGTTGAAACGTCCGACAAAGACCGGTTTGTCGTTCTCATCTGCCGGCTCCATGCCTCCGCGCTCGTACCACGGGCTAAGGAAAGCACGGCATCCCATCGGGCTGATGACTCTCTTGTATTTCTTGTACATCTCGGCGATGTAGCCCTCGCCGCTCATCGACAGCCAGTCCGGATACATGGTTTTAGAGGAACAGTCAAGTCCTGCCTCAAAGACATCTTCTGCGATGCCGCCCTCTCCGTGAATTGCCTTGTCATATAAGAAGACGATTTTCGGGAAGAGCACCGGCTTTTTGTGGCCTTTCTTGCCCTGTCCGTTTTTGTGGACCTCAAGAAGGGAGATGGAAATCATCTTCTCGAACATGCTCGTTCCAAGGCCGAGGGTCACGGTAACGAACGGATAATCACCGCGGGAAGATCCAACAGTGTTCAGTTTATACTCAATTCCCTGCCATCCCTGATCGCACTCTCTTCTTACTTTGTCGATCGCATACTCGATGGCTTTCTCCTGTGCACCCTCCCAGGATGCGTCGGTATATTTCAGGAACTCTTTTACGTAGTAATCGTAGCTCTTCTGTGCGTACGGAGCAAGGATCTTGTCCACCTCCGGCACGGTAAAGCCGCCGTACTGCTGTGCAGCGGTGCTGAGGACGATATCGCCCATGACATCAAATGCGGTGTCGAGTGTCTTCGGCTCGTTGTACCAGACATTTCCCATCTCGAAACCGCCTTTTAAAACGTTTCCGACATCGAACAGACAGCAGTTCATGGTATCGAGACGTGCGGACTGGTCGTGGATGTAGATGTAACCGTCCTTACAGGCCTGCAGCTCGTTGCGGTTCATGAAGAACTTGCGGTACAGCTCTTTGTTCAGCTCGTTGAAAATCAGGCTTCGCTTCGTTGCAACGAGGGCGCTGTCGGTGTTGGCATTGCTCTTGTCGCCGATGTAGCGGATGGACTGGCTCTTCGTGTAGACCTCGTCCATCATATGGATAAAATCAGTTTTGTAATTGCGGTAATCGCGGTAGCTTTTTGCCACAGCCGGGTTTACTTTTTCGAGTGCTCCCTCCACGATATTGTGCATATCGCTGATCGGAATTTCGGTCTTTCCAAGGGAATATACGTGCTCGGTTGCGAACTTACAGATAAAGTCAATCTCCTGCTGTGAGAAGGTATACAGGATTCTCTGTGCGGATTTATTTACGGCACGGACGATCTTCTGCGCGTCGAATTCTTCTTTGGTGCCGTCCTTTTTGATAATATAAACCATTGTGGTGTCCTCCAATTCAAACACTATATCTTGTGTGTCCCCCACCCTTTTCTTGTAGCGGGCACCACATATTGTAGCATGTTTCTTTTGAAAAGAAAAGGCATTTCCTGTAAGTTTTTATTTTCAGAATATTGCATACTGCTCTTTCGTGCAGACAGAAATCTGCATTTTTCAAATTCGTTCTGCAAGCGTTCCTTCAAAAACGGTCTCGGCCGGGCCGGTCAGAAGGACCTTATTTTTCGTCCGGTCCCATGTAACGAAAAGCCTGCCGCCGCGCAGTTCTACGGCAGTTTCTCCCTCCGAAACACAGCCGGAAAGCATCGCCGCGACGGCTGCCGCACACGCTCCCGTTCCGCAGGACAGCGTTTCACCGCTCCCACGTTCCCAGACTCTCATTTTTATTGTGTGTTGATCTAAAGTCTGGATAAACTCTGTATTGATACGGTCCGGGAAGCAGGAAAGGTGTTCAAAAGCGGAACCGGTCTTTGCAATGGATATTTTTTCCACATCTTCCACCGGAATCACCGCATGCGGATTTCCCATCGAAAGGCAGGTCATCGTATAATTTTCCCCGCACACGGTAATTTTATGCTCCAGCACATATTCCCCCAGAGAAACAACGGGGATCTGTGCGGCGCGGAATTCCGGCGTTCCCATCTCCACTGTCACCTGACAGATCTTATTCGGATTCTCCCCCGTCTGCAGATGAATCACACGGTTTCCGCTGCCGGTTTCGATAGTCAGCGTCGTTTTTCTCGTCAGCCCATGCTCGTACACGTATTTTCCCACACAGCGGATGCCGTTGCCGCACATCGCGCCCTTCGAGCCGTCGGCGTTGTACATTTCCATCGAAAAATCTGCTGTTTTGGATGCCCCGATCAGAATCAGCCCGTCCGCGCCGATGCCGAAATGGCGGTCACTTACCGCTTTTGCCAGCCGTCCCGGACTCTCCACCCGCTCCTCCATGGCATTTACATAGATATAATCATTTCCGCAGCCCTGCATTTTTGTAAAACGCATACACAGCCTCCTCCCAGACTTCTGCCCTTTCCAGTTCCTTACTAAATATGTATTCCGTACCGCGCTTTTGAAAAACCATTTTTCTCAAATCCGCTTCAGACATTGGAAAACGAAGCGGAATGTGATAGAATAGGGGGAACTGATATCGTTACTTACATGAAGTAACTCTCAAATATTTTTAACCATTTATTATGAGGAGGTTTTGATGAAAAAATACCGTTGGGTTTTAACAGCAGTATTTGCCGCTTTCCTCGTGGGAACGAGCGGCTGCGGAAAGAAAACAGAAACGATTCCGATCACAACCATCAGTCAGAGTACCGACGATGACGACCCCAAAGACAATCTGGCGGCCTCCGGCGATTCCGATGAGATTCCGGAATACGATGTGGATCTCTCGAAGAACCTGAACAGTTTTCAGCTTGCCATCTGGGGCGATACATACGAAGTTCCGGAATCCTACGCGGATTTTACAGCGCTTGGCTGGGTCTACAGCGGCGACGACACAAAGGAAATCCAGCCGGAATCCTTCTCAGAGGGCGAAAGCTTTGAAAAGGACGGAAACCAGATTACCGTCGATATTGCCAATCCGGACACCACGGCAAAGCCAGTGGCGGAATGCCTGATCGGAGGCATTCACATCGATACCTCGACCGCTGAGGGTCAGAATATCTATGTCGGCCTGCCGAACGGCGTCACCCTGCAGCAGTCGCTGATGGAGGATGTGGAAAGCATCTACGGTGCGCCAAAGGACCGTTATGAGGCCGATACCTCTGTGCAGTTCACGTATGAATACGGGCTGTACCAGACGATCACGCTCGGCTTCGATAACGAAACGGGAATTCTGTATTCCCTCGATATGCAGAACTTTACGACCACGGCTGATGCAGAAGCGCTCGATGGTGTCAGCGATGCCACAACACCGGAAGTGGAGGCCTACCAGGCACCGGAAGCCGACAGCAGTAAAATCAACGACTGGACCGTCCGCTTTGACGATGTACTCTATCATCTTCCCGTTCCGGTCAGTGAACTTCTGGACCACGACTGGACCGTCAATACGAAAGAGTCCGATACGGCCGTTTTAAACGGAAAATACGGCTACGTCACGCTGGAAAAGGGCGGTCAGAAGCTTTACTGCACCGTACATAATTACGGCGCGGAGGCGACGACAGTACGCAACTGTTTTGTTACTTCGCTGTACGGCGATCTCGATACGACAAAGATTCCGATTTCAATCACAAACGGCATCACGCTCGGCACTTCCGAGAGCGATTTTCTGGCGAAGGCAGGGGATGCCAAATCAGAAAAAACGGAAAAAGAGGATAGTAACCTGACACTCTACACATTCTATAGTGATGACGAAAAGCTGGACTACACTGAAATCGGCATCGACAACGATCTGAAGCTGGTACGCAGCATCAAGGTGGTTCACAACCAGCCGGAAGCGCCGGAAGAAGAAGCCAAAAAAACTTCCGCGGAAGATTCATCTTCCGTTTCCGACAGTCAGGAACCGTCCGAAACACCGGCTCCGTAACGATACTTTCAGAAAAATGGCTGCATGGCAGCTTACTACAGACGAAAACGAGGATTTTTATGGAAAACTTATACGACGTTATCATCATCGGCTCCGGCCCGGCGGGTCTTTCTGCCGCGATTTATGCGAAACGCGCAAAGCTCTCCTCTCTTACGATTGAGGCAAACTTTGCAAGCGGCGGCCAGGTGCTGAATACCTATGAAGTAGACAACTATCCCGGCCTTCCGGGCATCAGCGGCATGGATCTCGGAAGCACGCTGCGCGCACACGCTGAAAAAATGGGCGCGGAATTTTCCCGTGAGCGTGTGAAGGAGCTTGTTCTTGACGAAGAGATCAAGATTGTCCGCACGAGAAAAAATGAGTATCATGCCAAAACGGTCATTCTTGCAACCGGTGCGGAGCACCGCGCGTTAAATGTACCTGGTGAAAAGGAGCTCTCCGGCATGGGCGTCTCTTACTGTGCAACGTGTGACGGCGCATTTTTCAAAGACAAAACCGTTGCCGTTATCGGCGGCGGCGATGTCGCCGTGGAGGATGCGATTTTCCTTGCCAGAACGTGCAAAAAGGTTTACGTGATCCACCGCCGCGATGAACTGCGGGCAGCCGGTGTTCTCCAGGATGCACTGCTGGCACTGCCGAATGTGGAAATGGTGTGGGATACGGTTGTGGATTCCATCGAAGGAAACGAGATGGTGTCCGGCGTGAAGGTAACGAACAAAAAGGCAGGGGAAGCCGGTGTGATCACGGTAGACGGCGTGTTTATTGCCGTCGGCATCGTTCCGGTCTCCGCACTGATCGCAGGCATCGTAGAAACCGATGAGGCTGGCTACATCAAAGCCGGCGAAGACGGTGTGACGAGCGTGCCGGGCGTGTTCGCCGCAGGCGATGTCCGCACGAAGCAGCTCCGTCAGATCATCACGGCAGCCGCCGACGGCGCGAACTGTGTGACTTCGGTAGAGAAATATCTGATCAGCCACTGATGGCTTCTTTCGAATAGAATACGGCAAAAGCAGGCATTCTTCGTATTGTACGGAGAACTGCCTGCTTTTTTCTGTTTTTCCGTAGTTTCTGAAATCTGAAAAACCTTTCATGTCAGTCGTGTAAAACTTTAAAACCTCTTTTTGTCGAAATTGCACAAAGAAACCGGTTTTTTCCCACACGGGCCAATTTTATAAACATCCCGTCCACAAGTTATCCACATAGTTAACCACCGAAAACATGCCTAAAAACAAGTTATACACCGAGTTATCCACATTATCCACGAAAAACGGTGTGGAAAGCATGTGTTTAAATCTTGCGAAATCAGAACGCGTGTTTTGGTCATAACAGAGAAAACCGTTATTTCGCCAAAAGATTTTATAAAGCACTTGACTTTTTAAGTGTCAATCTCTGTTGGTTTTTGACTTGAATTGTGTGAATTTTTCGTACAATTTAATATTACATTTTTCGTGTTCTTTTGCTGTTTTTACAATGGCTGCAAAAAGAAAATCTCCTGTTCGGAAAACGATTGTTTCGTTCCCAGACAGGAGATTTTGATTGGATTTTTCTTTGTTTTACTCTGCCAGCTTTCCAAGCCGCTTTGCTTCTGCCCTCAGCTCTTCGATCCGGCGGTTGCACATGCCCACCGGGACGCCGGTGTCGATGACACGTTCACAGCTCTTCATCAGCTCGCAGGCGCGGGCAAATGCCTCGTCGCTGATCTCCTGGAACGGTGCTTCGGTTACCGTCTCCATCGCCAGAATGCGGGCGAGCTGGTAATCGATATCGTTCGTATACAGGACGCCTGCCGCAAACGGGACATTTTCCTTCTGCAGTTTCCGGAACACCGGGATTCCCGTTCCGCCGCCTGCGAGGACAAAGACGCGCGGTGTTCCCTCCGGCCGCGGCAGCTCGATGCTTCCGAAGCACGGGTCAAACGAACCATTGTCAATCTCGTATAGTTCGCGGATGATATCCTCGCGGAAAATTGTCTCCGGTGCGCCGAAATGGGAAATAGCATCGCCCTTGACGCAGATGATCTTATCTGAAATTTTCTGTGCCAGATCGATCTCATGCAGCGACATGATGACGGTGATGCCCTTCTCCTTTGCCATGCGGCGCAGAATCGCGAGCAGTTCCAGCTTGTGGCGGATATCGAGGAAAGAAGTTGGCTCGTCGAGGATGATGACCTCCGGCTCCTGACAGATCGCACGCGCAAGAAGCACTCTCTGGCGCTGGCCGTCGCTGATGGCGTTGAAATCGCGGCCGCCGAGCTCTTCGGCATGAACGGCGCGCATCGCCTTCTCGACCTTCTCCTCATCCTCGCGGGTCAGCATGCCGAGCCGTCCGGTGTACGGATAGCGGCCCGTTGCCACAATATCGTGGCAGGTCATCAGCTCCGGCTTCATGCGCTCCGTCAGCACAACGGCCATCTTCGTGGACAACTCGCGGAACGAAAGCTCATGCAGGTTTTTCCCGTCAAACTCCACATTTCCGCCGACCAGCTTTAACTGGCGGGTGATGCTTTTCAGAATCGTTGATTTACCGGAACCGTTCGGTCCGATCAGCGTAACGATCTCGCCTTTTTCGATGCCGATGCAGATATCTTTGATCAGCGGCTTCTTATCATAGCCGACCGTCAGGTGGTCCAGATGAAAATAATATTCATTCATATTCTCTTACCCCCTTTTCCGGCGCAGCATCATGAAAATGACGACCGGCGCACCAAAGATCGATGTGACCGTACTGATGGACAGCTCCAGCGGTGCAAACGCCATACGCGCGATCAGGTCGCACATCATACAGAAGACGGCTCCGCCGAGGAACGTTCCCGGGATTACGACGAGCGGACGCGATGTGCCGAGGCTCTGTTTAACGAGGAACGGGACGGCAATGCCGACAAACGAAATCGGACCGGCAAATGCGGTGACGCATGCGGAGAGAATACTCGAAAGCAGAATCAGCGCGATGCGGAATACTTTGATGTTGACACCCATGCTCTGCGCATACGCCTCACCGAGCTGATATGCACCGATCGGTTTTGCCATCAGGAACGTGATGACAAAGGTGATGCCGATCACAGCCGCAGAGATCGCTACGTTGCTCCAGCTCATGCCGGAGAAGCTTCCCTGTGACCAGCCGTGGAGGTTGACGATATCGGAATCCTCCGCGAAGGTGACAACAAAATCCGTGACCGCCGAGCAGATGTAACCGATCATAATACCGCCGACGAGAAGTCCTGCCATATTTTTGATCCGCCGGGACATCAGCAGAATGAAGCTGACGGAGAGAAGGGATCCTAAGAATGCTGCAACAATCATCGTGTAAGATGTGATATTGCGCGCCCGCTCCAGATAAAAGATCATGGTCAGCGCCACGACCATTTTGGCTCCCGAGGAAATTCCAAGAACAAACGGACCGGCAATCGGGTTTTCAAAGAAAGTCTGTAAAAGGAAGCCCGACAGGGACAGAGCACCGCCCAGGATTGCCGCCATCAGAATACGCGGAAGGCGGATTTTCCAGATAATATTGTACGCTTTCCCCTCTCCGGTCCGCCGCAGCAGAATCCGGAAAATTTCCGGAATCGAAATATTTACGTTTCCGGAATTGATATTCAGCACGGTGATGGCGGCGAACGCCAGAATCAGCACCAGGAACACAGCGGCATACCGCGAACGGCGCCGGAAGTTTTCCATATGGAAACTGTTCTCTTTTCCTGTCATATTTTTTTTCTCTGACATACGTTCCTCCATCAGGATAATTTTCTTAAGAATACCATCTGATCCGGATCGCCGCCCGTTACCAGAAGGTTAATGTCGTTGGTAAACTGTGCAATTTTATCGGTTGCCTGATACATGGATTTCTCGGTTGTCCAGACGTTGCCCTCTTTGACTGCTTTGTAATCGGCAAACATGGAATCCTTTGCCAGCAGGTCGTCCAGGGTTTTGACGGTGGAATCGATGCTTGCGTTGTAGATCAGGTAGTCCGCATCTTCGGCCGTATCGTAGAACTGCTCCATCGTGATCGGCACGGATGTTTTTCCGCTGTCGTCCTGGAGATCACGGAAGGCGTTGCGCGCACCGCCAAGCTCGATCATGTTGGAAATGTAGTCCTCCGGGTTCCGCACAACGGCAGCTCCGCTCGTATTAATATAGAAGAAAGCGACCGTTTTTTCGGTATTCTGGAAATCCTTCAGATTTTCCACAACACTTGCCTGATTTGCAAAGAAGTCGGCTGCCTCCTCCTCTTTGTCCAGCATGGCACCGTAGAGTTTGATCCATTCGGTTCTGCCAAGAGGCTGGGATTCGTAGCTGGAACGGTCGATGAAGACCGGAATATCGAGCATCTCGATCATCTCCTGTACCTTCGGGGAATGGAGGATCATCGTGGATTCAATGGCCAGATCACAGTTCTCACTGACCAGAAGTTCGTAATCCGGCTCACTGTATTTTCCGGCGAAGATCATCGTTCCGGCATTCATCGCGTCAACGGCATCCTGTACGTACCAGTTGTCTGCGGTTTCACCGGAGAGACGAATCGTATCGAGGGAGTCGATGGCATCGAACAGCGCCATCGGAGAGGTTGCTGCCATGTAGATGCGTTCCAGCGGCTGATGGATTACAATTACGTCGGAATCGAGGTCATCCGGCGCCTCTTTTCCGTCCGGGACGAGCAGATACTGCGCGCCGTCTTTGACATCGATCAGTTTATAGCCGTCTGTGCAGTAGTATACGTTAAAGCACTCCGCGTAATTCAGGACCATCTTGCTCTCGATGGTGATTCCGGTGATGTCCGGTGCGTCGCTGACATCGTCTGTCGTTGCGAAACCATCCGCGGATGCGGTATCACTCCCGGAGGTGCTGCTCGCAGCAGTGGCTTCGGAGGTGCTTTCACTTTCAGCCGTACTTTCCGAGACGGATGTGCTCTCCGTCTGGCTTTCGGAAACGTCTGCTGCGGATGCTGTGGATGTGCTGCTCTCAGAAACTGCCGAAGTGCCCGACGCGGACGATGTGCTGCTTCCCGTTGATGCGGTGCTGCCGCAGGCCGTCAGTGACATCGCTGCTGCAAGAAAAAGTGCGGCCCATTTTTTCAGCTTTCTTTCGTTTTTTCCTGTCATTTGATATTCCTTTCTGAAAGAAAAAGCCGCTGCCATACGGCAGCAGCCCTTTCTCATTTTTTGCTGCAAATTATTGTACTTATTTATTCTCTTCTGCCTTTACCATCTGCTGGAACAGCTCGTTTGCCTGATCCTCGCATCCGAAGATCACGCCGTAGACTTTCAGCCACTCTGCTTTCGCAAGATCGGTCTTCTCGTCTGCGGAACGGTCAACCAGCATCGGAATGGTCAGGGTTGCCAGACGCTCTGCGGTGTCGGACAGACGCTCATTTTCCTCTTTCAGAAGTTCTTCCGTAGTCTTGTCTTCGTCTGCTTTCTCATCCGTTGTCTTATCGTCTTTATCGTCCTTCTGATCCTCAGCTTTGGTATCTGCGGTCTCGTCGGCTGCATCAGCATCTTCCTCATCTTTTGCATTTCCCGGAAGGAACTCAGACGGAAGAATTGCAAAATCGATTTCGTCTTTTACCAGAGCTTTGTAGTCCAGATCATCGAATGCTCCGTCGAAGGAGATTTTTTTGTCTTCCATTGCTTTTGCAATGTTTTCGATCTGGCAGTCTTTCTGCTCCATGCCGACTGCTTTGATGCTCTCTGCTGCGTCTAACTGCTCATCGAGAAGTTTCAGGGCATCCTCAGATGCTACGTATGTTTTCTCAACCGGAAGCTGGATCACGATCATATCTTTGTCCAGTCCTGCCGGAATCTCAACATCTTTCGGAACGATCAGATATTTGACAACATTGCCTTCGTACAGCTCTTTTGTCTTTTCGGTCAGATCTTTCGCTTTCTCAGTGCTGGTCTTTTTGGAATCGGATGCTGCTGCCGCTTCTTCCTCGTCGGTTGCTGCTGCGGTATCCTCCGCTGCTGCGGTATCGGTATCTTCTGCTTTCTTGTCGTCCTCGTTCTGTTTCTCCGGATCACGCTCGGTATCTTTTGTCATATCGATCTCCAGCAGGGTGATGCCTTCGTCGTAATGATACATCTTGAAGTACTCTGCGTAAGCAAGTTTTGTCTCTGCTTTGTATTCCAGTCCCATGATCTCTGGAGCGGTGGTATCCAACTTGGAGTTATCGGTGCTGATCGTGGAGATTGTTCCGTCTGCTTTTACAAATCCTGTGCTGGAAGAAGTGCTGCCGCCCTTCTTTGCTGCTGCCAGGGAGATGAAGATGTTGTAGGAAATCTCATGGGCAACGGACATTCTGGTGGTCATACCGATGATGGTATTGTTCTTGTTCAGCTCAACCGGAATGGTGAAGATGCTGCTTCCGCCGCTGACATTTGCCATGTATTTATTTCCGTTTGCTTTTACATATCCGTAGTACGGACTGCTGAATGCGATCGTTGCATAAGCCTGTCCGTTCGTTACAGTAATCTTGCTGCAGGAGATGGTTACCTTTCCGGATCCGCCGGAGAAGGAGAATCCGTCTGGTGTGTAAACGCCGTCTGCCAGTGTGGTTGCACTGTCTACTTTGGATGTGCCGCCGCTTAAGTCAGACTCATATTTGGATTCCTGCTCCGGTTTGGTATCGGCCGGTTTCTGGGTCGGTGCCGGAGTCGGAGTGCTGGTCGGTTTTACAACCGGTGTCTCGGATGGAGATACGGTTGGGGTCTTGGTCGGAACGAGGGTTGGTTTCGGATCGTTGGAATCATCCGACGGCAGATCTCCGGTCTTTTTCAGGCTGGAGGATGCGATCGTGATGGTTCTGTCAAACCATTTGCCGCTCTTTACTGCGTGAGCTGCCACTGCCAGGCCCTGATCCAGTGCTTCTACCGGAATTTCAAACTGCAGTCCTGTTTTTGTCTCGCCGTTTAAGGTGTACTCACCTTTTCCTTTGGATGCAATCCATGCACTCTTATCTGCTGCTGCATCTGCTGCTGTTCCCAGATACAGGTAATTGTAACCTGCTCCGCTTAAGGTGATAAGTGCTGTCATTTTTCCATCTTTTGCAGTCAGTTTTACTTTGACTACTTTAAACATTGCTGCACCAGTCTCAGCAGTTGCTTCGTAGATACCGTCTGCAATTTTGTTTGTCTCATCTGCCGGAAGATCTGAGGTCTTTTTCAGACTTGCTGATGCGATGGTGATGGTTCTTGCATACCATTTGTCCCGTTTTTCAGAATGGGATGCAACGGTAAGCGGCTGATCAAGTGCTGCTACCGGGATTTCATACTGCATTCCGGTTTTGGTCTGTCCGTCATCGGTCGTATAATCCGCTGTTCCGATGCCCGCGATCCATGCGCTCTTATCTGCAGCAGCTGCCTCTTCCGGAGTTCCCATATACAGGTAGTCATAAGCAACACCGCTTAAGGTGATCTTAGCTTTCATATCACCATCTTTTACGGTCAGCTCCACAGCCACTACTTTGAACATCTGAGCACCCGTCTCGGCGGTTCCGCTGTAAATGCCATTTGGAACTTTAGATGGCTCCGGGGTCGGCGTTGCGGTTGGTGCCGGGATCTCAGTCGGTTCCGGGGTTACGGTCGGTTCCGGGGTTGGTGTAACATCTGGTGTTTTCGTTCCCGGAATCACAAAGTAAAGCTGCTGTTTCGTATACCAGGTTCCGTCTTTCTTTCCAAGAACAATCGGAACGGTTGTGCCGGCTTTGTCAGCATCTACTTCAAACGCAAAGGAAAAACCGTCGTTTGCTTCCTGCATTCCCTGAATAACCGGTGCTTTTGCAAGGTCATCATTATTTCCAAAATACAGTTTATCAAACGATGTGTTGTTTGTTTTCAGGGTAAGAACAAGTTTGTCGCCCTTGTTGATCATGGTTGCCTCAGAGATGAGGAACATTTTGAATGCTTGACCGTTGTCCTTTACAACAGGTGCTTCTACGCTGACTGGTGTCTCGGAAGAATCATCGCCTGGTGTTTCACTCGGGGCCGGGGGCTCGGTCGGTTCCGGGGTTACGGTCGGGATTGCAGCGGTGCTGTGGATCGTAACAGTTTTATCAGCCCATGTTTTTTTCTTGGCTGAGCGAACGGCAACATCCATCTGTTTGTCAAGCTCTTCCACCGGAATTTCAAAACGATATCCGGTCTTTTCTGCACCGGTCTTCGTATCCGTATAGGTTTCGCTTCCTGTCGGAGCAATCCAGCTCTTTTCATCTGCTGCGGCAGCTTCTGCTGCTGTTCCCGTATACAGGTAATCATAGCCGGTTCCACTCAGCAGAATGGATGCTTTCAGTTTTCCATCTTTTACGATGAGTCTGGAAGAAATCACACGGAACATGCTTCCGGTTGCTTCTGCAGAAGTCTCATACTCACCATCTGCCGGTTTTGCTGCTTCCGCTGCTTTTGTTTCTTTCTCCTCGGCTGTATTGGATGCCTCATTTTTGGTTGTTTCTTTTACTTCCGTTTTCGGCTGTTCTGCCGCCGGACTGGTATTCTCTTTTACAGCATCTTTGGTTTCTTCTTTTGCCGGTGTTTCTTTTTTAGCATCCTTGGAAGTCTCATCTGCTGCTTCCGGCTCTTTTTCTGTGGTATCGGCAGTCTCTTCACCGTCTTTTGCAGTGTCCTCTGCAGTATCTTCCGAAGCATCCTCATCTGCAGATGGTGTCTCGGTCTCGTCAGATCCTGCCGGTGTCTGATCCTCTGCAGGCGCAACCGGTGTTTCCGTCGGCTCTTCTGCCGGAGTCTCTGCAGTGCTTTCACTGCTCTCGGTTTCTGCCGGTGTTGTTTCCGGTTCTGCCGTCTCTGCTGTTTCTTCGCTCTGCAGCGCTTCCTCTGCGGCTGCGCTGCTTTCTGTCTGTGCTGCTTTTTCCTGCGTATCTGCTAATACGCTGGCAGTCGGGCTCATGATCATGGACGCCGACAACAGCAGTGCCAGAAATTTGCTTGAATTTCCTTTCATAACTTCTCCTTTTCTTCGGATATCCTTCGCGCATCTGCTCCGGATTCCGTCTGACTTTTTCAGGCAGCTGGGCGGTGCCTGTCCCCGTCAATGATGTCTCCCTGCAAGTAATCTTGTTTTTGAGGACACATTTTTTCTGCGAAAAGACAAACAGACATCTGCTTTTTCTGCAAAAGAGTTTCTCCACCGGAGCTCTTTTTCGGACGCATGGCGACAAAAAAGCAGATGTCCGATTTTGCTTCGTACATCTTTCCATGAATATATGCTTTCATCGGAAGCGATTCACTAAC
The DNA here is from genome assembly GCF_003479185.1 of Blautia sp. AF17-9LB. NCBI lineage: Bacteria > Bacillati > Bacillota > Clostridia > Lachnospirales > Lachnospiraceae > Blautia > Blautia sp. AF17-9LB. Next base: position 49,773 of record NZ_QUGU01000023.1, read on the forward strand.
CTTTCCAGCAGGTTTCCTGACTCGCAGATCTTCACGGCAGCCGCGCCTTCTCATGCGTTTCGCACAATGGCATTTCTGCAGCTAACACTCCCTGCTTACAGTGACCGGATCGCTCAGGATTTCCACCTGATTCCCTTTTATCTTCGCGGATTCTTTTTCAAATCCGTTCCGCACTGAAAAGTCCCTTATTTCATTCGTTACTGATTATAGCAAAGCCGTTTTGGAAAGTCAAATGAAAGGCCACGGAAAAAGCGCATAAAATCAGCATTTTTTTCATACTTTATGATAACTGTCCGCACCGGAGCCTATTCTATGAAACCAGCTTCTCTGCACCGCCGCATCCTGTTCCCTCTGCTTCTGTGCGGCGGACTTCTTTTCGCCCTGCTGTTCTGGTATTTTTCCCCGTTCTTTTCCCCTGGTGAGAACCGCCGGTTTTCCGCGTATGTGGAGGAACGGTTCCACTCCGAGGTAACCTCTTCTGCCATCACGCTCCACTATACCCTCGCTGATCCGGCTTCCCGCGGAATTGCCCCCGGCACCGCCTCGTTCGGCACGGTTTCCATCCCTGACCGCACCTCATATGATGCCCTGCTGCAGAGTGTGGAAACAACGCTCACATCCTTTCATCGCAACCGCCTCTCCGCGGAAAATCAGATCACGCTCGATCTTCTGCTCTACGAGCTGGACTGCGAGAAAATGCCGGGCAGCACCAGCCTTCTTGCGGAACCGCTCGGTCCGTCGCTCGGGATTCAGGCACAGCTTCCCATTCTGCTCGCAGAGTACCCGTTCCGCACACAGCAGGATATCGCCGATTACCTCCATCTTCTGCAGGATCTCCCGCGCTATTTCTCCGACCTCATCGCACTCGAGCAGGAAAAATCCCGGCAGGGCGTGTTTCAGAATGACCTTGCGGTCGATGGCATTATCCGCCAGTGCAGTGCTTTTCTCGCCGACGCGGATACACCGGAAAGCCATCTGCTCCACACCGTTTTTCAGAATAAACTGCAGGCGTCTTCACTGTTTTCTGAGGCGGAAAGGAATCTCTGTCTGCAGACGCATGAAAAACTCCTTACCTCCTGTGTTTTTCCCGCCTACCGCTCTCTTTCCGATGCGCTTTCTTCACTCTGCGGCAAAGGAACGCAGAACGCCGGCGGTCTTTCCCGGCAGGAAGACGGACTTTCCTACTATGCGTATCTTCTCCGCAGCCGCGTCGGTGTTGACGCTTCACCGGAGGAGCTGACCCGCCTTTTAACACAGCAGCTTGCGGACCAGTGTGCCGAAATGCAGATCATTCTCGATCAGAATCCGTCGCTCTCCCTCTCAGAGCAGGCGCTCGTGCTGCCGTTCTCCACGCCGGAGGAAATGCTTGCCGATCTGCAGAATGCCGTTTCTGAAGATTTTCCCGTTCTTTCGGGTATCGCATACGAAGTAAAGACCGTGGATGACTCTCTCAAGGATTTTTTAAGCCCCGCCTTTTATCTCACACCGCCCGCCGATGTCAATTCACCCAACTCCATTTACCTGAATCCCGCGGATGAGATGACCGGCATCGAGCTGTATTCCACACTTGCCCACGAGGGCTTTCCCGGCCATCTGTACCAGACCGTCTCGTTCTCGCGCTCCGACCCGCTTCTGATCCGCCGTCTCTACGCGCCGTCGGGTTATGTGGAAGGATGGGCAACTTACGTTGAATCATATGCCTGCCGCTACGCCGCACGTAATCTCGATGCAAACACGCAGGCGCTCTGCCGTCTCTGGTATCTGAACCGCTCGGTGCATCTTACCCTCTGCTCGCTGCTGGATCTCGGAATCCACAGCCAGGGATGGCTCCTCTCGGATGCGTCAGCCTTTCTGGCGCAGTTCGGCATCACGGATGCGTCGGCCGCTGCCTCTTTATATCAGTATATTCTCGAGACACCGGCGAACTATCTGAAATACTGTGTCGGATCGCTCTCGTTTTCACAGCTCCTCTCGGAAGTGCAGGAACAGGAAGGTGACTCATTCTCATTGATCGGTTTCCATGAAAAACTGCTCCGTCTCGGGCCTCTGCCGTTTCCGCTCGTAGAAAAATATCTGTAAACGGTTCGCCCTGCTGAAAAAAAGATCTCACAAACTTTCTTCTATAAATAATAGAAAGTTCTGTGAGATCTTTTTCATTTTCAAAATTCTTTAACCTAAATTGTAAAGAGATGGATCTGTCGGCCGCTGCGGATCAATAACAGAGGCAGAATCAAACAGATCGCTTGTTCTGTCCTCGCCGCCTCCGTAGAGGTTCTGGTACAGACGGTATCCATCCAGGTTTCTTCGTCCCATACGCAGGTAATTGTCTCTTACCTGAACAAAATACTGGGAGGAATCTACGTTGCAGTAGATGTTGAAGCCCTGGCTCTTTAAGTAAGCAAACTTCTCATTGTCCATCGTGTAATCGTGCCAGTCGGAAAGATCCTGTCCATGTGCAAAGATGATGATATCGCTTCCGCCGATGAGCGGTGCAACATACGTCAGCCATTTCTCGGTATCCGCCTGGATCGTCTCGATCGGTTTGTCGCCGACACGGATATGGCCCCAGGTATGGCTTGCGAATGTCCAGCCGTCTGCTTTGATCGCATTGGCTACTTTTTTCGCCTCCTCGCACTCTTTATCCCAGTCGAAATCCGGGTGTGCATCAAGCCATGCTACCTGATCATCCGTCAGATCTTCTCTCGTCTTGTAATCACCGTCGGTGCGGTATCCGAGGATTCCATCGTAGCCGGTCAGTGCTACGGTTCCGCGCGCATTGTGGTATACGGCATCCGGATGCGCTTCGATAAACTGATCCATCAGCGGGATACAGTCGTAAGCACCGGTCACAACAGTTCCGTCATCCTGAATATATTCGCAGGTCGGTTTTCCGTCGTCGCCGACTACCATCTTGCTGGCAATACCGCGTCCGTCGTAAGAGTGGTAATAGGAAAGGTCATCCAGAGAAAGAACGAATGCTTTCTTGCCCTCCGGCAGGTAAATGTCCCCTTCCTCGTAATGAACGGTTCCGTCATCATCTACGGTCTTTTTCACGAGATCGTTGATCGAAACCATGACATATCCTCTGTCGTACATCTGCTGGGTAATCGCGTTGAACTCATCCACGGTGGTCATCCACTGGCAGAAGCCTGCGGTCTGTGCGTTGTCCTGATAGAACGCTTTCTGCGGATCGACTACAAGAGAATGATAGAAAATGTGGGTTACTTCGTTGACGTTGACGCGCACACAGGCATCTCTCGTGCTGGTGTACTCTGCTACTTTTGTGATGATATCCGCGTCGGTCGCTGCGCCCTCTACGCTCTGGAGCTTTTCAATGGCTCCATCGTAATCGTATGTCTGCGCAAGTGCATCGGCTTCCGCCATAATCTGTGCTTTCGTTGTCGGCGCTTCAGCACTTCCCGTGCTGTCCGACGATACGGAACCGTCCACCTCTGCTGTTTTCTGATCCTCTTTTTCCTGTGCTTTCTGCTGGATTTTTTCTGTTCCTCCGGCCAAAGCCCAGACTCCAATGCCGAAGATGACAAGCAGAACACATAGAATTCCTGTTTTGATCATCAGCGCACGCTTCCGCTTTCTTCTTCGGAGCTCCTTTTTACTGATGTTTTTTTTCTCACTCATTTTTCCTTCCTCCCAAAACAGCTTTTGCTTTTCTGGCAAATATTACAGTTTTACCGGACTGACAGAAATTCAGCCCGGACTCTGCTCTTTCTATTTTAGCTCAAAATACCGGTTCTGTCGAGTAGGTTTCCGGCAGGTTAAGAGAAATGTAAGAAAACCGGTAACGCTCTTTCTTTTATGCGCGCTGGCCGTGTGCCTCATACATGAGAACGGCGGATGCAATCGCTGCGTTTAACGACTCCACTTTTCCTTCCATCGGAATACGGATCAGGCACTCGGCGGCCTCTGCCATTGCATCGGTCAGGCCGTTTCCCTCATTTCCGATCAGGAATGCCGTTCCTTTTGTGTAATCCTCCTCGCGGTAGGAATGCACGCCGTGCAGATGTGCCGCGTACGTACAGATCTTCCGCGCTTTTAAGCCTTTTACAAATCCGACCGCATCGTCGACGATCAGAAACGGCATACGGTAAATCGAGCCCATCGTCGAGCGAATCGTTTTCGGATTGAAGATATCCGCGGTACCGCGGCTCATGATGATGCCGGTGACTCCTGCGCCCTCTGCGGTGCGGATGATTGTTCCGACATTTCCAGGGTCCTGCAGATCCTCAAGTACCATCAGAAGCGGTGTCTTTCCGTTGTCCATCACCTCCTCTTCGGTGTAATGCGGCATGCGGATCATACTTAAAACACCCTGCGGCGTCTTCGTGTCGCACATGGACTGGAACACGCGGTCGTCCACTACTTCGTATTCTGTCCCGTCGGACGGCATTTCATGCATTTTGCTGCCGCTCTCAGACACATATACTTTTTTCAGCCATTCCCGCGGCGCTTCCTGGAACATTTTCCAGCCCTCCGCCACGAAAACATCCTGCTCCCGGCGTTCTTTTGCTTTTTTGTTCAGCGCAATAATGTTTTTTACCTGTGCATTGCTGCTGCTTGTAATCATGAATGGTCCCCTCATTTCCTGTTTTTCATCAATTTGGCAAGTTCTTTGTTTTCGCCGATCAGAATCAGCACTTCCTCTGCGCGGAGCAGCGTCTTCGGATTGACCGTGACACGGATGTCTTCCCCGTCCTTGACGGCGATTACGTTGATACTGTATTTCTTCCGCAGATCCAGCTCCTCGAGGTTATGCCCCGTCCACTCTTCCGGCACGGGAAGCTCTACCATGGAGAACGAATCCGACAGCATGAAGAAGTCCTGGAAGCCACCGGAAATCAGGCTTTTTCCGAGGCGGATGCCCGTCTCACTCTCCGCCATCACGACGCGGTCCGCGCCGACTTTTTTCAAAATATTGGCATGCATCTGGCTCATGCCCTTTGCGATGACGAGCGGCACGCCCGCCTCTTTTGCCTGCAGGGTGGCGAGGATGCTCGACTCCATATTTTCAGAGATGCCGACGATCACGACATCCATGTTGCTGATGCCAAGCGATGCAAAAACACGGCTGTCGGTGATGTCCGCGCGCGCCGCATATGTGACGAGATCGGCGATCTCCTGTACCAGCTCCGGGTCTTTATCGACTGCGAGCACTTCTTTTCCTGCCTGTGCCAGCGTCGTCGCCACGGCGAAGCCGAATTTTCCAAGTCCGATGACTGCGTATTGTTTACTCATGTTTTTTCTCCTCTTTTATCCAATCAGCACCCGCTGTTCCGGGCGCTGGATATCCACATCTTTTCTTCCGCTTCTCCGCCGCAGTGCGATGGCCAGCGTAACCGGTCCAAGACGTCCCATGAACATGACCAGAATTACGATGATTTTTCCCGCCGCCGGAAGTGTCGGCGTAAGCGACCGCGTCAGTCCCACGGTTGCCACAGCGGAAACGATCTCATACAGGCAGTCCAGCAGAGGACTTCCGGTGACAGAGATCAGAAGCACCGTCGCGGTGAATGCCATCGTCAGTGCGAAGAAGAAAATAACGACCGCGGTGCGGATGTTTTCTTCCATGACCTTCCGTCCCCAGACCACGGTGTCGGAATCGCCGCGGATGTAGGATGCGACGACCACGAGCAGAATCGCAACAGTCGTCGTCTTGACACCGCCCGCCGTTCCCATCGGAGAGCCGCCGATGAACATGAGGATCATACTTACCATCGCGGAGCCGTCCGAGAAGTTTGCCTGCGGGATCGTCTCAAAGCCGGCGGTTCGCGTCGTCACGGACTGGAAGAAGGCCGCCATAGCCTTCTGCGCCGGTTTTAAGCTGCCAAGCGAGGATGCGTTGTTCCAGTCCAGCGCGAGGATCAGAAGCGCCCCGCCGAACAGAAGAATGACGGTTGTCGTCAGAACCAGTTTGGTGTGGAGCGTGAAGCCGCGCACGAAGTTTTTCCGGGTCCGTTTTCCTTTTACAAGATCCTGCACGCGCTCCAGCACTTCCCACCAGACCGGAAAGCCAAGGCCGCTTAAGAAAATCAGGCCCATCGTCGTAAAGTTGATGAGAGGGTTCGTCACAAACGGGGCGAACGAGGATTCCCCGACGAGGTCAATTCCGGCGTTGCAGAAGGCGGATACGGAGTGGAACAGGCTGTAGCCGATTCCCTTCCAGAAACCGTATTCCGGCACAAACCAGAAGCTGTAGAAAAAGGCTCCCGCCAGCTCCACCGCCGCCGTGCCGATCAGCAGCTTCCGCACAATACCGACGCTGCCCTTTAAAACCGGCAGATTGTAAGTGTCCTGGATCAGTTTACGGCTCTGCAGACTGATTTTCCGGCGCAGGATCAGAAACACCATCGTCAGGCACGCCATGATGCCAAGACCTCCGAACTGAATCAACCCGAGGATCACAATTTTTCCAAAGGTACTCCATGTCGTCGCCGTCGGAACGGTGACAAGGCCCGTCACGCAGACAGATGTCGTTGCGGTAAACAGGGCGTCGAGCCAGTAAACGCTTTTTCCGTCCGCCGCAGAAACCGGCAGGCAAAGAAGAATTGTCCCCAGCAGAATCACCGCAGCAAACCCCAGCATCATAATCCGCTCCGCCGGTGTGTGCCATTTATTTTTGCTTTCTTTTTCGGCCATCGCTCCTCCTATTCTGCCGCTTCATTTTCTGCTTCACTGCTGTAGTAGAGCTTTCCGGTCTCACTGTCCGTCACGGTAATATCCGCAAAATATTCCCCGCAGGAACCCTCACACTGGTAATAGACGTCAAACGAAACCGTCATGTCATCTTCTCCTTCCAGGTATTCCGCGTGAACCTGATTTTTCGCGGTCCGCGTCGTTCTGCTCCACACTTTATCATCCACAAGAAGCTCCTTTTTGATCTTCACAGGAAATTCACTGGATGCAATTTCGTGCTGATTGGACTCGTTTTTGATCCGGTAATAGAGATTCATGTACAGCCCGTCATCTTCCTCATGGAAAAACCAGCCGTAGATATCATCCTCCGCAACAATCGTCGGCTGGATCAGCTCAGCGTTTGTTTTGGTCGTGAATGCATTCATCTCATGCGTAAACTCATTCTGCATCCGGCGATGCTTCATCAGCCAGCTGCCTTCCTTCACACCGGCCGCAGCCACGGCAAGAACGACAGCGCCGATGCAAAGGCCAATGATTTTCTTTTTTGTCATTATTTAATTTCCCCTTTTCTTTTTGAAATACAAAAATAAGATACCCCTAAGAACATACTTATGAGTATCTTATCAGTTTGCACATATAAAGTCAACGGAGCCAACCCGATCCAGCCTGCTGTTTCTGCCTCACCGAGTGCTTCTGCTACCATAAGCCGGCTGCTGCGGCTTGTAGAAAAGCTACGGAATCTGTGCTTTTTATTCTACATGAAATTGAGGGAAGATTGTGTTAAAGTTGCGTAAAATACGTTCTCAGGTTTATGCACTCGCAAGCACAAGCTCTCTTGTCTCCACAATCACGATCTCATCGATCGACACATTCAGTACCGCTGCCAGCACGACCAGGTTGTCGATTGCCGGCATGGCGGTGCCGTGCTGCCACTTGTAGATTGCCTGCGGGGTGGTGAAACCGAAAATTTCCTGCAGGTCGCGGACGGTAAGGCCTGCCTGCTGCCGCAGTCTTGTAATGTTTCTTCCTGTTGCTTCCATATCAATTGACGGAATTGCCATCATTTTTTCTTCCTCCTTCTTGCGGAGGAATTTTACTGGTTTCCTCCGCCTCTATTCTGATGCTTTGAAATTATAAACGGGACGCAGCACCTCCACGACATCGACCGATGCACGGACTATATCGAGAATGTCATCCAGCGATTTGTACGCCATCGGCGCCTCGTCCAGGGTATGTTCGTTGACGGAAGTCGTATAGATTCCCTCCATGCTCTTCTGGTATTCCTCCAGTGCCAGGGTTTCCTTCGCTTTTTTACGCGACATCAGCCGTCCGGCTCCGTGCGGGGCAGAATCGTTCCACTCCGGATTTCCTTTTCCGACGGCGAGAATACTGCCGTCACGCATATTGATCGGAATCAGCACTCGTTCTCCTTTGTGCGCTGCGATTGCGCCTTTTCGGAGTATCATCTCGTTTGTGTCGATATAGTTATGAATCGTGTGGAACGCATCGGTGCCGGTAAGGCCGGTTCGTTCCAGCAGGATTTCCGCCATTTTTTCCCGGTTCCGGCGTGCAAACTGCTGGCAGATCTCCACGTCGTGCAGATAGGCTTCCAGATATTTTCCGGTCAGATAGCAGAGATCCTCCGGCATCTGCGCTTCGTCCGGTTTCCACTGCAGCTGTTTTAACGCCTCCTGGATTTCCTTTCTGCGGCCCTGCTCTTTGTAGGTGCGTATGAGCTCCTCGCGTTTTTCCAGGTACTCGTCATAACCGCGGTCCAGCCGCACTGCCAGATTCTGGTAATACTCTGCCACCTGTTTTCCGAGATTCCGCGAGCCGGAATGGATGACGAGATATTTTGTGCCGTCGGCAGCTTCATCGATCTCGATAAAATGGTTGCCGCCGCCTAAGGTTCCAAGCGACCGCTCCAGGCGTTTTGTGTCTTTTAATTCCCGGCTGCAGGCAAGTGTCATCAGGTCAAAACGTTCCTGTCTCCCCTCCCAGACATTCATGCCGGACGGGATAACATGTGCCGCCTCGTCGATTTTTGCAAAATCAAGTTCGGCTCTTCCAAGATTTACGGTGTACATGCCGCACCCGATGTCCACACCGACGACGTTCGGCACTGCCTTGTCGCGGATGGTCATCGTTGTTCCGATCGTACATCCTTTTCCCGCATGCACATCCGGCATGATGCGGATCCGCGAGCCTTCCGTCATCGGATAATCGCACATGCGGCGGATCTGCTCGATGGCTTCCTCCTCTACGACCCTGGCATAGCAGATGGCTGTATTTACTTTTCCTTTGATTTCGATCTGATCCATTCCGGGTTTCTCCCTTCTCAATTTGTTCTGATATAAAAATTTAATAGAAAAAGCCACCTATCCCATGTGTTCAACATAAGATAAGCGGCTCCTCTTCGTTCGTATCCAGTTGTCTGATGCGGTCGTCTAATTTGATCCTCCCGTATCATATTCCACAGAATCCGTTCTGTCGCTTTTCTCAATTGAACATATCAAAACAAAGCCACGCTGTTTGACGACAAACGTTGCTTCTGGGGTATGTTCTAAATTGCGGTAGCCAAAACGTATTCCTGCTGACATCTGTTTTTCCTTTCCAAAACCTTTTTAACCGGTTCTTTTTCTGCTTTTTCTTCACTGTATCACAAAATAACGATTTTGTCATTATACCAGCGGTTTAATCTTTCTCGGATTTCTCTGTATTTGCTTCGGAAACGAGGAATATCCCCGTCAATGACGAGGATATCTTCGATGCTTATGTTTAATAATCTGCTTAAAATGAGAAAGTTGTCCAGACTTGGCAGGCACTTGCCGGAAATCCATTTATAGACCGCCTGTGGATTTTCAAAACCCATGGCATTCTGAATGTCTCTCACGGTGTATCCGCTTTCACGAAGAAGGGATTTGATGCGGCTGCCAGTTTCCTTCTGCTGGATTGACAAATAAATTGGTTCCATCCTGCACCTCCATATGTTTAAGCCATCCCGAAACACAGTTTTATCTTATCATCCGGTACTGGAAAAATCCAGTTTTTTCTTCCTGTTTCTACACAACCCGAATGATCTGTTCATACAAAAGGATTTTCTTTTCATCTACATTCCGATTGTCATGTGCTGCAAGATTGTTCCGTCCCTCTTCCATCTCTTCTTCGGATGCAAGCTCCTCTTTCCACCAGCTCAGGTGATTGATCCGGTACGGCTTCCAGCCGCGGTCAAAAATCTCATCTCAACGACTCTCTTGCATATGCGCTTTCCTTTTTACCGCAAGAAGATGTCTAGAGCGTGTGGCGAACTTCCTATTTCTTTTCTTCTATCAAATGATGATTCAGCCATTTTCCTGATTTGAACCGGATGGTAAAGAGAATGGACCGCAGGCTCCAGTCTGCCGCCATACCGATCCAGACCGCAATCGGGCCGAATCCCCATACGCGGCACAGGTAAATACAGAGACTCACACGGCACAGCCACATCGTACAGCAGGACGTGATCATGGAGAATTTTACATCTCCCGCGGCCCGCATGCCGTATCCCGGGACAAACGCCATGACCCAGCAGAGCGGCTTTACAATCGTGATAAAGATCATCATCTGCATGCAGAGCTTTGCACTCTCTGCCTCCATACCGCCGATCATCGTAATCGGTTTTGTCAGCACAAATACCAGCAGACAGCTTGCAACGATAACCACTTCTGACAGCCAGCACAGTTTTTTAATATAGTAGATTGCTTCATCCTTCCGGCCCGCGCCGAGACACTGACCGACTACCGTCATCAGTCCGATGCCGACACCGATCGCAGCGACACCGTTCAGGTTCTCAAGGATGTTCGTCATCGCCTGCGCGGCAATGGCAACCGTGCCAAGTGTGGACACAGTGGACTGAATCGCCAGCTTTCCAAACTGGAACATACTGTTCTCGATTCCCGATGGAATACCGATGAACAGTATTTTTTTGATCAAACCAAAGTCCGGCCGAATGGAAAGATACTGCTTCACAAAAATCGGTTTGCTTTCATCCCGAAGCTTCCACAGTACGACAACCGCACAGAAAATACGCGAAATTAAAGTCGAAATCGCGGCTCCTTCGACACCCATGTGGAAGCCGAAAATAAGAATGGCATTTCCGCCGATGTTCATAAAGTTGGAAATCACCGAAATCACCATCGGACTGCGGCTGTTGTTCTGCGCCCGCAGAATGGATGCGCCCGCATCGTAAAGACCGATAAACGGGAATGACAGCAGCGTAAACAGGAAATACACCTGTGAATTTTTCATAACATCCGCTTCCACTGCCCCGAAAATCACACGCAGCAGCGGAACACGGAAAATCAGGCAGCCCGCGGATAATGCGACGGACAAAACTGTCATAACAAAAAGCACCTGCTGTGCCGAACGGATTGCTCCATCCCGTTTTTCGCTTCCAATATACTGCGAACAGAGAATCGCTCCTCCTGCCGCCAGCGCAGAAAGCGCCTGAATGACTAAGATATTAATGGAATCCACCAGCGAGACTGCCGAAATTGCGGCAGAACCGACATTGCTGACCATCATCGTGTCGACAGTTCCCATCAGGGAAGAAAGTAACTGTTCAATGATGATCGGAATTAAAAGCTTGCGAAGATCCGTGTTACTGTATAAATGAGTTTGTTTTGTTGTAGTTTTCATTGTTTTTGTTTCTGCATGACCTCATCTGCCGGATATGCTTTGCCAGCCCTGCCTTTTCCACATCTTTCTTTTTTCTCTCCATTCTATTCCATTTGACGATCCATTGCAATCATTTCGCGAATTTTGCTCTTATCTGATTATTTTTATCAAGCGCAACATACTTTTCTATCTCATAATGACTTTTTCAGTCTTTCCAAATCTTCGCTGTCCGGGTGTGACAAAGCACGGTCAAAATTTTGAATCAGCAGATCAAGATTCGCCGGATGCTCCGGGTTTTCTTTCATTTTCACATACCGTTCGCGCACAGACTGCGGCATCTTTCCCTGGCACATATACTCACCGATGACCGTATTGCTTGCATCGATCGACTGTTTGACTTGTCCGAGAATCTTTTCAAAATAGGCATCACTTCCGCCAAATCCAGCTGTTCCAAACAGAAAAATCTTTTTATTTTTTAATTTCGACAGCAATTCTAATGTCTTTTGGTCTGCATTCCCTTTGTCCGTCCAAAATCCGATATAGCATACGTCGGATTGCGGTACCTGCGAATCGTTTGTGCCAAAATAATCGCATTTGTCCTTTGGCAACGTTTCATAGATTGCATCAGCCAGCTTCTTTGTATTACCCGTTAAGCTGCAAAACAGGATCGAATAATGTTCTTTTATCATAGCCCCTACACCTCCAGTTCAGGTATTTATGTGGAAAATCCACTTTTTCGTAAATTGTATTATCTCTTCAGATCACATCTCGATTTCGCTTACGCTGCATCCCGATGTTGCTTCTCACTATTTCCTCTCAGGCTTTTAAGTCAAGCGGATATTCGCAATCCGCTTCGCTACTTGCTCATAACCGAATAGCTGCTTTGCAGCTTCAGTTAAACTTAAAAATATTAAGTCCGGTTTCCTCATCATGAACTCTGTCCACTCTTCCGTCAATTACCGTGATGACCAGCTCACAGGTTGCACTGACAATCGCTCTGTTCAGATGTCCTCCAAACACCTCGCCCTTCTGATTTCCGGCACTCATATGAAGATGTGCATAGTATTCTCCATCCATTGTATTGATTGTACCTGTCAGTGATGTAATTTCATAATACCCCTGGAAGCTGTTTGAATAATATTTCTTTTCGTCTGTCTTGTATACTCCGACTGTGAAATCATTGATCGCTCCAAGAGCCTGGACACTGGCAAGCTTTATATTCTCCTTTATGGCAATTACCCTCAGCTGCTCCAATATTTCCTCGTCTTTGTCAATCCTTGCTACTATAACATTGTCAAATTTTCTGTATTCCATTTTATTCTCCTTTCTCTTTCCGCCCGGTCACTTTTCAGACATTACTGCAATAACCTCAATATTTATTCAGAAAATGCTCCCTGTTCGGATACTCCTGCCGATATGCCCGGAGGGCGGCTTCCCGGAGCAGGGTGAATTCTTTTTCCATGTGAAGCAGGCGTGGTGCCTTGAACGCGATCACACTGATCTGTTCGGCGATTTTTTTCGCGATTCCTTCTTCGGACAATTGTCCCATGCCGAATACCAGAGAGGTAAATCCTCTGCCTCCTCTGCTGACCTGAATAAATTTCAGGAATACATTGTACAGTTCATCTGCAAGAATTTTCTGGTATCCCTCATCTGACTGCATGGCTTCCGCCAGGCACAACGTGGAGAGAATCCGGGCTCCCGTCTTTCTTCTGTCGCCTCCCAGATCCAGGGAGGTTCCTTCCGCCAGATACTTCAGTTCCATCAGGCATTTGACAAATTCATCCTTCTGGAGCCTGCGTTGTCCGTATCGGACCGTCCAGAGCCGAGCCCGGTATTCTTCTTCCCAGGCTTCCTCCTCTCCGATATGTTCTTTTAAGATCTGCTGCCGTTTCGCCGGATCTGTCTCCTGATAAAAATCTTTGGTCCATGTATGTTCCATCTGTTTTTCCTCATTCTGTCAGGCGGATATTCGCAATCCGCTTCGCTGCTTGCTTGATTGGTTTAAAATAAAGACACGTCTTTACTTACTCTTTCTGCCTGCAAACGCAGTCTTCCTGCTTACATTCCGGAGTGGGAAATCGTCTCTTCTGCGTTCAGGTACTCATCGATGTTGCTGCCGTCTACCTTCTGATATTCTGAAAAATAATACCGGCCTTCTTTCAGGCTTTCCTGGTCAAATTCCTCTCCCTCGAACAGCTCCACTGCCATTTTCGCCATTTTCTTTGCCTGATCCACTCTGTCATTTAGGATGCTGCCCTGCATCTCTCCTGCCTTTACGGCTTCCAGAGCCTCTTCCAGGCCATCAATTCCGAAGATCACCGGCCATTCTTCACGGACATAGCCTGCTTTCCGATAGGCCTCCACAGCCCCAAGTGCCATCTCATCGTTGTTGGACATAACAAGTTCAATCTTTTTTCCGTACTGGCTGATCAGACGGTTCATGCGGTTTTCCGCCTGTCCCCGGTTCCAGTCCGCTAACTGATAGCTTAGCTTTTCCAGTATAACATCATTCTTCATCAGTGTCTTTACGGAATACTCTGTTCTGCTGATGGCATCCTGATGGCCTGCTTCTCCTTCCAGAAGCACGTATTGGATCTTTCCATCCTGATTTTTATCGACTTCCGGATGGCTCTTGATGTATTCTTCTGCAATCTCGCCCTGCATGATCCCGGACTGTTCTGCATCACAGCCCACATAATACAGCTTTTCCCACTGCATCAGGTCTTCCCTTACCGGTTCCCTGTTAAAAAAGATCACAGGAATGTCTTCATTCCTTGCCATTCGGATGATCCGGGACGGAGCTGTCCGGTCCACAAGATTGATACAGAGCACATCACAGCCGGCATCAATCATCTCTTCCACCTTTTCGTTCTGTTCCTGCTGATCGTCGTTTCCGCTTTTTGTCGATACGATAATCCTTCGTTCTTTGTTTTCCATGGCTTTCAGCTGCGCCTTCAGTTCATCCGTCAATCCATTGATAAAAGGATCATCCTGAGTGTAGGTTATCACTCCGACCCGCAGGGTTTTCTCTGTCTGGTCCGACTTGCCGGAACACCCCGACAGCACAAGCACCGCACTCCCTATCGTGGCAGATAATAATACTGCCACCCTTCTTTTCTTTTTATTCATAGGAATATAAAAACCTTTCTAAATCTTCGTCCATAGAGAAATTTTCCTTGCCAAGTACCTGATATTCGGTTATATATCCTTGCATTTTATAAGACCTGTGCTCGATCCTTTTGGTTATTTCTTCCACACTTTTATAGCCGATTTCATATCCGTCCGGCACAGCCAGCCCCTGAATGTTTCCGTTATCCAGAAGTGCAATCGTCTTCAGACTGTAACCCACTCCATAGAGCTCCGCGCCCTCGTATGTTCCATTTTCTGCCTGCTCTCCAAACTCTTCCAATATTCCTTCATCCAGGATGACAAGAGCATCCGCCTCTGTTTCCTTCTTCATCCGCTCCACAATGTCCTGTTCTTTTCTCCGGTAAATACACCAGCTGATCTTGCTTTCGCTGCCTTCCAGCGCCTCGTTCAATCCACAAATCTCCGCCTGTACAGCCTCGGACATTTTCCAGTCGGCGATAATTCCGATCTTCTGCTTTTTTGTTCTCAGCCGTTCTCCCAGCCATCTTCCGATCTCCCGGTAATCCGGCTGGATCGTGGGACTGGCAGTTTTCCCTTCTTTTACCGCCAGACCATCTGCAATCAGCAGATACGGTTTATTTCCACACTCTTTTTTCAGCATATTTTCCGTCTCATGACCGGGTGCCGGATATATGATAAAGCCATCAATATCGTTGTCCTTCTGTTCCCTGATAAATTCTCTTTCCGCCTCCGGCCCGTCGATCTCTTCCGTATTGCAGATGATCATATGAACGTTGTTCTCTGCCGCAGCCTGCTTCATTCCCTTGATCAGGGCATCCCAGCGTTTGTCACCGGACTCCGGAAGAATCACCGCAATCCGGGGCTCTGCTACGTTCTGATCGAAAATTTTCCATACAAAGAATACTGCCAGCAGCAGCAAAAGAAACTCAATTATAAGAAATTTCATTCTGTTCTTTTTCATCCGCCCGGTCTCCTCTGTATGTATTTTTGTAATTCCAATGCTTCTGCGTTTTCCGGTGTATATGGGATTGCCGGAATACGGATCGTAACCCTTGTTCCTTCGTCCGGTTCGCTTTCTATGGAAAGTCCGTATTCTTCGCCAAACATCAGCCGGATTCTGGAATGCACATTGATTACGCCCACACCGGAACCATGCTTCGGAACCTTGCTGTTATCCGTCAGAATATTTTCCAGGACTTCTTCCCGCATGCCCATCCCATTGTCTTCGATGGTGATCAGAATGTCCTCGTCTTTCTTTTTTCCGCTGACGATGATCATGCCGCCATCATCCTCATCCATATTGCCAACGCCATAATAGATGGCATTTTCCAGGATGGGCTGGATCACCAGCTTTACGATGCAGCAGTTTTCGATCTCTTCCTCGATTCGGAATTCTGTTTTAAACCGCTCTTTGTACCGGGCCAGCTGGATATTCATATAGCTTCTGCTGTGCTGCAGCTCATCCTTAATGGGAATGATGGTCTTACCGCGGGATAGACTGACACGAAGTAATTTTGCCAGTTCAGAAATCATACGAACCGCTGCTTCATTTTCCTGGGCTTCCACCATCCACGTGATGGATTCCAGTGTATTATACAGAAAATGGGGGTTGATCTGGCTTTGCAGGGCATCCAGTTCACTTTTTCTTCGTTCATTTTGCTGCCGGATGATCTCGTCCATCAGTTTTTCGATCTGTTCATAGGACTTCTGCACAGAATGTCCCAGATGGCGGATCTCCGAGGAGCCGCCGATATAGATATCCGGTTTTCCTCCTGCCTCGTGGGCCTTGACGGAAGCATCCAGCTCCCGGATCGGTTTGGATATCTTCCGGGAAACCAGCTGGTTTCCCTCCAAAAGCATGACCATAAGAACCAGAACAGTAGCAAATACATAGTAACGGAAGTTCTTGTAGTTTGCCGCCTGCACACTCTCCGGCACAACACCGATCATTTTCCAGCCTGTATAGGCTACGCTGCCGACGATCACGGTCTCGTTCTGACCGCCGGAACGGATCTCGTAGGTTCCGTCCTCGTATTTTGCCGCGTCCAGACTGTTTTCTTCAAATAATCCGCGGTTTAACTCCGTTCCCCGTGGATGATAGATCATCTCTCCGTCCTGACTGGTCAGATAATAGTAGATTCCGCCGGAACAGTCATTGATCTGCTTCATCACGTCCCTGATCACAGAATATTTCATATCCAGTAAAAGAATACCGGTTTCCGGTGTCTCTCCCTTGTTGACATCTACATACCTGCTCAGGGAAACTACCCATTGGTACCGATAAGAGCCGTCCTCAAACAGCTCCTGGATATGCGGTGTGGAAAAGTGTATATTTTCAATGGCATCTTCCGCATTTTTATACCATTCCTGCGTCTGCACCTTCACATTTTTCTTTTCTGCCGCCACCGGCTCCGATGCAATCAGATTTCCTTTGGGGTCATACAAAGCCAGGCTCTGGATCTTATCGGAGTTGGTCTCATAGAGCAGACTGAACTGCTCCGAGAATTCCCCGCTGGATATATCAAACTGCTGGACCACGTTGTAGTTTGCCCCGTTTATAATCTGCCGGATATCCAGCAGGTCTGCATCTAACCGGTCCACGGTAGCCTCTACAGTAGCTTCCGTGTTGTCCACTGCTGTTTTTTCCAATGCCAGCTTGAATCGATGGTAAAGCAGCAATCCCATTACAATGATCGTAACCAGTGAAATCGCCATAAGGACAGACAGGATGATCGACTGTATGTTAAATACGATGTTCTTCCTGGAATCCGGCTTTCTTTTTCTATCTTTCATGTATTTTCCCTTTCACCTGTTCCCTCTTTTCTGCCTGATGTACTCTCGGAGTCTTTCTGTGCTTGCTCTTTCTGCTTTCCGTCTTTTTATTTTCCGGAAGCTCTGTATTTGGAAGGGGAAACACCGAATTTCTTTTTGAATACATAGCTGAAGTAGTTCGCATCCTGATATCCCACTTTTTCTGCGATCTTATAGCTTTTTTCATCGGTGTTCAGCACCATTTCTTCTGCCCTGTCCATTCGGTAATCGGTAAGATAGGAGACAAAGGACTGACCGGTTTCCTTTTTAAAGATGGACGAAAAGTAAGAATTGGACACACCAAGATCTGCGCACACATCATCCAGCGAGAGCGCCGGTTCCATATATCTGTCTTTTACGATGTTCTGTGCATCGGTGATGATCCGTCTGGAGGTACTGTTTCTGGTACTTCTCAGTTTTTCGCTGATCGCCATAGACATATTGATGATCCAGTTTGTCATAGAGCTTTCATCCAACTGAGTCACTCTTTCATAAAGGTTCTGTACATTTCCGGAAATTTCATTGAAATCCATGGAATTATTGGCACAGAATTTGAAAAATCCGCTGACAATCTCCATGGTAGCCAGATTGTACTGGCTGATGGTGGCTGCATTCTTATGGAGCTTTTCTGTCTCTTTGATGGCTTCTTTCCGGATCTTCTCCTGATCCCCTACATGGATGGCACGAAACAGCTCCTGCATCCTTGTCTCTTCTAAGGGAACCGCCTTTTTTGACTCTTTAGGAACGATCTCCGCGATATTGATGGCTCGTTTCGTTCCGTACAGGACACGATAGGATACCGCCTCTCTGGCTCCCTCGTAGGAAATACTGATGTCGTACAGACTGTTGCAGACGGTTCCGATCCCTGCGGTAACCGCCGCCCCCATAATTCTCCATGCCCAGCGGCAGAACCGGTCACACTTGTCCGTCAATTGAGCTATCTCATCTTCTGAATGGAGTTCCATAATCAGAATGGTATTACCCATATAAATGAATTCCTGGCAATTACAGTTCTCCATCAGCCGCTGTTTGATCTCCCGTTCCACGGACATGGATAATAATAAGGGATTCATCCCATCCGGCACATCATTTTCCGAGGTATGAAAGATAATGCAGCAAAACAAAGGTCCCTTCATATCCACCTGATAATCCAAAAGGAATCGTTCATAGTCCTCTTCTCTGACTCTTCCTTCAATCAGGGAAATGAAGAAATTGGACTGCAGCTTTGGTAATACCTCCTGGAAATAGTCTTCCAGTTTTTTTACATTTAACTTTTCTTCCCGTTCCCTGTCCAGTGTTGTTTTCAGCTTCATCAGGCTCTCTGACAGCTCGGTGGCGCTGATGGGTTTCAGCATATATTCCTTAATCTCCAGATGGACGGCCTCTTTCGCATACTCGAATTCGTCAAAGCCGGTGCAAAGCATAATGTAAATATTAGGATAGTCCTGGTTCAGTTTTCTTGCCAGCTCCAGTCCATCCATGTAAGGCATTTTAATGTCCGTCAGTACCACATCCGGCTGAAGTTTTTCCACCAGCTCCAAAGCCTTCACGCCGTTGGTGGCACTTCCCACTACGTCAAATCCCAGATCATTCCAATGGATCTTTTTTTTCATAACATCGATGACCTCTACTTCATCATCGACAAGAATCACTTTATATTGTTCCATTCTTATCCCCCTGTTTTCCGGAGTACGTTGTTGTTCCTTCATTATAGCAGAAGATTGCTCTCTGCTGAATGAATAGTTACAAAAATTTTTGCCAGAACAGAATAAAAGACCGCCCTGGTCATCCATCGGACGACCGGGCTGTCTTATATTCTATCTGTTTATGAATCTTTCATTATTTTTTCTGTACATATTTCAGACAGTCAAGTGTTACAGCTGCCAGAATAATGATACCTTCGAAGATGAACTGAAGGTTGGTATCAATACCCAGAATCGTCAGGGCATATGTCAGGGAGGTAAAGATCAGTACACCGGTTACAACTCCGGAGATCTTACCGATACCACCGGTAAAGGATACACCACCAACTACGCAGGCTGCGATGGCATCCATATCCCATCCCTGTCCGTAAGCTGCACTACCGGAACCAACCATACGGTTACATTCCAGCCAGGAACCGAAGCCATACAGGATACCTGCCAGCATAAATGCTCCCATTGTTACTTTAAATACAGAGATACCGGATACTGCTGCCGCTTCCGGGTTTCCACCTACCGCATACAGGTTTTTGCCAAAAGTTGTTTTGTTCCAGATAAACCATACAATGGCAACTGCTGCAACAGCCCACAGAATGATGGTCGGGAATTTTCCGATCTGCGGAATGAAAGTATTCGGGATGGCAGAATCAATCGCACCGAAGGATACACCCTTGGTCGCATAGGTAACCAGACCGAAGATGATCAGCATGTTCGCCATGGTAGAGATAAACGGATGCATTTTGAATCTCGCCATGAAGAATCCGGCAATCATGGCAAATGCAGTCGTAAGGATTACACACATTAACAGTGCAAACAGTGCTTTCGCTGTAGCAGGCATAGCGGAGAAGTCAAATACATGTCCGAATACGGCACCTGTATTGATTCCGTTATGCATGATGATGGTTGCTGTAACCATACCCATACCAACCATACGTCCCACAGAAAGGTCGGTACCTGTTAACAGGATCAGACCGGCAACACCAAGTGCAAGGAACATACGCGGGGATGCCTGCTGTAAGATATTCAGGATGTTGGTAACAGTCAGCAGCTGTGTATTTTTAACGATCGGTGTGATGATACACAGTGCGATGAAGATCAGAATGATTACAATATACAGACCGTTTTTGTACAGGAACTGAGATAAATCGAAGGTATATCTGTAATTTTCCAGTTTCTGTATTCTCTGCTGCGGGAATGTAAATTTGGAAGCCCGCAACAGGTCGATCAGGTGATATTTATGCATGAATGCTTCATGTCTTCTGTCCTTGATCTCCTGAAGCTTCGATTCGTGAGCCATCTGTGCATCAAACAATTTATTTTTGAGCACATATTTCTCAGCCTTAATCTCTTCTGCACCCTTCAGAGAAGCAACCTTTTTCTGATGCTCGCTCTTTAGATCTGCTTTGACCTTCTCATATCTGCTGTTTTCTTCTGCTTTTGCAGCTTTGCAGCTTTTGTTTACTACGTCGTAATAATCCTTTTTGTAATGCGCGGCCAGATAGTTTTCTGCCTCTGCGATCAGCTTTTTGATTTCTTCTTTGTTGTCTGCTTCTACTTTTTTTGCATTTTCCAGCTCTTTTTTGCTGTTTTCAATGATCTTATCTCTCTGTGTTGCGGATAAGTTCTTGTTTTCTTTTGCAATCGCGATCTGTTTTTTCAGATCGCTCACTTTGTCAAAGCCGTCTGCACGTAATGCATCGATTTTTTTCTGGATTTCTTCCACATATTCATCGATCGGCTTCAAAAGCTTTGCTTCTTCTTCCGACGAAATAATAACGCTGTTTTCTGCCATTTCCAATTTTCCTCCTGTTACAGGTATTTAGCACTGAGTCTCAATAATTCTTCCTGGTTTGTTTCTTTGGTATTTACGATTCCGGCCAGACGTCCGTTAGACATAACACCGATTCGGTTGGTAATACCAAGAATCTCCGGCATTTCGGAAGAAACAACGATGATTGTTTTTCCCTGTTTCGCCATATTGATAATCAGTTCATAAATTTCATATTTTGCTCCAACATCAATTCCTCGTGTCGGGTCATCCATCATGAATACGCTCGGTGAACGCTCCAGCCATTTACCAAAGATGACCTTCTGCTGATTACCACCGGAAAGGTTGGCGATCATATCATCCGGTCCCATACATTTTGTATGCATGATCTTGATTTCTTCAGCCGTTGCACGCACCATCTTGTCATGCGATAATGCGACTCCGCTCTTATAATGCTTCATATTCGCAATGGTAGTATTGAATGTAATATCGCCCTTCAGGAACAGACCATTGGCTTTTCTTTCCTCTGTAATCAGAGCAAATCCGTGATCCATAGCATCTTTCGGGGAGGAGAAGTTCAGTACTTTTCCATCATATACGATATTTCCTTCTGCTTTTGTACGAATTCCGAAGATGGTCTCCAGAAGTTCCGTACGACCGGCACCGACCAGACCATAGAATCCGAAAATTTCTCCTTTTTTGATATCAAAGGAAATATTCTGCAGTTTCGGTGCATATTTTGTTGATATATTCTGTACGGAGAGAATCGTTTCTCCCGGTGTGTTGTCTACAGGCGGAAATCTGTTGTCCAGAGAACGTCCAACCATGGCGGCGATCAGTTCGTTCATATCCGTTTCTTTACTTGGCTTGGTCATGACCAGGCTTCCGTCTCGCAGTACGGATATTTCGTCACAGATTTCAAATATTTCATCCATTTTATGTGAAATGTAGATCAGAGCAATTCCCTGCGCCTTCAGCTGACGCATCATCTTAAAGAGCTTTTCAACCTCCGGTGCAGTCAGGGATGATGTAGGTTCATCCAGTACAATGACTTTGGAATGATAGGAAATCGCTTTTGCGATCTCGCACATCTGTCTCTGAGATACAGACATTTTCTTCATTGGCTGCGTCAGATCAACTGTAATTCCCAGTTTTCTGAACAGGTCTGATGTTTCTTTTTTCATTCTTCCTTCGTCGATCACTCCAACGGAATTCTTTGGGTATCTTCCAAGGAACATGTTATCTACAACACTTCTTTCAAGACACTGGTTCAACTCCTGGTGTACCATTGCCACTCCGTTTTCCAGTGCATCCTTCGGGCCGGAGAAATTCACTTCTTTTCCGTCCAATACGATGGTTCCTTCATCTTTCTGATAGGTTCCAAAGAGGCATTTCATCATTGTCGATTTTCCGGCACCGTTTTCACCCATCAGTCCCATAATGGTTCCAGGTTTGACATTCATGCTGATATGTTTCAGAACCTTATTTCTACCGAACGATTTGCTCATGCCGTTAATCGATAAGATATATTTATTCTTATCATCTGTCATAGCTGCGCTTCCTTTTCTTAATAAAGAAGGGTATCATTGCTGACACCCCTCTATAATTTCATTCATTTACGGTAACGATTCAGAGACCTCATCTCGATTTCGCATGGCTCCGAACCGTTACCATTTACACTCTTATTCTGTCTCTAAATTATTTGGAGAGAAGTGATGTATATGCTGCTGCATTATCGGTCTTAACCATGTTAATTGCAAAAGCATCATACTCGCTCGGGTTTCCAAGACGGTTTGTGATATTGGACTCTGTCTGTCCGTCTCCACCGATGTAATCTACCTTCAGGTTCAGCAGATCATCATATTTCTCCAGCAGTGGCTGATAGGTAGAGCTCAGGAAGTTATCCGATGCGTTGTAGATATTCAGCCATACTTTTTTGGATGGGCTCTTGCTTTCATCCAGCTGTTTTGCAACTTTATCGTAAACTTTTGTGGAATCTGTGAAATCGTTGTAGTTATCGGCTGTTACAGCAATATTTAATGCGTAGTAAGATCTCTCTTCTTCGCTGTATCTGTAATCCTCACCCTCTGTCAGGCAGTTGCCGGCTTCATCTGCTGTACCGATACCGGTATCAATGTCTACACCGTCCAGTGCGTTACGCAGAACTCTCAGTGTCAGGTAAGCCTGAACGTCTGCATGCTGAGAAATTGTTCCGCCATATCCTTCACCGATTGCTGCTACAGCATCGCTGTTTGCATCGTAACCGAAGGTAGGAACTTTGTTGTCTTTTGCCCATGCATTGAACATTGACATTCCCATACCATCGTTATTGGAAACTACAACATCGATCTGATCACCGAAGGAAGCTGTCCATGTTCCGATCGCGTTACCAGCTGTTGCAGCATCCCATGTTGCACCTGCTGAGTTTTTCATTTCCTGAGAAGCCAGCTCACGGATGGTATATGTTTTTCCGTCTACATCCAGAGTTGCATCCTGCACAACCTTTGCTTTTCCGTCTACGTTTGTTCCGGCCGGTGTAGAATCTACTCCGCCGTCTGCATCTACACCTGTTCCAAGTGCGGAACGAACACCACGTGTACGGGCGATAGAATCGTTATGTCCGATATCACCGATTGCCAGAACATATCCGATTACGCCGTCACCGTTTCTGTCGATCGTGTCTGCGTTTTTCTTGATGTAATCCAGAACCATCTGTCCCTGCAGTTCAGCACCCTGGTTTGCATCGAAACCTACATAATAAGTATTTCCGTTGAAGTTCAGAGCATCTTTGTCCAGTTCGCCGGTAGCACTGCTGGATGGCTGACGGTTGAACCAGCACAGAGGTTTGTCCTTGTTTTCTACGCTTCCGCCCGTTGATGCCGTAGAATCTGCTGTTTCTGTTTTCTGGGTAGAATCTTTAGACTCTGATGGGGATCCTCCACAACCAGCCATGGATACTGCCATAGCTACTGCCATAATTGCTGCTAATGCTTTTCTTTTCATTTTTATTCCTCCCGTTTGGTGATTTTGCTAGATTCGCTTCGTTCCTAGCTGATGAATTCATTATAATCACAAGCGGTCTGAAAAAAAATAGAATATTTTTGGATTAGTTATTGAAATTTTTGGTTATTTCTTGTCGTAATTCCCCAAAACTCCAAGAATCATGCAAAAAAGCAGTCCCACAGAGCGCAAATTACCGCATGACAGATTTTTGTCGTACCTCGGGTACGCCTTCCCATCTGTTTCCTGTAGTTTGCGTTCTGCAGCACTGCTTTTTTTGTATTATTTCTTACTTATGCTTTAAGCGGGGTAAGAGATCTAAAATCCTCTTGCAGGCGAGACTGCATCAGCTTTCTGACGTTTTAGCATCTTTATATTTTCGTATCAGAATCATATAGCTTATGATCAGTAAAACAGCCGCACTGCTCCATGCACAGATCTCGGCATAGTATATTCCCTCTTCGCCGATCCATTTCGGCAGCAGCAGCGCAACGCTGACACGCATCACAAATTCTGCAATGCCGCTGGCAAGCGGAATCAAAGTATTGCCCAGCCCCTGGATCGCGGAACGATACACATGCAGCAAATACAGTATCCACAAAAAGACAGCCATGATAAACAAATACTTATATGCAATATCTAATACCCGTCGGATCTGCTCCGGTTCACCGGATACAAACAGAGACAATATATTACGCCCAATCAGCACCATCATACCGGAAATGAAAACAGAAGTGAGCACTGCCATATACGTACCGCTGCGCACACCTTTTCGGATTCTCTGATATTTCTTTGCGCCAAGATTCTGCCCTACATACGTTGTAATCGCATATCCATAGGAAACGGCTGCCATCTCCAAAATTCCATACAGCTTGTTCGTTGCCGTAAATCCGGCTACAAACAGAAAGCCAAAGCCATTGATCACATACTGCACCGTAAGTCCTCCCACAGAAATGATCACGTTCTGTATGGCAAGAGGAGTCCCCAGCTTCAAAAGCCGCAGACTCATAGACGGCTGCCTGTAAAAATCCTCCTTTTCCAGTCGGATATCCCTGATTTTCCGTAATACAAGCAGACAGTACAAGGCTGAAAATCCCTGTGCAATAACAGTCGCCACGGCTGCTCCGGCTACGCCCCAGCCAAAAACTGCCACAAACAGCAGGTCAAGTCCCACATTGATCACTGCTGCCACGGTCATTGCAATCAATGGAGATCTGCTGTTTCCAAGTGCCCTCAGGATCGCCGCAAAGATATTATAGGCAGCTATAATCGGGACTCCCGCAAAAATCAGCCGTAAATATAGCATCGTCAGATCAATAACATTATCCGGTGTCTGCAAAAATAAAAGAACGTGATAAACTGCTCCTTCACTTACTGCGAGTACAATCACAGACAGTAATGCTGTCATAATATAGCTTTTCGCCACCGCACATTTCAGATTTTCCTTTTCCCCTGCTCCATAGTACTGCGATACAAGAATCGAAAAGCCCTGTGTGATACCTGTCATGATGCCCAGCACCAGCCAGACCAGCCAGTCTCCGGCGCCTACTGCCGCCAACGCTTCTACTCCTACCACCTGGCCAACAATCATGGTGTCCGCCATCGTATAAAACTGCTGGAAAATATTTCCGAGCATCAGTGGTATGGCAAACGTTATGATCAGTTTTCCGGGGGATCCCGCAGTCATATTCTTTTCATTTGTTCCCATAAGATTAAGAAGCTCCTTTTCTCTCTTTTCCTCCTGCCCGCTATTTTACAGGGGACCCTTGCGAAACACAATTCTATTTTTTCACAAAGTTTTTCCGATATTTTTGGTGGCTATTACTTTCTTTTGAGGTAAAAAGAGATTTTCGTTGGTTTTCCATTACAGAGTATGAAAAAGAAGCAGCGTATTTGAGACGCAGACATAATATACATCCAATTACGTATCGGATTCTACATCTTAATTCCGCAGTATTCCCATGTCA
>NZ_QUGU01000024.1:0-48914 GCF_003479185.1 Blautia sp. AF17-9LB
TTTAATTATCAAGGATCTTTGCTGTTCCGACTCGGATCAGCTCGTTTATTTTACCACAGAGCTTTTCGTTTGTCAAGAACTTTTTTGATTTTTTTTGAAGTTTTTTTAACTTCTTCGCTGTTCTTTCAATCAGCAACTCGTTTATTTTATCAAACTCATTCGCTTTTGTCAAGAACTTTTTTAATTTATTTTTTGGATTAGTTTTTTCAAACCTATCACCAACTCTGCTATCTTATCAGATGTGAAACTGTTTGTCAAGAACTTTTTCCACAAAAAATATCATTTTGTTTTTGGCTTTTAAACGGAGAAGGAGGGATTTGAACCCTCGCGCCGGTTACCCGACCTACACCCTTAGCAGGGGCGCCTCTTCAGCCACTTGAGTACTTCTCCAAATGCCTAAATATAAAATGATATGTGCAGTCACTCATTCGTGACGCATGGTTTATTATACAAAAACCTTACGTTCTTGTCAACCCGTTTTTTCGAATTTTTTGTTTTTTTCTTACTATTATAGAAAATATGCCTTACAGAACCCAAATCAGCCCCCAGAATAGCAGAAAAGAGCGCATATCACGCTCTTTTCTGAAACCGCTACGCGGTTACGACGGCTTCAATTCTCTTCTTTACCATCTCGGCAATCTCTGTTGTCTTCATTCCCTGGTATTCCTCGTATGGGATCGGGTCGAGAAAATGGACTTCTACCGTTACGGGACGGACGGTATTGGAGTCAAACGGAACAAAACAGTTTTTTAACGCAACCGGCACGATCGGGCATTTTGCTTTTACTGCGATCTTGAAGCTGCCGCTTTTAAACTCCAGCAGCTGGTTTCCCTTTCTGCTCCTCGTTCCTTCCGGAAACAGAATGACGTTTTTGCCTTCTTTTACGGCATCGGCCGCCTCATTGATAACCTGCATTGACTGCCGCAGATTCTCCCGGTCCATAAACAGCGCGTGGATGCACGCAAAGACCTGTTTTAAAAACGGAATATGCTCTACCTCTTTTTTGGCAACAACTGTAAAGGTACGCGAGCACGCTCCTGCGATCGCCAGCACATCGTACAGTCCCTGGTGATTCGGATACATCACAAAACCGTCCTGCTCCGGAAGATTTTCTGCTCCATAGGATTCCACAATGACGTTTCCGCCTTTGTTCGCCCGCTGTACAATAAAGCGCAGCATTTTAAAGTGCTCTTCCAGACTGTACTTGTCCGGATGCGCTGCATGGTAACAGAGCCGGCACCACATCCACGGAACCAGAAGCAGATTCCGCAGCACCATCAGTAAAATTCGTTTCATATTTTTCTCCCCTTCCCCAAACGAGAAAAACGTGCCTGAGCTTTTTTCTCTCAGACACGTTTTGCGACGCTGTATTATTCCTTCGTTTCCTCAGAAGCACTTTCGGTCTCTTCCACCGAAACCGGAGTCTCCTCGGATGCCTCTTTGTCTCTTACCTTTGCAATGCTGGCAACCTTGATTTCACCGTCCACATCCATCAGCTTGACACCGGACGTGATACGTCCCATAACAGAAATGCCGGAGCATGGTGTACGGATAATGATTCCCTCTGTGGTAATCATCATAATCTCATTATCCTCATTGACTGCCTTGGAACCGATCAGGTTTCCGGTCTTTTCGGTAATCTTATAGCATTTGACACCCTTGCCGCCGCGGAGCTGTACGGTAAACTCTGCCATCGGCGTCCGTTTGCCCATGCCGTTTTCGGATACGACAAGGAGATAGTCTCCCTGCGTGCAGATCTGCATGCCGACTACTTCATCGCCGTCCAGAAGGTTGATGCCGCGTACACCCATGGAAACACGGCCTGTCGTACGCACATCGTTTTCCTTGAAGCGGATACACTGGCCGAATTTCGTTACCAGAATAATCTCTTTCTCGTTATCAGTTGTCTTAACTTCAATCAGTTCATCATCATCGCGGAGCGCAATGGCAGCAAGACCCGTTTTTCTGACGTTCTCGTATTCTTCGAGCGGCGTCTTCTTCACCAGTCCCTTTTTCGTTGCCATAAACAGATAATGGCCCTTCTCATATTTGCGCATTGGAATAACAGCGGTAATCTTCTCTCCCGGCTGCAGCTGGAGAAGGTTGACAATCGCCGTTCCTCTTGCGGTTCTGGACGCCTCCGGAATCTCGTATGCTTTCAGACGGTAGACTCTTCCCGTATTCGTAAAGAACATGAGGTAATGATGGGTCGTCGTCATCAGAAGCTCC
This sequence comes from Blautia sp. AF17-9LB, assembly GCF_003479185.1. Classification (NCBI taxonomy): domain Bacteria; kingdom Bacillati; phylum Bacillota; class Clostridia; order Lachnospirales; family Lachnospiraceae; genus Blautia; species Blautia sp. AF17-9LB. The sequence continues at coordinate 2,230 of NZ_QUGU01000024.1, forward strand.
TCGATGTAGTCGTCCTCGATGGTCTGCATGCCCTTGATTCCCTTGCCGCCACGGTTCTGGCTGCGGAAGTTGTCAACGGTCATACGTTTGATATAGCCCAGTTTCGTCATGGTGATGACGGTATTCTCGCGCGGAATCAGATCCTCCATGGAGAGATCGTACTCATCAAAGCCGATGGAAGTTCTTCTGTCATCGCCGTATTTTTCGGATACGGTCAGAATCTCCCTGCGGATAACGCCAAGAAGCACCTTGCGGTCTGCGAGGATGGCTTTTAACTGCTCGATGCGCGCCATCAGCTCTTTGTACTCGTTCTCGAGCTTCTCCCGTTCCAGACCGGTCAGAGCGCGCAGACGCATGTCTACGATTGCCTGGGCCTGGGCATCACTCAGATCGAAGCGTTCCATCAGGTTCTTCTTTGCCTCTGCCGCATTCGCGGATGCACGGATGATATGGATCACTTCGTCAATATGGTCAAGCGCTTTTAAGAGTCCTTCCAGAATATGGCTTCTCTCCTGCGCTTTGTTCAGGTCGTATTTCGTTCTTCTCGTCACAACCTCTTCCTGGTGCTGCAGATAATACGTCAGCATCTCCAGAAGGTTCATGACTTTCGGCTGATTGTTTACCAGTGCAAGCATGATCACACCAAAGGTATCCTGCATCTGGGTATGTTTGTACAGCTGGTTTAAGATGACGTTTGCATTGGCGTCGCGGCGCAGTTCGATACAGATGCGCATACCCTCACGGTTGGAGTGGTCCGCAATGCCGGTGATGCCGTCGATCTTTTTATCTCTTACCAGCGCGGCGATGTTCTCGATCAGGCGCGCCTTGTTTACCATGTACGGGATCTCGGTTACGATGATCTCGCTCTTTCCGTTCGGCAGTGTCTCGATGTTTGATACCGCACGAACACGGATTTTACCACGGCCGGTACGGTAGGCCTCGTCGATGCCGCGGGTGCCGAGGATTTCTGCTCCGGTCGGGAAGTCAGGGCCTTTTACAATGCCGAGAATCTCCTCGAGATCTGTCGTACGGTCCTCCTCGATGATATTATCAATAATTTTTACAATGGCACTTACCACCTCGCGCAGATTGTGCGGCGGGATGTTCGTTGCCATACCGACTGCGATACCGGAAGTACCGTTTACCAGAAGGTTCGGGTAGCGGGCCGGCATAACAACAGGCTCTTTTTCGGTTTCATCAAAGTTCGGGGCGAAGTCTACGGTGTCTTTGTTGATATCCGCCAGCATCTCCATCGAGATTTTGCTTAAACGTGCCTCGGTGTATCGCATAGCCGCAGCGCCGTCGCCGTCGACGGAACCGAAGTTTCCATGGCCGTCCACCATCGGATAACGGGTTGCCCAGTCCTGTGCCATGTTGACGAGTGCTCCGTAGATAGAGCTGTCGCCGTGCGGGTGATATTTACCCATCGTATCACCGACGATACGCGCGCACTTACGGTGCGGCTTATCCGGCGTATTGTTCAGTTCACTCATGGAGTACAGAATACGTCTCTGTACCGGCTTTAAGCCATCGCGGACGTCTGGAAGTGCACGGGATGCAATTACGCTCATCGCGTAGTTGATGTAGGATTCCTCCATCGTGTCTTTCAGATCGACCTCGTGAATTTTATCAAAAACATTATCTTCCATCTTTTCCTCCACTTCAGTTCACAGGACTTTTAGATATCCAGGTTGTTTGCGTATTTTGCTCTCTCTTCGATAAAGTCACGGCGCGGTTCTACCTTGTCACCCATGAGTGTATTGAAGGTCAGGTCAATTTCAGAAGAATACTCTTCGTCGAACACAACGCGGCGCAGAACACGGCGTTCCGGATCCATGGTGGTCTCCCAGAGCTGCTCCGCATCCATCTCTCCCAGTCCTTTGTAACGCTGGATCTTATTGTCTCCACGTCCAATCTCATTGAGGATCTGATTCATCTGATCGTCGTCGTATGCGTACCATACTTTTTTGTTTTTCTCAATCTTGAACAGCGGCGGCTGTGCCAGGTAAACGTGGCCCTGTTTGATCAGCTCCGGCATGAAGCGGTACAGGAACGTCAGCATCAGTGTGTCGATGTGCGCGCCGTCGACATCGGCATCGGTCATGATGATGATCTTGTCGTAGCGCAGTTTGGTGATATCGAAATCGTCGTGGATTCCGGTTCCGAATGCCGTAATCATCGCTTTGATCTCGGCATTGGCATAAATTTTATCGAGACGTGCTTTCTCTACATTCAGGATTTTTCCACGCAGAGGCAGGATCGCCTGCGTTGCACGGCTTCTCGCGGATTTTGCGGAACCGCCCGCGGAATCTCCCTCGACCAGGAAGATCTCACAGTTTTTCGGATCCTTGTCGGTGCAGTCTGCCAGTTTTCCAGGCAGGGACATGCCATCCAGTGCGGATTTTCTTCTCGTCAGGTCACGCGCTTTTCTTGCGGCCTCTCTGGCACGCTGGGAAAGCAGGGATTTTTCGATAATCGTCTTTGCAACAGCCGGGTTCTGCTCCAGGAACAGTTCGAGCTGTGTGCTCACGATATTATCGACAGCTCCTCTCGCCTCGCTGTTTCCGAGTTTCTGCTTCGTCTGGCCCTCGAACTGCGGCTCCTCGATTTTGATGCTGACAATCGCCGTCATACCCTCGCGGATGTCTTCTCCGGTCAGGTTCGGCTCGCTGTCTTTTAACAGTTTATTTGCTCTTGCATATTCATTAAAGGTTTTCGTCAGCGCATTCCGGAAGCCCACGATATGGGTACCGCCCTCCGGTGTCGTAATGTTGTTGACAAAACCATACGTATTTTCCTGATAGGAATCGTTGTGCTGCATTGCAACCTCAACAAGAACGCCGTCTCTTTCTCCCTCGCAGTAGATGATGTCCGGGTAGAGCGCCGTTTTGCTCTTGTTCAGGTAGCTGACAAACTCTTTGATACCGCCCTCGTAGTGGAATGCTTTTTCCACTACCGGATCCGTGCGCAGATCGCGCAGAACAATGCGCAGTCCCTTGGTCAGAAATGCGGTCTCGCGGAGTCTTGTTTTTAAAACGTCGTAATCATAAACCGTCTCCTCGAACATCGTGTCATCCGGCAGGAAACGGACCTCGGTACCTGTTTTTTCGATCGGACAGGTATCGATGACCTCCAGCTTATTCATGGTTTTTCCGCGCTCATACCGCTGGAAATAAACCTTTCCATCGTGATAAACGCGCACCTCAAGCCAGTTGGACAGCGCATTTACAACGGATGCACCAACGCCGTGCAGACCGCCGGATACCTTGTACCCTCCGCCGCCGAACTTTCCGCCTGCGTGCAGCACCGTAAAGACAACCTCAACGGCCGGAAGGCCCGACTTATGATTGATGCCGACCGGAATACCACGGCCGTCGTCGATGACGGTGATGGAGTTGTCCGGGTTAATCGTAACGTCAATATTTTTGCAGTATCCTGCCAGTGCCTCGTCTACCGAGTTGTCGACAATCTCATAGACCAGATGGTGAAGTCCCCGTGCGGAGGTACTGCCGATATACATACCTGGGCGCTTCCGTACGGCTTCCAGACCCTCCAGAATCTGAATCTGGTCTGCACCATACTCTGTCTTTTCCATGTTCTCTGTACTCATTTAGATTCCTCCTGTTTCTTTGTGAAACACAGATCCCTCGACCACCTGGAATACGCTGTTTGCCTCAAAATGATTTTCGACAAACTCGTCCAGTCCGGTACAGGTAATCAGTGTCTGTATGCTGTGAATGCTCTGCAGAAGATAATTCTGCCGGCTGCCGTCCAGCTCCGACAAAACATCATCCAGCAGTAAAACCGGTGTATCGTGAATTTCCTCCTCGACCAGACGGATCTCCGCCAATTTCAGCGAAAGCGCCGCCGTCCTCTGCTGCCCCTGGGAACCGTATTTACGGATATCAATGTCGTTGACCCGCACACAGAAATCGTCCCGGTGCGGCCCGGTGTAGGACTGTCCGAAACGCAGATCACGCTCTCTTCCGGCTTTTAACTCTTCGGAAAACGCTTCCTCGGACACATTCGGTTCATAGGTAATCAGAATCTGCTCCTTTCCTCCGGTCAGATTCTGATGGATCTCGGATAAAATATCATTCAGGCGGCTGATAAATTTTTTCCGCTCGGAAATAATGCTTGTTCCATAGCGGACCATCTGCTCATCCCAGATCTCGAGCGTATCCGCCATTCTGCCGGAAAACGAAATCTCTTTAAGCAGCTTGTTTCTCTGCGCCACCACTTTATTATAATTGGCAAGCTCGATCATGTATAGTCTTGACAATTGACAAATTTCGCTATCCAGGAAACGCCGGCGCTCCGCAGGACCGTTTTTGATGATATTCAGATCCTCCGGAGAGAAAAACACAATATTTACAATGCCAAAAAGTTCCGACGCTTTGCGGATCGGAACTCCATCAATGGCGATTCCCTTGGATTTATTTTTTTTTAGATGCATATCGATTTTATGCGTGCTGCCGTTCCGCTCCACCATCATCCGGATATGGGCTTCCTCCCGGTCAAACTGGATGATTTCGCGGTCCTTGCTGCCACGGTGCGATTTTGTCGTACCCGCGAGATATAAAGCCTCGAGAATATTCGTCTTTCCCTGGGCATTGTCGCCGTAGAGAATATTCGTTCCGGGGCTGATATTTATGCATAAACTCTCATAATTCCGATAGTTCTTCAGTTCTAAAGATTTGATATACATGAGCACTCGTCCGTGAAAAATCAGCTTAAGTTTTTAAGCCTTATTTTTTAATTTGTATCTCATTTCCATTGTAGCAGACAACATCTCCGTCATAGAGCTTGCGGCCGCGGCGGGTATCTACTTCACCGTTTACGGTCACTTCGCCGTCCTTGATGACGAGCTTTGCTTCCACGCCGTCTTCTACCAGAGCCGCAGCTTTTAATGCCTGGCCCAGTTTGATGTAATCTTCACGCAGCGTAATAATTTCCATTTTTTCCTCCTGCACTGCCGTGCCTTTTCCTCACGTAAGTTCGCAGTTTTCAACCTGTGTGGCTGTAAAACCGCTGAAAGTTCTTTCAGAAAAGGTTCCGGCAGATTTCAAACTTATGTGACTTATCTCACGGAATTGAAGTTTACCGGCAGAATCAGGTAGATATAGCTCTCTTCTTCGTTCCGGATAAAACATGGAGCCTTCGGGTTGACCAGATAAATCGAAATCTCCTCGTCGTCAATAACACGAAGTGCATCGATCAGGAATTTCGGGTTAAAACCGATCATAATATCCTTGCCTTCTTTGTTGATATCGATCTCTTCTTTCATGGAACCCATCGCGGAGTTGATCTGCAGTTCCATCGCTCCATCCTGGATGTCGATGATGATCGGTTTTTTGTCGCCTTCTTTGACAAGAAGCGTCGCACGGTCGATACAGCTTAAGAATTCTTTTTTGTTGATCGTCACTTTTGTCTCGTAATCACTCGAAAGCATCTGGTCGATGCGGAAATATTCACCGTCGATCAGTCTGGAAACGACCGTTGTATCATCGAACTTGAACATAATGTGGTTTTCCGAGAAGTAAATATCAATCTGATCATCCATCTCACCGGACAGAATTTTGCTGATTTCGTTCAGGGTTTTTCCCGGAACAACGACTTTTCGGTCCGGATACGAATCTTTCAGCTCAATTCTGCGGATCGCAATACGGTGTCCGTCCAGAGATACGACGCGAAGTGTGTTATCTTTGATTTCAAAAAGCTCACCGGTCATCAGTTTGTTGTTCTCATTGGCTGCAATGGAGAAAATGGTCTGACGGATCAGTTCTTTTAAGGTGAACTGGGAAATGGAAACACAATCGGAAGTTTCGAGAATCGGCAGATAGGAAAAATCTTCTCCTGACTGTCCCGGAATGTTGAATTTTGCTTTTTCACATGTAATCGTGGTTACCAGATTTTCATCTGTTTCTATTGTAACCTGATTATCCGGAAGTTTTCTTACAATCTCAGAAAAAATCTTTGCATCCAGAGCAACAATACCGCGTTCCAGAATCATACCTGTGACGATGGTTTCGATTCCGAGTTCCATATCGTTGGAGGTAAATTTGATCACGTTGGAAGATGCATCAATCAGAATGCATTCCAGAATCGGCATGGTTGTTTTACCGGAGACAGCTTTCATAGCGATACCAACGCTTTTTACAAGGTCTGCTTTGTCAAACACTAATTTCATAATTGTGGATAACTCTCCTTTCCTCACTGCTTGGTGAGTCTGCTTATAAAGAAAAAATATAGTAAAAATCCGTAGTCTTAGTCGTAGAGGCTGTGGATATGTGGAAAACCCCGTCAAGAATGCGGAAATACTGGAAAAATCGATCTGTATAACTCTGTGAATAATCGAACGTGAACCTGTGTATGAAATGTTGATAACTTCAGGCCCCAAATTTGTCCACAATTCATCCACAGGCTTTCCACATCGGTTTGTGTATAAATAAGGGCCTGTCAACCGATGAGTTTCTTCTTATATAAATGTAAATCGGTTTTAATCGTTTTGACAGAGTTACAAAGGCTCCGCCTATTTCGACGGGTTGATCTTCTTCTTTAAGATGTCTACCGTGTTGCGGACACTGTCTTTAGCACTCATTTCCTTTTCGATCTTCTCAATGCCGTGCATGACAGTGGTATGATCGCGGTCGCCCATCATTTTTCCGATTCCGGTCAGCGGGGCATCGAGCATTTCGCGGCACAGATACATTGCGATCTGGCGCGGGAATACGATTTTGCTGCTCCGCTTGCTGCCGACAATGTCGGACGGCGTAATATCGAAGTGATCTGCAACGGTGTCGATGATAAATTCCGGCGTGATCACCTTCTTCTCGTTCGGGGAGATGATGTCGCGCAGCACCTGCTCTGCAAGATCAATGTTGATTTCACGTTTTTCAAGGTTTGCGTATGCAATGATTTTGTTGAGAGCGCCTTCCAACTCACGGATGTTCGATTTAATATTGGAAGCGATGTATTCGATCACATCGTCGCTGACGGAATAGCCGTCTAATTCCTGTTTCTTTCGGAGAATGGCGATTCGCGTCTCATAATCCGGGCTCTGGATGTCGGCAAGGAGTCCCCATTCGAAACGGGAACGGATGCGGTCTTCCAGGATATCCATGTCTTTCGGGGGACGATCCGAAGAAAGGATGATCTGTTTGTTGGCGCCGTGCAGCGTATTGAAGGTATGGAAAAACTCTTCCTGCGTGGATTCCTTTCCTATAATAAACTGCACATCATCGATGAGAAGTACGTCGATATTGCGGTATTTCTCACGGAATTTGGTCATTGCGGTGTTGTTGCTGTTTCGGATAGCCTCGATGACTTCATTGGTAAATTCTTCACTCGTTACGTAGAGAATCCGCGAAGACGGGTTCTTCTGAAGAATAAAATGTGCGATCGAGTGCATCAGATGGGTTTTGCCCAGTCCAACACCACCGTATAAAAACAGCGGATTGTAGATTTCTCCCGGGGATTCGGCCACGGCGAGAGAAGCTGCATGGGCAAATTTGTTATTGCTGCCGACCACGAAGGTATCAAAGGTATACTTTGGATTCAGGTTCGGCACATAGAGATTTTTCTGGACGGGAGCAGGCGCTTTTTCCTGTTTCACTTCTTCCGGAAGAATAAAGCGGATCTCATAGTTGACACCTGTGATTTCCGCGATTGCCACTTTAATAGGAAGAGTATATTTTTTGCTCACGTAATCGAGACCCATTTTTTCGGATGGAACCAGGATTGTGATCAGATTGTCCTCAACCGAATGGATCGTAAGTGGTTCAATCCATGTAGTAAAGGAGATCTCAGATAATTCGTGCTCGTCCCGCACTCTCTGCAGTATTTCTTTCCATTTATCTTGTACGATTTCCATGCTTTTTCTGTCGCTCCGCTTCTATAATCATTGCTTTTTGGGGATAACTTCTGTCTGGAAAACGAAATTTCCCCCGAATAGTCGCATTTTTACTTCTATATGATATAATAAAATGCCGTTTTATTCAACCCAAAAATGTGGATAATTATTTTTTTATCCACAGAATGTGTAAAAAATTTTCCTGTTGATGAAATGGAGGATAGTTTGTGGATAACAGGGAATCTTATGTTGATAAAATTGTGGATAGAGGGCTGGAAAAACCGAAATGTGTAAAGTCTGGAAAACTTATATACACATTATACATGGCGTAAATACTGGAAAAATTGGAAATGCCCACAGGTTGTACACAGCAAAACCGAAAGTTATCCACAAGGTTATCCACAGATTGTGGATAATGTTGATTACGGTTACAAGATATCGTGTGGAAAGCACAAAAATCGAACTGGTATTTGTACGCGTGCGGCGGACAGTGTGGATAAGTTGTGGATAAACCGAAAATCAGCACACGGAAGGCACGGGCAGCGGCAGACCGGAAAACCGCGTCAGAGCGGCATTTTTTCCGAAAAAAACTGCGAAAATTATTGATTTTAGGGTTGACGAAATGGGGGTTTATGAATATAATTGAAATGATGTTTTCTGTCATACATGTAGTGAAATACTGCCTTGCAGGCAGTTATTGATTAGAATTTAAAGGAGGTGCCTTATCTTATGAAAATGACATTTCAGCCGAAAAAAAGATCCAGAGCTAAAGTTCACGGATTCAGAGCAAGAATGAGCACAAAAGGTGGAAGAAAAGTTTTAGCTGCAAGAAGATTAAAAGGAAGAAAAAAATTATCAGCATAAAACCAAAGGCCGCATAAAATTTATGTGGTCTTTTCTTCTATCTAAAGCTATTCAATGAAAAGAAAATTTAGACAAATCATGAAGGAAAGAATGGATTCATGAAATATTCGGAAAGCCTGAAAAAAAACAGAGATTTTCAGCTGGTTTATAAGCAGGGAACATCGTTTGCAAACCGATTTCTGGTCATGTATGTGAAGAAAAATCAGCTGGGACGGAACCGGATTGGAATTTCAGTAAGTAAAAAGGTGGGAAACAGCGTTGTGCGCCACCATCTGGCGAGACTGATCCGGGAGAGTTATCGTCTGCATGAAGAGGAATTTCAGTGTGGAATGGATGTAGTTGTGATCGCAAGAGTTAATGCAAAAAACTGTACGTATTTCGAGATAGAGGGAGCACTTTTGCATCTGGGAAAACTACATCATATATTAAAGGAAACAGAAAAATGAAGACGGTATTGATAAAAGGTATCCGGTTTTATCAGAAGTACCTGTCTCCTCTGAAGAGGGTGCACTGCCCTTATACGCCGACCTGCTCGCAGTACGGGCTGGAAGCGATTCAGAAATATGGTGCTTTCAAAGGAAGTCTGCTGGCATTATGGAGAATACTGAGATGTAACCCGTTTTCACACGGAGGTTACGACCCTGTGCCGTAGATAAATAAGGAGGAAAAGACGTTTTGGATATCGTACTGAGTAAGTCAACGTGGCCGATTATCGGGTGGGTATGCCAGATCCTCGGCTGGCTGATCAATGGAATTTATTTTTGCCTGGAAAAAATTGGAATTCCGAACATCGGTATTGCGATTATTCTGTATACGATTATCATTTATCTCGTTCTGACGCCGCTTCAGATCAAGCAGCAGAAGATGTCGAAGATGATGAGCGTAATGCAGCCGGATCTGCAGAGAATTGAAAAGAAATATCAGAACAAAAAAGACCAGGCTTCTCAGATGAAAAAATCTGAAGAAACCATGGCAGTTTATCAGAAATACGGTGTCTCCCCGACAGGAAGCTGCAGTACACTGCTGGTTCAGATGCCGATTCTGCTTGCGCTGTACCAGGTTATCTATCATATTCCGGGATATATCGGAAGTGTCCGCAATGTATTCCAGGGACTGACAACACAGATGATGGGTGTATCAGGATATTCTGACATCCTGACACAGTTTATCACAGATAACCGTGTTACCATGTACAGTAAAGTAAGTGAAACATTAACCGAAAATAACCTTCTGGACATGTTTTATGTGCTGAAACCGTCCCAGTGGACGAAGCTGGCCGATATCAGCGAGTTCTCCGGTATTGCGGATACCATTACAAAAACCGCCGCGGAGTCCAAGCATATCAACATGTTCCTTGGATTTAATATCACACAGTCTCCGATGGATGTCATCCGCGAGGGTATGGCAAACGGATCTGCTCTTCTGATTGTAGGAGCAATTCTGGTGCCGGTTCTGGCATGGTTTACCCAGTGGCTGAATTACAAGCTGATGCCGCAGGCACCATCTTCCAACAACGGAAATAAGACAGCAAACTCCATGGAAAATTCTATGAAGACCATGAACACGGTAATGCCTGTTTTCTCCGCATTTATGTGTTTATCGTTCTCCATCGGTATTGGTATTTACTGGATTGCAGGTGCGCTTGTTCGAAGCGTACAGCAGATTGTGATCAACCGTCATATGTCTTCCATTGACATGGATGAGGTGATCCGCAAAAACCAAGAAAAAGCTGCAAAGAAGAGAGAAAAAGCCGGCCTTCCGCCGCAGAAAATCACACAGGCTGCAACGCAGAGTGTGCGTAATATTCAGGTACAGGAGAACGAAGAGCCGTCTGCTGAGGAAAAAGAGGCAGCAAGAAAAGCTTCGACTGAGTATTACAACAGTAATCAGGAATACCGCGCCGGAAGCATCGCTGCGAAAGCAAACATGGTAAAACAGTTTGATGAAAAGAACAGCAAAAAGAAAAAATAGGGGGTAAATCTTTATGGAGTTTATCGAAGTATCCGCAAAAACCGTGGACGACGCTATTACAAAAGCCTGCATTGAGCTTCAGGCTGCCAGCGATAAACTGGAGATCCAGGTCATCAGCGAAGGCAGTTCCGGATTCTTTGGAATCGGAAGTAAACCGGCTGTGATCCGTGCCGCTGTAAAAGCCGCACCGGAAAAAGAACCGGAAGCACCCCAGAAACCAGAGAAAAAAGAGGCAGCTCCTGCACCGGTAAAGGAAGCGCCGAAAAAAGAAGCTGTAAAGAAAGAAACGGAAAGAAAATCTGCTCCGCGTCAGGCAGAAACTGCAAGACGCTCCGAGCCAAGAGAAGAGCGTGAAGTAGTTCAGAGAACAGACGAGGAAATCGCCCAGATCAAGGCAACGGCACTTGAGTTCTTAAGCGGTGTATTCAAAGCCATGGAGCTCCCGGTTGAGATCCAGATGGAGTACAATGCCGAGAACGGTTCTCTTGAAGTTGATTTTGCCGGTGAGGATATGGGCATCCTGATCGGCAAAAGAGGACAGACGCTGGATTCCCTTCAGTATCTGACCAGCCTTGTAGTCAATAAAGAGCAGAAGGATTACGTTCGTGTCAAACTTGATACGGAAAATTACCGCAAGCGCAGAAAAGAAACACTGGAAAACCTGGCAAGAAACATCGCTTACAAAGTGAAAAAGACCAGAAGACCGGTTTCCTTAGAGCCGATGAATCCTTACGAGAGAAGAATCATCCACTCTGCACTGCAGGGAAATAAATTTGTGGAGACCTACAGCGAGGGCAGCGAGCCATATCGCCACGTTGTTGTAGCGCCGAAACGATAAGAAAGCGTAAAAAATATGCAAAAAGACGGTACCTGTGTAAAATACGGGGTACCGTCTTTTCTGGTTTTCTGCTAAAATGGAACTATTCAGAGCCATGCGAAAGGAAAGAAAAGATGTGGATCTGAATACTGGGATCCCCCAAAAGAGAGGTTTTAGAAAGGACTGGAAACAATGGCAGGATTTCATTTGGATGATACAATTGCCGCAGTGTCCACAGCGATGGCGCCGGCGGGAATTGGTATTGTAAGAATCAGCGGAAACGATGCATTCGAAGTGGCGGATCGCGTATTCCGTGCAAAAAAAGAAGGAAAAAAGCTTTCTGCGGTCAAATCCCATACGATTCATTATGGATGGATTACCGAAGGGGAGGAAGTGATTGATGAGGTCCTTGTCATGGTGATGAAAGGGCCGAAAACATATACGGGCGAGAATACCGTCGAGATCGACTGTCACGGCGGGGTGCTGGCGGTGAAAAAAGTGCTCGAGGCAGTCTTAAATGCCGGTGCGCGGGCGGCAGATCCGGGTGAGTTTACGAAACGGGCGTTTCTGAATGGAAGAATGGATCTGACGCAGGCCGAGGCGGTTATGGATGTCATCTCGGCAAAGAGTGCGTATGCCTTAAAAAGCTCCGAGAGCCAGCTGCGCGGAACGGTGAAAAAGGCGATCCGGGCAATTCGCGAGAAGCTGATTTATGAGATCGCGTTTATCGAGTCGGCGCTTGATGACCCGGAGCACATCAGTCTGGACGGATACCCGGAGCGGCTGGCCGTGGTTGTTGCGGAGCAGAAAAAGCAGGTTGAAAAGCTCCTGGCATCTGCGGATGAGGGTAAGATGATCCAGGAGGGCATCAAGACAGTTATTCTTGGAAAGCCGAATGCCGGAAAATCGTCGCTTTTGAATCTGCTGGCCGGAGAGGAAAAGGCGATTGTAACGGATATCGCCGGAACGACGCGCGATGTGCTCGAGGAAAATCTGGTGCTGAAGGGTATTTCCCTTCGGATTCTCGATACGGCGGGTATCCGCAAGACGGCGGACACGGTCGAGAAAATCGGCGTGGACCGTGCGCTCGAACACGCAAAAGATGCGGATCTGATCCTCTACGTGGTGGATGCGTCGGTGCCGCTCGATGAGAATGATGCGAAAATTATGGAGATCCTGAAAGGGCGCAAGGCGATTGTGCTGCTGAATAAATCAGATCTGACCGCGGTGATCGAAAAAGAGGAGATGGAGCAGAAGACAGGTGCTCCGGTCATCAGCATTTCGGCGCGGGAAGAGACGGGCATGGAAGAGCTGGAAGAGCAGATGAAAAAGATGTTCTTCCAAGGTGAAATTTCGTTCAACGATGAGGTTTACATCACGAATGCGCGCCATAAACAGGCGCTTCTGGAAGCAAAAAAGAGTCTGGAGCTGACGGCAGGCAGCATCGAAATGGGTATGCCGGAGGACTTCTTCTCGATTGACCTAATGAATGCGTATGAGGAACTTGGCTCGATCATCGGTGAAGCGGTAGGAGAGGACCTTGTGAATGAGATTTTCAGCAAGTTCTGTACAGGCAAATAATCACGAAACAGTTCGTAGAGTTTAGATAGAAAAGGACAGGAAAAATGGCAGTTTTAGAAGAAACAATTGATATTGCCGTCATCGGTGCGGGCCATGCGGGATGCGAGGCAGCACTTGCGGCAGCGCGGATGGGGCTGGAAACGGTTGTATTTACGGTAAGTGTCGACAGCATCGCGATGATGCCGTGCAATCCGAACATCGGAGGAACCTCGAAGGGACACCTCGTAAAAGAGATCGACGCGCTCGGCGGCGAGATGGGTAAAAATATTGATAAGACGTTTATTCAGTCGAAAATGCTGAATAAATCAAAGGGACCGGCGGTGCATTCGCTGCGTGCGCAGGCAGACAAGCGGGCGTACAGCCAGTCGATGCGCGAGGTTCTCGAAAACACCGATCATCTGACGATCCGCCAGATGGAGATTGCGGAGCTGATCGTGGAAGACGGCGTTCTGACGGGCGTAAAAGCCGTTTCCGGTGCAATTTACCACTGCAAGGCTGCAGTGCTCTGTACCGGTGTTTACCTGAATGCGCGGTGCATTTACGGTGATGTGAGCACGTATACGGGACCGAACGGTCTGCAGGCGGCAACGCATCTGACGGATTCCCTGAAAGCAAACGGCGTGGAGATGGTGCGCTTTAAGACCGGAACACCGGCGCGTATCGACAAGCGGAGCATCGACTTCTCCAAGATGGAAGAGCAGTTCGGCGATGAGCGGGTTGTGCCGTTCTCGTTCTCGACCGATCCGGAGAGTGTACAGATCGATCAGGAATCCTGCTGGCTGACGTATACGAACGAGGAGACGCACAAAATCATCCGCGAAAATCTCAGCCGGTCGCCGCTTTATTCCGGCATGATCGAGGGAACTGGTCCGCGGTACTGTCCTTCGATTGAGGATAAAGTCGTAAAATTTGCCGATAAAAACCGCCACCAGGTGTTCCTGGAGCCAGAGGGAAGATACACGAATGAGATGTACGTCGGCGGCATGTCGAGTTCACTGCCGGAGGATGTGCAGATTGCGATGTATCACACCGTGCCGGGTCTGGAGCATGCAAAAATTGTGCGGAATGCGTATGCGATCGAGTATGACTGTATCAATCCGAGACAGCTTCTGCCGTCCCTGGAGTTCAAGGCGATCAAAAATCTGTTTTCCGGCGGCCAGTTTAACGGCAGTTCAGGATACGAGGAAGCTGCGGCACAGGGCCTGATCGCGGGCATCAATGCGGCGCTCCGCGTGCAGGGAAAAGAGGAGCTGGTGCTCGACCGTTCCGAGTCGTACATCGGTGTTCTGATCGATGACCTCGTAACGAAAGAGAACCACGAGCCGTACCGAATGATGACGAGCCGCGCGGAATATCGTCTGCTGCTCCGCCAGGACAATGCGGATCTGCGTCTGCGCAAATACGGATACCGCGTGGGACTGATCAGCGAGGAGCAGTATGCGGCACTGAAACGGAAAGAACAGCAGATCCAGGAAGAGATTGAGCGTGTGGAGAACACGTATGTGGGAACGAGCTCGAATGTCAATGAACTGCTGGCAGAATATGGTTCGACGCTGCTTTCCGGCGGAAGCTCACTTGCAGAGCTGATCCGCCGGCCGGAGCTGAACTATAAAATGCTGGCAGAAGTAGATCCGAAACGACCAAAGCTGCCGGAGGATGTGCAGGAGCAGGTCAACATCAACATCAAGTATGACGGCTACATCAAGCGCCAGATGAAGCAGGTGGAGCAGTTCAAGAAGATGGAAGAGAAGAAAATCCCGGAGAACATCAATTACGACGAGATCCAGAGCCTGCGCATCGAGGCGAAACAGAAGCTGAACCTGTACCGCCCGATCAACATCGGCCAGGCGTCACGTATTTCGGGCGTTTCCCCGGCGGATATTTCGGTTCTGCTGGTGTATCTGGGACATAAATAAAAGACGGAGAAAAGTATGAAAGAATATAATCTTGAGGGATTTGAGCGCGGCCTTGCGGAGCTTGGCATCGCGCTCTCCGAGGAGCAGAAAACGCAGTTTCTGCAGTATTATGCGCTGCTGGTGGAGTGGAATTCGTTTATGAATCTGACGGCGATTACCGAGTTCGATCAGGTTATCACGAAACATTTCCTCGACAGCCTGTCGCTGGTGAAGGTCTGTGATGTGGCACAGGCGGGACGCATTCTCGATGTGGGAACGGGAGCCGGTTTTCCGGGAATCCCGCTGAAAATTGCGTTTCCGGAGGTGGAAGTCGTGCTGCTGGATTCGCTGAATAAGAGGGTGAAATTCCTGAATGAAGTGATCGGACAGCTTGGACTTTCCAAAATTACGGCCATTCATGGAAGAGCCGAGGATTTCGCACGCCAGAAGGAGTACCGGGAGCAGTTTGATCTCGTGGTATCGCGCGCGGTGGCGAATTTGAGTTCGCTTTCGGAGTATTGTCTGCCATATGTGAAGGTCGGAGGACGGTTTGTCTCATATAAATCGGGCAAATTGAATGAGGAGCTTGTCGCAGCTCAAAAAGCGATTCATGTGCTTGGCGGCGAGGCAAAAGAGCCGGTTTATTTCCAGCTTACGGGAACGGAGGACGAGAGATCGTTTGTCTGTATCGAGAAGGGGAAGGCAACGCCGAAGAAGTATCCGAGAAAAGCGGGAACACCGGCGAAGGAGCCGATTCAGTAAAGAATAATATATTTTGAAAACTGAGCGTCGCATTCTTGTTATTTCAATGATGAGTTAGACGCGCAAAATTTTGAATAAAAAGCAAGGCAGCATACCACAGAGAAATTTGTGGCATGCTGCCTTGCTTTTTGGTTGGGAGAATAATGGTCAGATAAGCGAACATAATAGATTATCATACAAAAAATATGTGTTCCCAGAGATGCTTTATTATAATGTGTTTGAAAAGAGAAGTTAATGAAATTTTGTGATCACAAGATTCACGTCGAGCATGTAAAATTTTCTGTGATGCAAAATTTTATAAAGAAGGGAACACGCTATGAATATTTATGGTTACATACGAGTAAGTAGCCGAGATCAAAATGAAGATCGGCAGTTATTATCGTTGAAACGAATTGGTGTTTTGGAAAAGAATATTTATCTGGATAAGCAGTCGGGCAGAGATTTTAACCGTCCGCAATATCGTAAAATGATACGAAAATTAAAGAAAGATGATTTGCTGTATATAAAAAGTATTGATCGACTGGGAAGAAATTATGAGGAAATTTTGGAACAATGGCGTGTGCTGACAAAAGAAAAAGGTGTTGATATTGTTGTCCTTGATATGCCATTGCTCGATACTCGAAGGGGAAAAGATCTGATGGGAACCTTTTTGAGCGATATTGTTTTACAGGTGTTGTCTTTTGTGGCAGAAAGTGAAAGCAAAAATATTCGTCAACGGCAGGCAGAAGGAATTGCAGCTGCAAAAGCAAAAGGAGTGAAATTTGGCAGACCGTCGCGGTCGGTACCGGATAATTTTGATGAAGTTCATAGGGAATGGAGAGAAAAAAAGATAACGTTAAAGGAAGCTGCGAAAGCATGTGACATGCCGGTTGGGACGTTTTATGGGAAGATAAGAAAAATGGAAGATGAAAAGCAAATGACAGGAGAGCAGAATTTGTAAATGTGTACTTTTGCAAATTCTGAAAATTCAAGTTACTTTGTTGTATTATACAATATTAGGAAGAAAAAAACAATGTGTTTTAGTGAAAATATATAAAGAAATAGAATGTATTTTCTGATCTGCAAAAGTACACTTTCTGAAAACGGGGGATTAGGTAGGGGGGATGAAAAAGAAAAAATCGAAATCCAAAACCAAAGATATAGAAGCAGGAGGAATGTGTTATGACACGAAAAAAACAGATGTATTTGTTTTTAATGGTCTTAAGCATGATGATGCTAATTGGATGTGGTAAGTCAACATCGGGAACCAAAGAAGTTACAGATGGCAGCATTGTGGTTCAAGTTCCAGAGGGCAGTACTGTAGAGAGTTTATTTGATTTTACATCTACAGAGAATATCAGCTTAAGTGGTGCAGCAAGTGGAATAATTCATGTGGGAAATTTGGCAAACGGCAACTCAGTAGTATGGAAATCAGATTCAGTTTTTCTGTATCTGCAAGGAAAAGCCCAAGATGTAAGTGTGATATATTACTCGAACAGGCTTGATGATGATCCGATTCCCTATAGCGAATTTAAAGAATAATTTATGGTTCATGTTTGAAAAGAAGGAGAAAAATTAAATGACATATATACGTATCGGTGGCAGCAGTTTTTCTGATGAAGATATTTTTGCGTTTGTTATAGTTGTTTTAGTGATAGGAATCGCTTCCTGGATTGGATACTTTATTTTGAAATCAAAGGACAATTCCAAGCCACTGGAAAAATCGAAAGTAAAAATTCTTGAGAAACCAGTACAAAAAGGAAACATTGAATGGTATGTGGTTGAATTTGAAAATGGAGAGCGTAAAAAGCTTAGAAGTTTTCATGCAGACACCATATTTATTGCAGTAGGAGATGAAGGCATCCTAGAATATCGGGGAATTACAATTCAATCGTTTCGGCCATTAACAGCAAAAAAATAGATAAAAAAATAAATTAAGAGAGAAGGAAGGATATGGGAACAGCTACATATGTAAAAATTTGTTGTCCACGGTGTGGAGAAAAAGACTTAAATATTATAGGAGATCGGGATATAGGAGGTGCTGTAGCAAGCGGAATGGGTGTTTCTGTGTTTGCTGGTACGAAAGCTGGAGTATTAGCCGGAGCGAGTGGCTTACAACAGAAGACATATTGGATCTGTAAAAAATGTGGAAGAAAATTTAGAAATCCAGATGAACTTATGGCAGAGATAGAAGCATACCAAAAACGGGCTAAAGGATTTAAAATTGTAGGAATAATAATGTCAGTATTGATGCTGGTAGCGGCGGCAGGAATGCTCATTAATGGAATCGGAATCATGGCATTGTTTTTCTTGATTCTGGATGCACCATTTATTTTATGTATGCGGGTATCTGCATACCAAGTTCAGAGCCGAAAACAAGAGCTGAACGAAATTATGGAAGGGATGCAAAGAATGTGGCAATCTGGATCCAAATAAAATAGTGTTCGTGATAAAAATTTCAAAATGTGGAGGGAAATAAATGCTTTGCAAAAAATGCGGAACAGAAAATCCAGATGGGGCAAAATATTGCAGTAAATGTGGAAAAGCGCTAAATGAAAAGTCACCTGCAAAAAAAAACAGAGAAAAGGGTATTGTATTAGCATTGTGTGTGATTGTAGCAGTCGTACTTCTTGTTTATACACTTGGGGGAAGAAGCTACAAAAAGACAATAGATACATTTGTAACGTCGCAGTTTGCGGTAGATGCACAATCTATTGTAGAATTGCTTCCGGAAAAGGTAGTAGATAAAGCATTAGAGGAGACAGGATATAGCAAAACAGAGTTGGTAGATGAGGCGAATGATTCTCTCAAGAAACAAGTGGATTCCTTGGATCAATCGCTGGGAGATGACTGGAAACTGTCTTATAAAATGACAAATGTTGAAGATGTGACAGATGATGACCTGGATGATTTAAAAAGCAATTATGAAGATATAAACGTAAAAGTATCTGCAGCTAAAACTGTAGAGGTTGAGTTTACTTTGAAAGGAGATGAAACAGAAGTAAGCAATTCTCTGGAAATATCTGTAATAAAAGTAGATCGTTCTTGGTATTTAGATCTGTATACAATGGGAAACCTGTTTTAGAAGAAAAATCAGATGAAAAAAGGACTCTGTATGTTTTATACGGGGTCCTTTTTTGAAAGGAGCACAAATGGAAAAGAAAATGAGGAATATTTTGATCGCGTTGATAATAGGGTTTCAAGTATTTCCGATTACGGTATATGGAAAAGGGAAAGATGCTTTTCTGGCATATCAGGAAGCAATGCAGAAAACAGTCGTGTCAGGAAACTGGAAAGAAGAACTGGATATGGATGCAGATATGACAATTATCCAGGGAAAAGCAAAAACGAAAACGAAAGTTACATTGGATGCAGTTACAGAGGTATCTGGTTATGATGAGAATGACAGTTCTGCAGTTCAAATGACAGGCTCTGCCAGTATGGCTGTACTTGGACAAAAATATATATGGAATATGACGTATCGAGATGGGACGGCTCATTATGAATATAAGGAACCAGTAAGCAAAACGGTAGATGTTGAGATGAATCCAAATTATTTTCAGTTCTCTTCATTAACGCAGAATATGATGAAAAAGAGTAAAATTTCTGGAAATGAGATTACCTTTACAATTCCGGCAGAGAAAGCGAATGAGATAGGAGTAGCCGCTGCTCAGATGGTAGAGGGAGTAGAAAATTTAAAATACAGCGATATAGAAACAAAAATAACCATAGATAAAACAACAGGAAAGATTGATGAAATTCTTATGGACTTTCAGGCATCTATGCAGTATCAGGGATATGATGCGGATATGCAGTATACAGTAAAATATAAATTTTTAAGTCTCGATCAGGGTGGAGCAGAGGAAACGGAACAGCAGAAGAATGAGGAGGAAAGCACACCAGAAGATGGATTAGCGGTTTATTCAGATTATACCAGTCTGAGTATTTGTAAAGATAATATCATTACGTTAAGTGCTGGAATTTTCAACAATGGAGAACTGATGGATGATGTTTCCGGAATTACATTTTGGGTAGATGATTCATCAGTTCTTGAACTAAAAAAAACAGGTGTGGCAGATAAACGACGTTATACAGAATGGAAAGGAATTCAGACGGGAACGGCACATGTGTTTTTTCAAGACACAAATACAGGGTATATGAGTGAGATTCCAGTTACAGTGTATAAAGACCATGAGTATTCCTATACGGTAAATGCTGTGCCTGTACAATATATTGAAAAAGAATATGCTACCAATATTTATAATATGAATGGTTTATATATTGACAATTATGCATATGAAATAAATAAAGATAATAGGACAGCAAGTGTATCGTTTGATGTATACAACAGCAGTTACATATATGGAAGTGTAGAGACGTATGATGAAAATGGACGTTTAAAAGATGTGATTTTGATTAAAAAGATGAGTTCCAGTAATACGAGTATGAAAGGTGCATTGTGGGATAACACAAGTGGATTGATTTCTGATTTGAAAGATGGAACAATAGGAAGTTATCGACAGAAAAGTGGATTTTCAAAAAAGACGTCAGTCAAGATAGAAATACCAAAAGATGGGTATATTAAAATCAGCAATGATCCACAGGATTCGGCAGTGGTCAATATTATAAATTCAGCGGATCTCCTGATTGGCATTGGCAAACTGGCAAAGACGATCAAAAATTTTGATGTGGACAGTGAAGTATTTAGCAAAGCATTGACTAAAAAACTTCTGGAAAGTAAAACATTTGTGACTTTAATTGAAGATGGAAGCGAGCTTCCGCAAAATTTATGTAAAGGTGTTTCAGATAAAGTATTTTTTTCGACAGAATCGTTGGGTTCATTTAGCGAAACCATTATAAAAAATTTAAATGAATTTGATTTGATGGAGGTCATTGAGGATACAGCTAACGATTTCGGTGTGAGTATTGGCGAAAAAATATTTCATTTTGTATCTGGTCCTGCAGGAAAAGCTTTAGATGCAATATTTGTTATGGGAAAAGTTGAAAATGAATTTTTGCAGCATATGAATTTTATCAGGTCGCAGGGCGTGGGTTCTGTTTATATTCAAAATCAAAAAGGATTTCGGGCATCGCAGCAGATCAGGGTGGAGAGCAAAAATGGATTTTCAGATGAAACATCGTTGAGCGTTTTTAAAGTGGAGTTGGATTTTGAAAAATTGGAGGAACTAAAGAAAACAAATTTAGCGGCTTACAATGCGATTAAAGATCGAACATCTTACACATACAATATTTCACTTATGGAAAGCGGAGAAGAAATACAGCCAGAACAAAATGTGCAGGTATATATTCCAATTCCAGAAAAAATGAAGCTTTTTGCCTATCTTGGAAAAACAAAAATTTACAGGGTGGAAGCGGATGGATCCTTAACAGAAATGGATGTGAAAATAAAAAATGGAGAATTTACATTTGAAACATCACATTTTAGCGTTTATACATTGATAGAGGAGAGTCTAAGAAAAGAGATTATGTTAGTAATATTAAGCATTTTAGTTTTTGCTGGAATATTAGTATATTTGAGGAAAAGAAAAAAATAAATTGTAGGGCATTGTGTAACAAAAAAAGAATGTATTAAATCAAGTATAAAAAAGCAAATAAAGGTCATATCCAGTTATGGTGTAGAATTACGAAAACAAAATATTCCGATCAGCCAGACACTGGAGATTCACTGTTCCGCAGTTGCTGATTCGTCTTATATCGAAACTGACGATGCACAAGGAGGAACCAATATTGTCCTTGATGTTGCAAATCAGCCGGTGAAACATCAAAATAAGATGTTGGTAATTACTTTAGGAATTGGGATTCTGGCAATTGTTGTTATAGCTATTTTAGCAATTAAAAGGAAACAAAGAAAGTGAAAGGAAAGACCGGATGAAACATATCTAAAAACTAAAAGCTTGTAATGAAGAAACAGGTGCTATCTGAGAAAAAGAGATAGCACCTGTTTCTTCGTTATCCACAGCAGCCCGGAATCAGAAATCCGATGTAGCTGATGAGAAACAGTACAAGCCAGACTGCTCCCGGCAGGAGTGTCAGATGGCAGGAGGCGCGTTTCCACTCACCGGGAAGCTTTGCAGTGAGTGAAGAATAGCCGTCATCGATCCAGACCATCAGCGGGACGAGCGCCGGCATCAGGTAGCGGCCCTGCGACTGGTAGTCGCTGAAATACGTGTTGTACATGTCCATGAACAGCGTGATCAGGCAGGCGAGGAACAGCATCACAAAGAGGAGAAGCTGCGGCTTTTTGCGGAACCAGTGCGGAACCATGCCGAGGAACAAAAACACTAGGAATCCGAATGCCATCAGGGCGCCGTACAGCAGATAAAGCACCATCGGGAGATGAACGGTCATGTAGGAGAACGAGCCGATGAAGCTGCTGACGGTCGAGAACAGCCAGTTGGAAGTGCGGCCCTCCGGGGTTTGTAAATACGTCTGCTTAAAGCTCCAGCCTTCGGATGCCGGTGTCTGCCGGTTTTCCGGTTTGTACTCCTCAGTGGCATACAGCGATGCGGATTCCTTTGTGGTGCGCATGCCGAGCAAGTCTCCGTCGTGGATGACGGCATTGCGGATGAAGAACCAGCCGCCGATCAGGAAGGCGATAGCGAAAACAGCCAGCGCTTTGACAAAAATTTCTTTTGCCGGTTTCCGGAAATGAATCATCAGCGCGAAGAACAGCAGAATGCTGCACAGCAGGTACGCGTAGGCGTTATAGTACGACAGCGCGCAGAGTCCGCAGCCTGCTCCCAGGCCGATACAGTCTTTTTTGCAGAATGCGCTTTTCATGCCGCGAATCCAGAAATAGATGATCAGTGCGACCGTGAAAACGGCGAACGAGTCGTTGTTCACATAGCAGGAGAGGAACACGAACTGCGGCAGAAATCCGACGAAAATACCGCCAAGCAGTGCCGATTCGCGGCGTTCAAAGAGCTCTTCTCCGATCAGAAAGACAACGATCAGTGTGCCGGTGCCGGAAAGGACGCTGGTGAGGCGGGCGGCAGTTAAAAGAGCCGCTGCACTTTTCGTAAACAGCGATGTAATGGCCATAAACACGGAGCTGATGATCGCGGTCAGATACGGATACAGCGCATAGGAGAATCCCCACAGCGGATGGCGCACCGATTCTTCCATGCCGTTCGGCAGTGTGTGGTGTGAGACGATGTATTCCGGAATCAGCATCCGCATCGCCTCATCGGGGGCGTGTTCGGTTTTCAGGAAAATCGAGGTGCCAAAAGAGATGCAGAAAAAGCCGAAAATCAGCATATACTTGGCCCAGTAGTAGTCTTTTTTATTCATAGAGTCTCCTAAAATCTCCAGTCCCGGACGGGAAAAAGTCCGGCGTAATATTTTGCGGCGGAACAAAAATGGAAAAGCGTCCGTCCGCGGATACGTTATAGTATACATGATTCTTATGGTAAAAGAAATTGATTTTTCGTCGAAAAACAAACAAACTGCTCCATGGCTTCACTGTTTTTTCACAAATTTTCCAGCAAATTATCACATTTTCAGAATAAGATAAAGTGTCTTTAGAAAATGAGAGCATCTCCGGCTCTTTCACCCCCAAGGGCGGGCCGGAACTGCTTTAAGAAACAAGGAGGAAGGAACATTGATAGAGGTTAAAAATCTGGTGAAACGCTATGGCGACCACGTAGCTGTCAACAACCTGAGTTTTACCGTAGAAGAAGGCCAGATCTATGGTTTTCTTGGCCCAAACGGTGCCGGAAAATCAACGACCATGAACATCATCACCGGCTATCTGGCATCTACGGAGGGCGAGGTGCTGATCAACGGCCACAATATCCTGGAGGAGCCGGAGGAGGCAAAGAAATGCATCGGCTATCTGCCGGAGCTGCCGCCGGTCTACACGGACATGACCGTTCTGGAATATCTGAAATTCGTGGCGGAATTAAAGAAAATTCCAAAGGATCAGAGAAAGAAACAGATTCTTGAGGTCATGAATCTGGTGAAGATCACCGATATGCAGAACCGTCTGATCAAGAACCTGTCGAAAGGATACCGTCAGAGAGTCGGACTGGCACAGGCGGTGCTCGGTTATCCGCCGATCATCATTCTCGACGAGCCGACCGTAGGTCTGGACCCGAAGCAGATCATTGAGATCCGCGATCTGATTAAATCACTGGGCAAAAAACATACCGTTATCTTAAGTTCCCATATCCTTTCCGAGGTCAGCGCCGTCTGCGATTACGTCATGATTATCGCAAAGGGACAGCTCGTTGCGAGTGATACCCCGGAAAACTTAAGTAAACTGATGCTTGGATCAAACACGGTTACATGTACCGTTCACGGAACGAGAAAGCAGCTGGTTCCGGCGCTTAATGCGCTCGATGCAAAAGAGATCCAATATGAAAATACGCCGAATGAGGAGCAGATTAAGGTAAAAATTACCACGGAAAAGGATAAGGATATCCGCGAGGAGCTGTTCTATGCACTGGCAAAGGCCAACTGCCCGATCCTCGAGCTGACTTCCTCCTCGATGTCTCTGGAAGACGTCTTCCTGGAGCTGACCGATGATTCCGGAAAGGCTGCAAGAAAGCTGAAAAAAGCAGAGAAAGAACAGCTGAAACAAAAAGAATGTGAAAAAGAATGTGAACCAGAAGCAGACAAAACGGCTGTCGGGGAAACGTCTGAAGAAAAAAGCACAGATGCAGCGGAATCAGCCGCTGAAACAAAACAGGAGGAGGGAGACGCACAATGACGGCGATTTATAAAAAAGAGTTAAAAAGCTATCTGACAAGCATGATCGGATATCTGTTTATGGCGTTTACTCTGGCGCTGTTCGGCCTGTATTTTACGGCCATCAACCTGCAGCAGGGTTACCCGGAGATCGGATACGCGCTGCAGAATTCCGCATTTATTCTGCTGATCGCAGTACCGGTTCTGACAATGCGTGTCCTGTCGGAGGAGCAGAAAAATAAGACGGATCAGCTGCTCCTTACCGCACCGGTAAAAATTTCCGATATTATCCTTGGAAAATATCTGGCACTTCTCACCATTTATGTGATTCCAGTGCTGATTATGTGCCTGTATCCGCTGCTTCTTGGAACCCACGGAACAGTTTCCTACGCTGTATCCTACACTTCGATCCTTGGCTATTTCCTGCTGGGAGCAGCCTATATTTCGGTCGGTGTGTTCGTTTCCTCCATCACCGAGAGCCAGGTCATCGCAGCCGTTGTCGGCTTTGTGATCCTGTTCCTGTGCTACGTGGAGAGCGGTATCGCAAACTTCTTCCCGGAAGGAGCCGGAAGCTCTTTCTTTGCTTTCTTTATCATCATTGCACTGGTATGCCTCTGGATCGGCAGTATGATTAAAAACCCGATCATTACAGGTGTGATTGCCGT
The DNA here is from genome assembly GCF_003479185.1 of Blautia sp. AF17-9LB. Lineage (NCBI taxonomy): Bacteria > Bacillati > Bacillota > Clostridia > Lachnospirales > Lachnospiraceae > Blautia > Blautia sp. AF17-9LB. Next base: position 27,325 of record NZ_QUGU01000024.1, read on the forward strand.
GATCGGCGAAGGCGCGCTGACGGCAGTTTACTTTACAAAATCCACCCTTCTCGAGGGCAAAATCCAGGATCTGCTCGGTGTATTCAACATGGCAGGCCATATGGATAACTTTGTGAACGGTATTCTGGACATTGGCGGTGTTGTTTACTACCTGTCCGTCATTGCAATCTGCACTTTCCTTGCAATGCAGTCCCTGCAGAAGAAACGCTGGAATTAGGAGGTGGAGACGATGAGCAGCGAAAAGAAAGAAAAGAAACAGCATAAAATGAATTTTAATATTAAAGAAAAGCTGAAAAAGACGTTCTCCAAAGAACATCTGAAGGAAGTGTTTACCGGCGAGGAGCAGAAAAAGCATCTGAAACAGGGCTCTTATTCTTCGATTATGACGGTGATTGTTCTGGCTGTGATTGTGGTTATTAACCTGATTGTGGCGCAGATTCCGACCAGCAAAACACAGATTGACCTGAGTACGCAGAAAATGTATTCCATTACAGATGAGACGAAAACGGCATTAAAGGATCTCGATCAAGACGTTACCCTGTATTATATTGTGCAGAAGGGCAGTGAGGATGACACCATCGAGAAGCTGCTGGAGCACTACGATGAGCTTTCTGACCATATCAAAGTAGAGACAAAAGACCCGGATCTGTATCCGAAATTTACGAGTCAGTATACCGATCAGACGGTAGCTGCAAACAGTGTAATTGTCGTATGCGGCGATAAGAGCAAGGTGGTCAGCAACAGTGATATGTGGGAGACTTCCACAAACTATCAGACCTATCAGACACAGACAACCGGCTTTGACGGCGAGGGTCAGATTACCAGCGCCATCACGTATGTGACGAGTGAAAACAACCCGAAGGTTTACTGGGTAACCGGCCACGGCGAGGCTTCCGAGAGTGATCTCTCTACAAACTTTAGTGATGCCATTAACAAAAACAATGTGGAAATCAGTGATCTTGCCCTGATGACAGACGATATCCCGGAGGATGCCGAGGAGCTTGTGATCATGTCCCCGACCACCGATTTCTCCGAGGATGAGGCAAATAAAGTCATTACCTACCTGGAAAACGGCGGAAAGCTTCTGATGTTCACCAGCTATACCGGAACGGATATGCCGAATCTGGATTCCATTCTGGAAAATTACGGCGTGAAACGCTCCAGCGGAATTGTTGTGGAGACCGATTCCCAGCATTATTATCCGCAGATGCCGTATTATCTGCTGCCGAACATTCAGAGTGATGACATTACAACCGAAGTAAAGAGTAATTACATTCTGATGCCGGTTGCACAGGCAATTCAGAAGCTCGATTCTTATCGTGATACCATTACGATCAAGAGCCTTCTGACGACCACCGAGGACGCTTATATTGAAAATGACCCAGAGAACAGCACCTGGTCGAAGAGCGCGGACAGTGAGACGGGCGCATTTGACCTTGGCGTTTCCATCACAGAGACCGTAGATGATAAAGAGACACAGATTATTTATTTCTCGAGTGCATCGATGCTGAGCAGCCAGATTGACCAGGCAATCAGCGGTGCGAACTCGAAGCTTGCAGCGACTGCACTGACCTCCATGTGTGATGTGGAGCAGACCGTCGTTATTCCAAGCAAGAGCACAAGCTATACAAACCTGGTATTTACCCAGGGGGCAGTTAACACCTGGTCTATTATTACCATTGCGGGAATTCCGCTGGTACTTGTTGTGATTGGCGTGATGATCTGGATGAAGAGGAGAAAACAGTGATGAAGAAAAAAGGAAAGATGGCGGCCTGCCTGATCCTTTTGGTACTGCTTCTTGCCGTACTGGTGGTGCTGACGAAGAAAAACAGCACCGCCGATGCGGACAGCGGCAGTTCGAATTCTGGTGCAGACGCCGAAAAAGTGGTTGATTTTTCAAAAGATGATGTAACAGCGCTTTCGTTCCAGATCAACGGAGAGACGGTGTCCTTTACGAAAACAGCAGGAGACGATGATACCGATATCTGGACATACGATCAGGAGGATGGATTCCCACTGGATGAGGGCAAGATAACGAACGTTTTAAGCTCTCTTAGCAGCATGACAGCAGAAAGAGTCATTGAAGGCGATGAAATCGATTCTATGGCCGATTTTGGGCTCGAGACGCCGTCTCAGGAGGTTGTAGTGACTGCGGGAGACGAGAAAACGACGATTCATGTCGGAGATAAGAACAGCTCGAGCAGATACTATATTTATCTGAACGATGATACGAGTAAGGTTTATCTGGTAAGCACATCGCTTGGAACGATGTTCCCGTCCGATATGATGGAGTGGGCGACAACGGAATCCATGCCATCTGTGACGGCGGAAAACATTACAAAGCTGCAGGTGGAGGGTGAGAACGGATATACGCTGACAAAAGAAGTAAGCGCTGCTGATTCGGCACTCCAGACGGATGAATGGCAGGTTGTGGACGCAGATGGAGCGGCACATGGCGGTGATGCGGATTCGATCGGCACCATGACAAGTGCAGTGGCATCTCTTAGCTTTGGAGATCTTGTTACGTACAACGCATCGGATCTTTCCCAGTACGGACTGGATCAGCCAAAGACGACGATTCGCGTGCATTACACGGAAGAGCAGGAGGTTGAGGCTGACGATACAACAACGGCAGATACTTCTTCGGATTCCACAACAGATTCTGCATCAAGCGACAGCACTGCAACGAGCTCTTCTTCCGAAACGACAACCGTTACGGTGGAGAAAGATCTGGTATTGTATGTCGGCAATGCAAATGAGGACGGCGGTTCTTATTACGTGAAGCTGGACGGCTCGAATGAAGTTCATCTGATGACGGCTTCGAACGTTGAAAGCTTCACCGGAAAGAAGGCATCTGATTTCTGGAACATGTATATCGGCATGGAAAATGTATCGGATCTGACGAGCCTTGATATTACGTATAACGGCGAGACGAAGACGTATGTACGCCATGTGGAGGAGAAAAAGGATGACGACAGCGATTCCACAACACAGGAAATCAGTTACACCTGCGGCGATGAAACGATTGATAAATCAACGTTTACCACCTTCTATTCTTCACTCATTGGCCTGAAGGCACAGACGAAGGATGAAAGCCTCGTGCAGGCCAAGGATGCCGAGTTTACCGCAGTCTTCCATATGACAGACGGCGACCTGACATTTGCTTACAGCCCGTATGATTCGAGCTTCTATTACACGGTAGATGAGGACGGAGTTCCGTCACTCGTGAATAAAAATAACGTGAAGACCATGCTGGAAAATTACGAGACACTGCTTGCGGCAAAGACGGAGGATGACAGTTCTTCGGATACGGCGGAGTAAAGAGTCATTAAAGGCTGGTTAAAATTGAAAACGGAGGATTTACTGACATGGAAATATCAGTAAATCCTCCGCTTTTTTTGTCTCATTTTTTCGCTCGCGGCCGGGAGCAGAAGGGGGTATTACTGTACCGGTGCGAAGAAGATCTGGATCTGGTCTAAGAGGGCCTGCGGGGCCTCCATCTGTGGCATGTGCTTTGTTTTCGGCAGGATCTGGGTTTCGATGGAGGTGTTGAGCGCTGTGTACAGCGCAAAGGTTTCTGCGATGCCCGGCTCTTCCTCGCCGCCGATGAGGAAGATGCTGTTGTCAATGTGCTTTAAGGCGTGGCCGATGTTGAGGTTCACGTAATTGCCCGCAAGGCTTGCAAAAAGGTACTTTCCGGCGCTGCTCTGGAGGTGGGCTGACTCATAGAATGCGTCTACGTCCTCCGGCGAGCGGTGGAACGGGTTGTGGTAGTAGCTCTCGGTGAATAAAAGCTCGATGTTGGATCGGCCGGTGAGCGTGTGGTACAGCAGCGTTCCGACGAGCGGGAGCTCGATCATGCGTTTCAGGAAGCGGCTGCGTTTATCCGGGATTTTGTTGAGCTTGGCAAGGTCGGTCGGGTTGATCATCATGATTCGGCCGAAGCATTTCGGGGCTGTATTGCAGGCGGTTACAACGAAAGAGCCGGATAAACCGGATGCAATTACGTCGGTTGGACATCCGATGACCTGTTTGATGAAGGTGACGATGAGCTGTACGTATAAAAAGTTCGTGTACGTGATCGCCGGCTTGTCGGAACGGCCGCAGCCGAGGAGATCGAGTGTGTAGACGGTGTGATCCTGGGCAAGAGCATCCTCAATATACTGCCATTCGCGGCCGCTGGAGGCACAATGTAAGTCATGAAGTAAGAGCATCGGGGTTCCGGTGCCTTTTTTTGTGTAAAAAATATCGCCGAACTGCCAGGAAAAGCTCTCTTTTTCAGCCGATGCGAGCAGGTTTTTCCGTACGGCGGCGGTATCGAGCGTTTTATTCAGAAAGTAAATCGCTGCGCCGGACATCGTGGTGAGGACACTCAAGGTGACCAGTTTTTTGCTGTGTTTCATATGATAAAACTCCTTTCAGGGGTCTCCCGGAGGGGAGGAATCGGTTCAAAACGTTGTGTTGAGCTTATTATAAGCGAAAAAAGGGAAAGATACAATGCAAAAATTAAGGGAAAAATGAGAAAAAGAGACGAAAATAAGGCGCAATTCGGCGAAAAGCGTAGACAATTCTAGGAAAACTACATTATGTCAACTACTGGCGAATGGCATATTTAAATGGTTTACATAACTGTAAAAAACAGAGAAAAAATGATGCAATAATACACATAAAAGCATGAAAACGGCACTATGGGATAAAATCCTTCCAGATTGGCAAAAATCCCTGAAAAAATGGCCTCAAAATGCGTTTAGTAAATGGTTTGGAAAATCCGAAAAAACGAATGTAAAAGTTCAATTCATACGAAAATATAAAAATATAATTAAATAATTTAATAAAAGAGAGAAAGCAGAGACGAAAAACTGCGTGAAACACGCAAAAATACAGGAAAAATGTAGAAAAGACGGGAAAATCAAAAAAAGAATAGAAAATACGATTGTTTTAAAAATAAGAGAGGTGAAAAATGAGAGTGATTTTCGGAAAGTCGGGAAGCAAATCGCTTCTCATTGATCGCCGAAGACCGAAAATCGTAAAAACGATGTTTCACGTGAAACATTTTGAGAGACGTGAAACGTGAAAAATGAGACGGGGAGAGTGACATAAGTAGAACGAAAAAATAAAGGACGATCTAAAAAAAATGGCAAAAAGAGGGTGTAAAACGATGGAAGAGGCGGAAAAAGCAAAAAAAGATAAAAATGAGTTGAGAAAAGGCAAAAAACTACTGAAAAGGGGAAAATGTAGTATAGACATGGGCGAAAAGAATAAAAACGGGAGGGAGAGGCAGTGAAAGGCGAGAAAATGGTGTGAAATGGCGATGAGGGATAAAAAACGGAGAGAAGGAATAAAAAATGTTGATAAAAGAGAAAAAGTGAGATCGTTTACAAAAAAAGAGAAAGGTAAGCCAGAAAGATGGAAAAGAGGATAAAAGACGTGGCAGCGAGAGAAAAATATTAAAACCATAAAAACAGAAAAATTATAGTGAAATCAAATAAATCGATAAAAAACAGAAAATGTGCAGCTTGGCCTGTAAAATGAAAAAAATCAAAGAAAAACCGCCCAAAAAGAGAAAAACTGGAGAAAAAATAAAAAAGAGGATGCCTCACGGATTATGCCTCTTACTGATGAAAATAAAGAGAAAAATGCTGAAAATTTGAAAAAAGCGAGGAAGAACGATGAAAAAACAGAGCCCTGGTGAATAAAAATACATTTTATATACAAAAGAGACATTTACGATCACCGAACAACCATAAACAGTTTTGATTCCTGATCTATGTATCAATAATATCCTGATAAGTTGATTTTTTCTTCCTAATCACCTGAGATTTCCTTGAAAAAGAGCATCACACGATTAAAATAACGTTTCCAGTATATTTGTACCTCAAAAACGTCAAAAATTAAAATGTTTCACGTGAAACATTTTATAAAAACTGTGTGAAACAGAAAAAAAATGTTCTGACATCGCAGAATTACTTGGAAACCATCAAAAAATGCAAAATCATCGCTGAAAAAATTCCAAAAAGCCTTTAAACAGCGTAAAAACCGAGAAAAATCATTGTAAAACAGTGCTTTTCAAAATGTTTCACGTGAAACATCGCCAAAAATCTCCAATTTTCTTATGCTTCACACCGTCTAATCATGCAAAAATGCAGAAAATGTTTCACGTGAAACATTTCCAGTAGTAAAATCCGGCGTAGTATGATAAAATATCTTTGTCCCAAATTGGGGCAATTTTGAGATAGAATCTGAAGAATTCCTCAGATAGACTGGCATAGAAAAGGAGATTTTTCCTATATATATGCCAAAACACCTGCCGCATGAATCATTTTTTTGAAAGAAGTGCCGGCAGGTCATTTCCTGTAAAAAGGAAAAACTGCAAATGGAAAACAAAAAGATGAAAGGAGGCAATACATATTTTGGGAAGAACAATTGCAATTGCAAACCAGAAAGGCGGCGTAGGTAAATCTACCACCGCAATTAACCTTTCTTCCTGTTTAGGAGAAATGGGACAAAAAGTTCTGACCATTGATATGGACCCGCAGGGAAATACCACCAGCGGAATGGGAGTAGAGAAAAATGAAGTGGAAAATACCATCTATGAGCTGCTTCTTGGAGAGTCAAAACTGGAGGACTGCATCATTCCTCTGAATTTTGACAATCTTTCCCTTATCCCTTCCAATGTCAATCTGGCCGGAGCGGAGATCGAGCTGATCGGGGTGGAAGACAAAGAATTCATCCTGAAAAACGCAATTGATCAGGTCCGCGATCAGTACGACTTCATTATTATTGACTGTCCGCCATCCTTAAATATGCTGACAATCAACGCGATGACCACCGCGGACACCGTTCTGGTGCCGATTCAGTGTGAGTATTACGCACTGGAGGGCTTATCCCAGCTTATGCACACGATTGAGCTGGTGCAGGAGCGTCTGAATCCGGAACTGGAGATGGAAGGCGTTGTCTTTACCATGTACGATGCGAGAACGAATCTTTCTCTGCAGGTAGTAGAAAACGTAAAAGACAGCCTGGATCAGAATATCTACAAAACCATTATTCCGAGAAATGTCCGCCTTGCGGAGGCACCGAGCTACGGTATGCCGATCAACTATTACGACAAGCGGTCCACCGGTGCAGAGAGCTACCGTCTCCTGGCAGACGAAGTGATTCACAGGGGGGATGAAGAGTAATGGCAGCGAGAAGAGGAGGCTTAGGCAAGGGCCTGGATTCCCTGATTTCACCGGGACATTCGGCCAAAGCAGAAGCAAAAGAGAAACCGGCAAAACCGGAGGTCAAAGTAGTCGAGAAGGTTGTTGAAAAAGTTGTCGAAAAACCAGTCGAGATGAAACTGAAAATCTCCGAAATTGAACCGAACCGCGAACAGCCGCGAAAATCCTTTGACGAGGACGGCCTGATCGAACTTTCGGAATCCATCAAACAGTTCGGAGTTCTGCAGCCGATTTTGGTGCAGAAAAAAGATGATTATTATGAGATCATCGCAGGGGAACGGAGATGGAGGGCTGCAAAGCTTGCCGGAATCAAAGAAGTACCGGTCATCATCAAAGATTTTACCGAGCAGGAAGTTGTCGAGATTTCCCTGATTGAAAATATTCAGAGAGAATCCCTGAACCCGATTGAGGAGGCACACGCATACAAACGCCTGATGGAAGAGTTCCATCTCCGCCAGGATGAAATCGCAGAGCGCGTTTCCAAGAGCAGAACGGCGGTTACAAACTCGATGCGTCTCCTGAAACTGGACGACAGGGTACAGCAGATGGTTGTCGATGAAATGCTGACAACCGGTCATGTGCGTACGCTGCTGGCGCTGGAGAATAAAGAGCTCCAGTACAATACGGCAATGAAAATCTTCGATGAAAAGCTCAGTGTCCGTGAGACCGAGCGCCTGGTCAAAGAGATCCTGAATCCGAAGGTGAAGAAAGAAAAGAAAGTCAATCTGGAAGAGGAAGCCATCTACGAAGGTCTGGAAGAGAAAATTAAGAGCATCATTGGTACGAAGGTTTCCATTCACCGCGGGGCAAAGCACAAAGGAAAGATCGAGATCGAGTATTATTCCCAGGAAGAGCTCGAGAGAATCATGGATCTGTTTGAATCAATACAGTAAGAGGTAGAATAATGAGCGATTTATTTAGTAAGGTAGGAATTGACCTTGGCGTTGTTGTACTTCTTCTGATTGTACTGATTATCGTGATGATGATTATGACGGTCAGCATGTCGCTGCGTCTGAGCAGACTGAACCAGAAGTACAGAAGCTTTATGAAGGGAAAAGACGCCCAGTCACTCGAAAAGCTGTTTCATCAGCGGTTCAAGGAAATTGACAAACTGAACAAGCAGAATGAGCTGACGAAAAAAAATCTTGCGGATCTGAAAAAGATCCAGGGCATGACGCTGAACAAATACGGAATCGTAAAATATGATGCGTTTGACGATGTGGGCGGAAAGATGAGTTTTGCGCTGGCAATGCTCGACAAAGAAAACACAGGTTTTATCCTGAATGCAATCCACAGCCGTGACAACTGTTTTTTATATCTGAAAGAGATCGTAAAAGGCGAGTCCTATATCATGCTGAGCGCCGAGGAAATCGACGCGCTGCGCCAGGCAATTACGATGAATTCGATCGATCTGATGTAAAAGCGGACCGCAGAAAAACAGCATGAAAGAACGCTTGAAAAAATGCATATACTGTTATATGATGGTACTGGAACGCGCCAAACCCGCATAAATGCTGGAAAAACGGCAGTGGTTCCGGGCTGGAAAGAACAAAAAGAATCCCGCCAAAATGAGGGGATAAGATCTACTAGGAGGAAATTATGTTAGACATTAAGTTTTTAAGAGAAAACCCGGAAGTTGTAAAACAGAATATCCGAAATAAATTCCAGGATCAGAAACTGGAGCTGGTTGATAAAGTCATCGAGCTGGATAAAGAAAACCGTGACATCAAACAGGAAGTAGAAGCACTTCGTGCAAAAAGAAACAAAATCTCCAAACAGATCGGCGCACTGATGGGCCAGGGCAAGAGAGAAGAGGCTGAGGAAGTAAAGAAACAGGTAGCTGTTGACGGTTCCCGCATCGAGGCTCTTTCTGCAAGAGAAAAAGAAGTAGAAGAAGAAATCAAGAAGATCATGATGGTGATCCCGAACATCATCGATCCTTCCGTACCGATCGGAAAAGATGACAGCGAGAACGTAGAAGCAGAGCGCTTCGGCGAGCCGGTTGTACCGGATTTTGAAATCCCGTATCACACCGACATTATGGAGTCCTTCGACGGAATCGATCTGGACGCAGCAAGAGAAGTTGCAGGAAACGGATTCTATTATCTGATGGGCGACATTGCACGCCTCCACTCTGCCATCCTTTCTTATGCAAGAGATTTCATGATCGACCGAGGATTTACCTACTGCGTACCGCCTTTCATGATCCACGGCAACGTCGTAAACGGTGTTATGAGCTTCGCTGAGATGGAGTCCATGATGTACAAAATCGAGGGCGAGGATCTGTACCTGATCGGAACCAGCGAGCACTCCATGATCGGTAAATTCATCGACAGCATCATCCCGGAGGAGAAACTGCCTCTGACCCTGACCAGCTACTCTCCGTGCTTCCGTAAAGAAAAAGGAGCACACGGCATCGAGGAGCGTGGTGTTTATCGTATCCACCAGTTCGAGAAACAGGAGATGGTTGTTGTCTGCAAACCGGAAGACAGCATGATGTGGTATGACAAACTGTGGAAGAACACCGTAGACCTGTTCCGTTCCATGGATATCCCGGTTCGTACTCTGGAGTGCTGCTCCGGTGACCTGGCTGACCTGAAAGTAAAATCTGTCGATGTTGAGGCATGGTCTCCGCGTCAGAAGAAATACTTCGAGGTAGGAAGCTGCTCCAACCTTGGCGATGCACAGGCAAGACGTCTGAAAATCCGTGTCAACGGCGAGGACGGAAAGAAATACCTGGCACATACCCTGAACAACACCGTAGTTGCTCCGCCGCGTATGCTGATCGCATTCCTGGAGAACAACCTGAATGCAGACGGAACCGTAAGTATTCCGGAAGTTCTTCGTATGTACATGGGCGGAAAAGAGAAACTGGTTCCGAAACACTAATCGCATAAGAAATACAAAGGAATGAGAGGAGGTGTTCTTATGCACGCTTACCTGAAAACCATTGGATTTTCAAAGATCAAGACGACGAAGGAACTCCAGGAGATTCTTCGTGATGTAGTAGAAAACTACGACCGTAAAAAGATTGTGGAAACAGAAGAACACCACCTTTTTGCTGAATTTTCGAAAGAATATGCATATGACTGTGGTATCACGGTCTGTGGGGAAATTGATGAGAACAACCGTTTCCAGATGGAATATTATTATCCCTATTTCGAGGGCGGGCAGATCAGCTCCTACGAGGAGGTATCGGTGGAGCGCCACGTCGATAAGGAATCGTTTGCAGGCGCCTGCGACGATATGCGGCTTGGCATCACGATGATCTTTTATCTGACGCATGTAGCGGAATATCTTGAGATGAAACAGAAAAATGCGCTGCAGCCGCTTCCGCTCCCGCTTTCTGTCTCCGGTCTTGCAGCAGAAGGAACAATTCTGCTTCCGATCCAGAAAGACCCGGAACAGGTCGAGAAAGAGCGCCGCAGCACGCAGCAGAAGAATTCACTGATCTCGGCTGCCAGAAACGGGGATGAGGATGCGATGGAAAGTCTCACCATGGATGATATTGACACATATGCCATGATTTCCCAGCGTCTGACGAAGGAAGATGTCTTTTCTATTGTAGATAGCTTTTTTATGCCGAGCGGTCTCGAATGTGACCAGTACAGCGTGATGGGTGAAATTACGGAGATGAATACAACGAAGAACGCGGTAACGGGCGAGCGGGTGTATGAGCTCGGCCTCGTCTGCAACGATGTGCCGATAGACATCTGTATCAACGAAAAGGATTTATTTGGAGTACCGGAAGTGGGAAGACGTTTCAAAGGCCAGATCTGGCTGCAGGGAATGCTGGAACATCTGTAAGGGAAAAATAAAAAGAGCGAGGACGGAAAAAGAGAAAATTCAGTCCTCGTTCTTTTTTTGCAGATTTTTATAGCGATAAACGGATGTTTACTGGTTCTGCACCAGATTCAGATGCTTACGCACCCGCTCGATCAGCATTTCAAGCGCAACGGTGTTCTGTCCGCCCTCCGGGATGATCACGTCGGCACGGCGCTTGCTCGGCTCTACGAACTGCTCGTGCATCGGTTTTACGGTCGTCAGGTACTGCGTTACAACGCTGTCCAGAGAACGGCCGCGCTCTTTTACATCGCGCAGGATCCGGCGGAGAATCCGCACGTCCGCATCGGTATCGACAAAGACTTTGATGTCCATCAGATCGCAGAGATCCTTCTCAACGAAGAGGAGAATGCCCTTGAGCACGATAACCGGGGCAGGATGGACCAGAATCGTTTTATCCGAGCGGTTATGCATGGCATAATCGTAAACCGGCATCTCGATGGATTTTCCGGCTTTCAGTTCGAGAATGTGCTGGCATAACAGGTCGGTATCAAAGGCATCGGGATGATCGTAATTTAATTTGGCACGCTCCTCAAAAGGAATATCGTCATGGCGTTTGTAATAGTTGTCATGGCGCAGAATGCTCACTTCATCGCGTCCAAAACTTTCTACCAGCTTATCTGCCAGTGTCGTTTTTCCACTGCCGGTTCCTCCGGCAATTCCTATCAGTATCGTATCCATAAGAAACTCCTTTTTATCCGATGATAGCCAGTGTTGCGCTTGTTCCGAGACGGCTTGCGCCGGCATCTACCATAGCCTGTGCCTCGTCTGCGTTGTGGATTCCGCCGGAAGCTTTTACGCCCATATCCGGGCCTACGGTCTTTCTCATCAGGGCAACATCAGCCGCTTTTGCACCGCCGGTAGAAAATCCGGTGGAGGTTTTTACGAAGTCAGCGCCGGCTTCTTTTGCGAGCTCGCACGCTTTTACTTTCTCTTCATCGGTTAAAAGGCAGGTCTCGATGATGACTTTCAGAACGATGTCCTTGCCGCATACTTCTTTTAAGGTCTGGATATCGGAGCGTACGAAGTCGTATTTGCCGTCTTTGAGGGCTCCGACGTTGATGACCATATCAACCTCCTGTGCACCGTCTTCGATGGCCGCACGGGTCTCAAACGCTTTTACACGGGTATCGGACATGCCCAGAGGGAAGCCGACAACGGTGCAGACTTTGACGTCAGATCCTTTGAGCTTTTCAGCAACGAATTTGGTGTAGTACTGGTTGACGCAGACAGAAGCAAAATCATGTGCAAGTGCCTCGTCGCAGATCTTTGCAACCTGTGCTTCGGTTGCGTCTGCTTTTAAAATAGTGTGGTCAAATAATTTGGTGTTCAGCATAATTTTTTCCTTTCTTTGATGAAAAATAAATCAGAATGATAGAGAAAAGGCAGAGCCGAAAAAACACAGTTCGGATTTAACGGCTCTGCCTTTAAAAATTGTAACTATTCAGAGCCACATCTCGATTCCGCTGCGCTACATCTCGATGTGGCTGCTCGCCATATGAAATTCCAGAAAAAACCGCTCATTCATGCAAGCATGATTCGCAATTTTTTCTTCCATTTCACATGGCTCTGAATAGTTACATATTATCTTGCGCCCTTATCGTACGGAATACCTTCGGCTTTCGGAGCCTGGGAATTCTTGGATGTGAAGGCGAGAATAATCATGGATGCGATAAACGGCATCATGTTGTAAATGTTCTTGGACAGTCCCAGATGGGAGAGGACGGTGGAGTCCGCAATGTTTGCCAGGGAACGGAATACCGCAAAGAATACGGCTGCTCCGGCAATGTGGAACGGTTTCCACTGACCGAAGATCATAACAGCGAGGGCAAGGAATCCGGCACCGGCTACGCCGACTTCGAAGTTCCAGGTGGTAACGGACGGAACGATGTAGGCAAATCCGCCGATACCGCCGAGTGCACCGGAGATGATAACACCGGTGTATCTCCACTGGTATACGTTGATACCAACAGAGTCGGCTGCCTGTGGATGCTCACCGCAGGCACGCAGGCGCAGTCCCCATTTCGTTTTGAAGAGGAACACGTAGCTGCAGATCAGAAGGATGATGCCGATGAACAGGAAGATGTTCACGGTAAATGGTCCGATCTTGTAAATGAAAGCGGCGTTGGTGTAGTTCAGCTTTGCGGAAGCTGCACCGTTTCCGGCATCCGAGCCGTTGTTGAATGCTTTTACCAGGACGATGGCAATGGCAGTAGCCAGCATGTTCAGCGCGGTTCCGCCGATCGTCTGGTCTGCTTTCAGTGTGATGGCGGAGAAGCCAAGCAGCAGAGAGTAGATCATACCGGATACGGCGCTCGCCAGAATGGAAAGTGCCACAAGTGCAGGAGCCGGGAGGTCCGGGAACAGAACCAGGACGAAGACACCGGCAAGGCCGCCGATCGCCATGATTCCTTCCAGCGCGATGTTGATGACACCGCTTCGCTCGGAGAACATACCGCCCATCGCAACGAGCATCAGAACAACGGCGTACAGTAAGGTAAATTTAATTAAAAGGAACATTATTTCTTCTCCTCCTTTCCGTTGTCTGCATTGGCATTTGCTTTCTGCTCTTTTTTGCTCTTGAACAGGTTTGCAACGATGCCCTTGAACAGGGTAACGAATGCGCAAAGGTAAATGATAACGGCAACGATCAGGTCCGCGATCTCCGGCTGATAATATTTCGTAGGCAGGTAAGCACCGCCGACCGAAATATGAGCAACGAAGAGAGCAGCGAAGATAACGCCGATCGGGTTGCTAAGTGCAAGAAGCGCAACCGGGATACCATTAAATCCGATGGCCGGGAGTGCTGTCGATACCTGCGGGTTCCACTCGGATGCACCGGAGAGGAAGTAGAGGCCTGCACCGATTCCGGCAAGCGCACCTGCGATGGTCATGGAGAGAACAACGTTTCTCTTCTCGTTGATGCCGGCGTATTTGGCAGCATCCTTATTGAATCCGCAGGCTTTCAGCTCATAGCCGAAGGTTGTTTTGTTCAGAACGATGTAGATGATGACCGCAATGGCAATCGCAATGAAAATCGCAATCGTTGTGGAACTGGTACGGAAAATGGAGTTCATGCCGCAGTCCGGAATCAGGGATTTCGGAGAAGCGGAGCTTAATTTGTAAGTACGTGTGGTCTTCTGATCATACATGTCCGGGATGGTGTTGTACATCAGCTCATTGACAAGATAAAGACCAATCCAGTTGAACATGATGGAAGTAATAACTTCATTTACGTTGAAGTATGCTTTGAAGATACCAGGAACTGCTCCCCAGATGGCTCCGCAGACCATAGCAGCCAGAAGGCATACATACCATGGCATGTGGAGGATGATGGCAAAATACAGGGCGCCGAAGACACCGACGGTGTACTGTCCGGCAGCACCGATGTTGAACAGACCTGTTTTAAAAGCAAATGCAACCGAAAGTCCGGTCATAATCAGGGGAGCGGACTGAGCGATTTCACTTCCGATTCCCTTCGGCTTTAAGTAAAAGCCGCCTTTGATGATTCGTGTAAATCCATCCACTGCGTTCTCCGCGTTGATGCAGTATAAAATGATAAATCCCACAAGAAGACCGATCACAATACATACAAGAGAAGCGACAATGGACAGAAGAGCGTTTTTCGTTTTTTCGTTCATGCTTTTCTTACCTCTCTTTTATACTTCTTCGGGAACCGGATCCCGTTTTGCACCTGCCATGTAGAGACCGAGTTCTTCGACAGAAACGGTTTTCGGATCCAGCTGGCCGACCAGCTCTCCTTCGTACATAACAAGAATACGGTCGGAAACATCCATAACCTCATCCAGTTCCAGAGAAACCAGAAGAACGGCTTTTCCCTTGTCGCGCTGTGCAACGAGCTGGCTGTGAATGTATTCGATGGCTCCGACATCAAGACCACGGGTAGGCTGTACCGCAACGAGAAGATCAGGATCTTTGTCGATCTCACGCGCGATGATCGCTTTCTGCTGGTTTCCGCCGGACATGCTGCGGGTGATGGTCACAGGACCCTGGCCGCTGCGGACATCGTACTGCTCGATCAGGCGCTCGGCATATTCGCGCACGGCTTTTGATTTGATAAAGCCGAAGGATTCAAATTCCGGCTGCCAGTAACGCTGCAGCACCATGTTCTGCTCGATGGAGTAATCCAGCACGAGGCCGTGTTTATGGCGGTCCTCCGGGATGTGGCTCATGCCCATCTTGGAGCGGTCGCGGATGGAAGCTTTCGTGATGTCCTGTCCGTTGAACAGAATTTTACCGCCGGATACTTTTTCCAGTCCCGTGAGGCCCTGAACGAACTCGGACTGGCCGTTTCCATCGATACCTGCGATGCAGACAATCTCGCCTTTTCTTACATTAAAGGAAACATCTTTGACGGCGTTGTTTCCGTGCACCTTGCTCGGTACGGTCATGTGCTCTACTTTCAGAACGGTGTCGCCCGGTTTTGATGGCTTTTTGTTGACGGAGAAGCTGACGTTTCTTCCGACCATCATGCGGGAGAGCTCTTCTTTGGAAGTTTCGCTGATGTTGACGGTTCCGATGTATTTTCCTTTGCGGAGAATCGTACAGCGGTCGGCAACTTCCATGATCTCGTTGAGTTTATGGGTGATGAAGAGGATGGATTTTCCTTCTTTTGCGAGGTTCTTCATGATCTTCATCAGCTCATCGATTTCCTGCGGCGTCAGAACCGCGGTCGGCTCGTCGAAGATCAGGACTTCGTTGTCACGGTAGAGCATTTTCAGAATTTCGGTACGCTGCTGCATACCGACGGTGATATCCGAGATCAGAGCGTCCGGATCGACCATCAGACCGTATTTCTCGCTCAGTTCCATGACTTTTGCACGGGCATTCTTTTTCTCGAGGAAAAGGCCTTTGGTCGGCTCTACGCCGAGGATGATGTTGTCGAGAACCGAGAAACATTCGACCAGCTTAAAGTGCTGGTGAACCATACCGATGTTGAGATCATTGGCGTCGTTCGGCGTGTTGATATGGACTTCCTGCCCATTCTTCTTGATGATTCCGGAGGTAGGCTGATACAGACCAAAAAGAATACTCATCAGGGTCGATTTTCCTGCACCGTTTTCTCCAAGCAGAGCATGGATTTCTCCTTTTTTGAGCTGTAATGTAATGTTGTCGTTCGCCTTGATACCCGGGAATTCTTTGGTGATGTTCAACATCTCAATAATGTACTCATTTTCCATATACATATTCCCTTTCAAGCGTGGTTTTGCAGGACTGCCGAAGCTATGGAAAATAAGGCAGAACTGCGGGCTTTCATTATGTCTAGTATAGCATTTTGCGTGGCAGAAAAAAAGGGGAAGAGAAATAATATTCTCTTCCCCAAAAGGCATATTGTTACAGAAACAGTATGCACATTAGCTGATGTAATCAACGGTTACGTGAGAACCTACTTCCGGCTGATTTTCTGTATCGCTGGAGATTTCGATGGAACCATCGCGGATACCAGCCAGTACAGTTTCATACTGATCCTGTGTGAAGGTTGTGAATCCCCAGGATTCGGAATCGGTAGGAAGGCCGATGTAATCTCCGTCTTTCAGTCCAAGCTGCTGAGCAGTTCCGCCAAGTTCAGAGAAGTTTCCGCTGAAGTAGGAATCCAGAGCGTTGTTGATGGCGCTTGGAAGACCTTTCATAGCGGAAGTCAGGCAGCGCTCGCCGATTTTGGAACGCTGGTCAACGTCTACACCAATAACTTTTCCGTCGTGTGTCTCAGCTGCATCCAGAGCAGATGTCCAGATACCGCCGCCGCAGGCGAATACAACCTGTGTTCCGTCTGCATACCAGCCCTCCATACGGGCGGTGATGGAGTCATCGCCGTAGAACTGGCCGCCATAGTAATATTTTACGTTTACATCTACGCCGTCTTCTTCAGCAGCAGCGTTGATACCCTGTACATAACCGTAACCGAAACGGATAACGGCCGGAACAGCGATACCGCCGAGGAAACCAAGACTTGTGTAGCCGTCTTTTACTGCAGCGTATCCAGCCAGGTAGCCGGCCTGCTCTTCTTCGAAGGAGCAGATGTACACGTTCTTTCCGAGATCAACAGCTTTGCCGTTTTTTACAATATCACCTTCGGTAACATCGACTGCGATGAAGGTTACATCCGGATAGGTGTCCTGCTCTTCAGCGATGGCAGGTCCGAACAGGTAACCTGGCATTACAACAACGGTAGCACCCTCGGAAACAGCAAGATCGATGGAGTTGATACGCTCTTCATCGGTATCCTCTGCCGGTTTGTAGTACTCGTACTCTACGCCGTTTGCATCGCCGTAGGCGCATACCGTTTCCCAGGTGATCTGGTTGAAGGATTCGTCGGTGATATCTCCGGAGTCTGTGATCATGGCAATTTTCTCACCTGCGGCGTCTTTTTTTTCTCCATCTGTGGAAGCAGAAGCGGAAGTTGCGCTGGTGGAATCGGCGCCTGTGGATGCGTCGGAGGAAGAGGAGCCGTTGGAGGAACCGCATCCTGCGAGTGCAGCAGTTGTCATGGCGGCTGCAAGCAGTAAGCTAACTACCTTCTTTTTCATAATAGTATTCTCCTTTCAAGAGGTACAGCGTTTTTGCGTGTATGGCTACATTATAATATAAAAGAAAAAAGTATGTCAAGCAAAGGAAAAACTGCGTGAAATCCACTAATTATCTGCATGCGAGCCGGAAATTCTTCGGATAATGGCGTTGGATCTTGCATAAATTTCTTCCGGGTCAAAGCCGATATGGAATTCGCCGTTTTCGTAGAGGATTTGACCGTTTACCATGGTAAGCTTTACGTTCTGTTTGCTGCCGCTGTAAACGAGGTTTTTGATCAGATTATTCTCCGGCTGCATGTTCGGCTGATGGAGGTCAATCATGACGAGATCGGCCTTTTTGCCGGCAGCGAGACGGTCGCAGTCAGTAAGCTGCATCGCGTGTGCGCCGCCTGCGGTTGCCATGTAGAGTATCGCATCAGCCGGGATTCCTGCGGCGTCCATCTCACGGACTTTGGAAAGACCGGTGGTCAGGAACATTTCGCGGAACATGTCGAGGCAGTTGTTGCTGGCCGGTCCGTCGGTGCCGATGGCGAGGTTGATGCCGTTATCGTAAAAACGCTTCAGCGGGCAGATGCCGGAGGCGAGCTTCAGGTTTGAGGAGGGATTGGTAACGGCCGTCAGTTTCCGGTCACGGAAGATCTCAAAATCGCGGTCCTCCATCCAGATGCAGTGGTAGCCGCCGCCTCCGTACTGGAACATGCCTAAGCGTTCCATCAGCTGTGTCGGGGTGAGTCCCCAGCGCTCTTTACAGCCCTCGACTTCGCTTTTTGTTTCGGCGTTGTGTGTCCAGACAGGGGAATGGTATTTTTCGGCGAGTTTGGCAACGGCTTCAAGAAGCGGGCCGCCGGTCGTATATTCGGCGTGGAAACCGAGCAGATACGAGGTGCGGTCGGAGAGTTCGTTGACATAGTTATACATCTCTTCGAGAATTTCCGGGCTGTCGACGAAGTTGTTGAGACCGCTGGTAAGAACGGTGCGGAATCCGGTGTCGACCGTGGCAGCGATGCTGTTTTTCTGCTGGATGTACATGTCGAAATTGGAGGTGATGCCGCTCGTCAGATATTCCATGATGCCGAGGATATTGAGCCAGTAAACGTCGTCCCCGGCGAGCTTTGCCTCGTTCGGGAAGACCTGGCGCTCGAGCCATTCGTGGAGCGGGAGATCGTCCGCGTAGGAGCGGAGGAAGGTCATCGGGGTGTGCGTGTGTGCGTTTTTAAAGCCCGGGATCAGGAGATTGCCGCGGGCGTCAATTTCGCGGTCGAAGACAGTGGTCTCTGCGGCATCTGGATCTGCTTTTCTACCAGGTCCGATATAGGTGATGGTGTCGCCGGTGACATGAAGTTCGTCTTCGGCGATGGAAAAATGGTTTTCAGCGTCGAGTACGAGAATTTTGGCGTTGTAAAAACGTGTATTCAAAAAAGATCTCTCCTTTATTTTACGTGCTGTTTACAGTGTCTTTGCGATGCCCTGAATCGTTGCGGCAACGAGTTTTTTGAACTGCGGTGCAACCATGTCAGCTGCCTCCTGAACTTCCGCATGGCACAGAGGCTGCGGGGAGATGCCGGCGGCAAGATTGGTAATGCAGGAAATACCGATGACGCGCATGCCCATATGGCGTGCAGCGATGGCTTCGCAGGCGGTGCTCATGCCGACCGCGTCTGCGCCGAGGGTGCGGCACATGGCGATTTCCTGCGGGGACTCGTACTGCGGGCCGGTGAGCTGCAGATAAACGCCTTCCATCAGGTCGATATCAAGGCTGGCTGCGGCTTTCCGTGCGATTTTCTGGAATTCAAGGTCGTAGATCTGGCTCATATCCGGGAAACGGGTGCCGAGCTCGTCGATGTTCGGTCCGATAAGCGGAGATGGAACGAAGCAGGCGATCTGGCCGTTTAACAGCATCAGAGAGCCTGGCTTTGTGCCCTGTTTGATGCCGCCGGCGGCGTTGGTTAAGAACAGTGCTTTTGCGCCCATCAGCTTCATGAGGCGGGTCGGGAGAACGACGTCGGTCATCGGATAGCCTTCATAATAATGAACGCGGCCCTGCATGCAGACAACCGGCACATCGCCGACGTAGCCGAAGATAAAACGGCCCGCGTGGCCCGGAACAGTGGAAACCGGGAAGCCTTCGATATCGTGGTAATCGAGGGTTGCGGTAACGCGGATATCATTCGCAAAATCACCGAGGCCGGAACCGAGAATCAGTGCGACTTCCGGCTGGAAATCGATCTGGGAGCGGAAGCTCTCGTAGCATTTCATCAGTTTTTCGTAAACAGGGTTTGGGGTGTTGCTCATAGGAAAAACCTCCTTAATATAAATGATTTTCTGCTTTTTGAGTCTTTTTTCGGCTATTTTTAGGGAAGAAAAGCCTGCCACAGAGATGTGAGTCCCGGAGGCAGGCTTTTCTTTTAGAAAAAAGATCATCTGGTAGTTCTATTGTAGTATAGAAAGCGCGGAAAAGCAATGATTTCAGTCATCAAAAATATTCAGATGCTGTTTCATGATATTTCCCAGCCATTCAATGACCGGACCGAGGGTAATAACCATCAGCACGGTGACAATGCCGAGTTTTCCGCCGAGCAGAACGGCGATCGCGGTGACAACGAAGTCGTAGACGATGCGGATCACACGGAACGAAACGTTCGGCAGGTGGGTGGAGATAATGAAGGATACTGCGTCGTACGGTGCAGTTCCCATATCAACATCCATATAGAAGGATGCGGCAAGGATAAACAGGACCAGCGCCGGGATCAGCACGGCGATTCGCACACCCATCGAGGTGAAGAGGTCTGCCGGAAGGACTTTCGCCCAGATCCAGGAGAAAAAGTCGATGGAATATCCCACGAGAAACATGTTTGCGAGGGTTCCGAAGCCTAAGTTTCTGCCGCCGAAAATGATAACGAAGATGAGCAGGACGGTATTGAAGAGCGCCTGCCAGTTTCCGATGCTGATGCCGAGGCGGGTGGAGATGGTCTGGTTTAACAAGGTACACGGATCGGTGCCGAGATCGACGAGAAGCAGCCATGAGAGCGCAAAGCCCATCAGGATGACGGCAGCGATGACCAGAATCAGGCGGGTCCAGAAATGTTTCTTCTGGTAGAAGCCCTGGATGATTTCTTTCATAGTATGAGTTCCTCCCTGTGATTTATGCTTGGTTTTTCACCTTTTCGGGCGGATTTTCTACGCATTTCCTTCGAAATTTTTCGATCGTCTTTCCAACACGTTTTTCGCCCTTCTTTCCAGAAAAATCTCCGCCGTTTTTTTCGGCGGAGATTTGACCGTTTCTGTTATTTTAGTATATTTTTCCCAAAATGTAAACTATTTTCTTTTAATGATGTCAACTTAATGTTCACAAAATGATGAACGATAAAGGGACACAAATTAACATAAAACATAAAATTGAAAAAATATGTTCATTAATAAATTAACTAAATGAACATGTGAGCTGAATGAAATTTGTGCATTCTACAATGTGTCCACGCGAGACGGACAGAACCTTGAAAAGAACTACAATATACGGATATACGAATTAACGCCATAAACAGAAACCAAAGTTATAGAACCAGCTCCACGTTTTTACCGAAGACTTCGCGGTATAACTGTTCGCGTTCCACGGTGATCAGCCGCCCGACGGAATCGGTTGCCGCACCGAGACAATCGGCGCAGGTGAGGATCTGGTAGAGAATGGCGTTGTCGTTGCCTTTATGGGTATACTCGCGCGGATAGCCGCCTTTTTCGTCGTACCAGAGATGGTGGTAGAGCGCCGCCTCGGCGTATGGTCTTGTGGAATCCCATTTGCTGAGGAGCTCATAGCCCATCTGTGGGTGGAGACGGATCAGATCAAAGAGAAAAAGTACATTGCATCATTGGAACCGTATATTGGAGATATTCTACTGGTTGGAATTAATTATGATAAAAAGACCAAAAAGCTATAAATGAGCAAATATCGAATTTTGCACAAACTTATCCCACAAACTTAAAA
>NZ_QUGU01000025.1:0-34891 GCF_003479185.1 Blautia sp. AF17-9LB
TTTCCGATATTGATCAGAAGATCATTTCCATGTATGCCAAAGGAATGACTACCCGGCAGATTTCCGAAACCATCGAAGATATTTATGGCTTTGAAACTTCTGAAAGCTTTATTTCTGATGTGACTGATAAGATCCTGCCACAGATCGAAGACTGGCAGAACCGGCCACTGGACGAGGTCTATCCCATTCTCTACATTGATGCAATCCATTATTCTGTAAGGGATAATGGCGTGATCCGAAAGCTTGCTGCTTACGTGATTCTGGGAATCAACACGGAAGGAAAAAAAGAAGTTTTAACCATCAGTGTTGGCGATAACGAAAGCGCAAAATACTGGCTTTCCATTATGAATGAACTGAAAAATCGTGGTGTCAAAGATGTATTAATCATCTGTGCCGATGGTTTAACCGGAATCAAAGAAGCGATCGCAGCAGCTTTTCCAAAGACGGAATACCAGCGCTGTATTGTACACCAGGTAAGAAACACGTTGAAATATGTCCCGGATAAAGACAGAAAAGCCTTCGCTACGGATCTGAAAACCATTTATCAGGCCACAGATGAAAAGAAGGCTCTGGCAGCCTTAGAGCGTGTAACAGAAAAATGGACACCGAAATATCCGAATTCCATGAAGCGCTGGAAGGATAACTGGGACGCAATCTCGCCGATCTTTAAATTTTCAACGACGGTCAGAACGGTGATTTATACTACAAATGCTATTGAATCCCTGAATTCTACCTACCGGAAACTGAATCGCCAGAGAAGCGTATTTCCAAGCGATACAGCTCTATTAAAGGCACTGTATCTTGCCACATTTGAAGCTACGAAGAAATGGACCAGTACGATCCGCAACAATATAACAAGAACGCTGTCAGAAAGGAGGAAAACACACGATGCAACGCACATTTCTTGCAATAGATCTTAAAAGCTATTACGCGAGTGCGGAATGCGCCGCTCGACACCTCGACCCGCTTACCACAAATCTGGTCGTGGCGGATTCCTCCCGCACTGAGAAAACCATCTGTCTCGCTGTGTCTCCTTCCCTGAAAGCCTATGGGATTCCGGGGCGCGCAAGACTATTTGAGGTCATGCAGAAGGTCAAAGAGGTCAATGTGAATCGGTTAAGGGAAGCAGTACGATTTAAAAAAGCTGTGTATAGGGACGGTAAGCCATCCTTCTCCTCTGCCTCCTATGATTCCTTATCCCTTGCCGCCGACCCGTCGCTCGAACTCTCTTACCTTGTTGCACCGCCCCGGATGGCATATTATGAAAAGGTGTCGCGGCAGATCTATGGCATCTATCTCAAGTATATTGCCCCGGAGGACATCGTGGTTTACAGTATCGACGAGGTGTTCATCGATGCCACCTCGTACTTATCCCACTACAATATGACAGCACACGACCTTGCCATGACAATGATCCGGGAAGTGCTGTATACGACTGGCATCACAGCCACCGCCGGGATTGGTACCAATCTATATTTGGCAAAGCTGGCAATGGACATCACCGCCAAGCACGCTGCGCCGGACAAGGATGGGGTCCGCATCGCCGAACTGGATGAAGAGAGTTTCCGTTATCTCCTCTGGGATCACAAGCCGCTCACAGACTTCTGGATGACCGGCCCCGGCACCGTCAAGCGGCTAGAAAAGCACGGCATCCATACGATGGGCGAACTGGCCTATTTCAGCACCGTCAATCAGGATATCTTATATAGGGAATTCGGCGTTGATGCTGAACTGCTGATCGACCATGCCTGGGGCCTGGAACCCTGCGGCATGAAAGAGATCAAAGCCTACAAACCCAGCACCAACAGTATCTCCGAAGGGCAGGTACTTTCCTGCCCTTACCCATACGACAAAGCCAGAATCATCGTCATGGAGATGGCTGACAGCTTAGTATTGCAATTAACAGATAAAGGACTGGTTACGGATAGCCTGACGTTGGATGTGGGCTATGACCGGGAAAACTGTGACAGCGGAAAGTACAAAGGTCCGGTACACATCGATCACTACGGCCGCACCGTTCCGAAGGGTGCTCACGGCAGTACGAAGCTGGATACCCCGACCAACCTCGGCAGTATCCTGATCTCCGCCACAACGGAGCTGTTTGAGAGAATAGCGGATAAAACCCTGACGGTAAGACGGATCACAATCGCTGCCAACCGTGTGGTCAAAAATGAGGGATTCTTCCAAGTCGACCTATTCACGGACACCACCAAGCTGGAAAAAGAGAAAAAGCTGCAGAATGCGATGCTGGGACTCAAGAAGAAGTTCGGCAAGAATGCCGTTCTGAAAGGAACCAACTATCTGGACGGCGCTACGATGAGGGAGAGAAATCAGCAGATAGGCGGCCACAAGGCTAAATAAGGAGGGAGAACATGGACTACAAGAACACGCCGGAAGGCAGAGCCGTCCAAAATAAGTATGGCAAGATACTCCACGCTTCCCGTCCGGAGCCACCGCACGATCATCCCCGGATGCCGATATCAAATCGGGCTAAAATCTTCTCTCCTTTTGCTGCCTTACGAGGCTATGAGGATGAGATTGCATCTGAGGGCAGGGATCACCTTAAAGGAAATAGAATCGAACTGTCTGAAGAAGGTAAGGAAGCTCTAAGCCAAAAGATCAGCCAACTTCGGAAGGGACAAAAGGTCACAATTAGATATTTCACGGACGGCTATTATGAGGATGTAGTCGGAGTGCTGGATGCTGTGGATACGATAAACAAAGAACTGCGAATTTACACAGGATTTATAAATGATACCGGCAAAGAACTGCCGACTATTATTGCTTTTGAGGATATAATAGAGATTGAGGTGAATATGACTTGAATTACTATTTTTGCGATGCCTGCCGCTACTGCTTCTCTGCTGAGAAACTGCCAGATCGATGCCCTGACTGCGGAGCACAAACTTATAAAGAGAAGTCAGCGGTACGTTTAGCGAGTAAAATGGAAATAGAGGAACTGCTCAGAATACGGAAAGAAGATAAGGAGGACACACAAAATGAAAGCACATAAATATTGGTCACTCGGCGCACTTGCCTGCATGGCAGGGTGCTTCTACACAGGCTGCAAGAAGCTGATGCAAGCTCACAAGTATTTCGCTTGTGGCTCTCTGATCTGCATGGGCATGGCAATCTACTCCGGCCACAAAATTGCACCGAAGAAGAAAAAAGCTGAAAAGCCTGAAAAATAAGAACACACGCCCTCGCCGCAACAAGCGAGGGCTTTTTTGAACTTCAGGAGTTCATTTTATTTTCGTTACAAACTATACACTTCCATCATAAGTCGTATCCCGACTTTCAGTCCTTCCTCAAAAGCGGTCTTCTCCCATGCACAGCACACCGTTCCCTGCCGGTCCATGATCTTCTCCCAAAGCGGAATCTTATCTCCGACGTAGTCATCTACCAACCTATCCATACCATCTAGCCCACGCAGCCACTCTTCCAGTTCCTTTTCCTTGGCCTTTGCTGCTTTCCCGGCAACTGTGTTTTTCTCTACTGGATTATTCTCCGTGTAATGCTCGTAGATCAGATCCAGCAGATTCTCCACCGGCGAATAATATTCCGGCTTCGTTTTCTTCATGTACTCCTCCAGCATTTCTTTCAATTTTTCTATAATGCTACCATCCTTCCCAACTAAGATTCATATCCTCAATTACGGCACATATTACCGCACACCTCTGTACATAGCAACCTATTTTTTGCGGTTTTTGGGATGTCCCATCTTCTCCTTTACCTCGTCTGGCACATCAATCAGCCCGAACCGATAGAATATTCCGTAGATGTAAGTCACTCCCCGGATATCACCCAGAGCTTTCGGGCGGTCTACTACTTCTTCTTTTATATTTCCCAGTGCCAAAACTATAGAACTCCATGCCAAACTCTTGCTCTTCTCCCGTCTGTCGATCCACAGCTCTTTT
Source organism: Blautia sp. AF17-9LB (assembly GCF_003479185.1). NCBI lineage: Bacteria > Bacillati > Bacillota > Clostridia > Lachnospirales > Lachnospiraceae > Blautia > Blautia sp. AF17-9LB. The sequence continues at coordinate 3,918 of NZ_QUGU01000025.1, forward strand.
GTGTACTCGCCGTTCCTGCCTTTTTTAATTTCGTAAGAGAATGGTAATCCAGAATAAGTTTTGAATTTCACACCAGCATAAGCCAGAACCACTCCCCAGAAGTTCTCTTCTGTCGGATGAGTTCTCCACCGCTTCATCGCTCTGTATCTCCGCTGCCGCTCTGCTCCGACACTGATCTTCTCTTTTTCTGCTGTGCTTGGGAAGTACACACCTTTCCGATATGGCAGGTACGAGGTGACGGAAGCTTTGGAGAGTTGAAGAGTATTTGCGGTTGAGAGGATGGCGGTTTTGTAGTCCTGTGTTTCTCGGTATTCTTCAAAAGTGTTTTTTACTTTTTCCGCCACCTCCGATTCATACACACCTGCCGTGATAAGCAGCTTCCGTACCTTGATGGGATTTAATCCCAGCTCATCGCCGATGGCCTGCAAGGACATCTCAGAATCATAAAGTGCCACAGCACTTTCCATCTGCTCTTTCAGATTTTTCCCGGCATCGTACTCTGGCTTCAACTTCTTCCGGCCACCGCCTGGTTTTCTTGTTTTCTTCATTTTACTCGTGCAGCTCCAACGGCAATCCGTCCGGGTCATGGAAGAAAGTCATCTTCTTGCCGGTGTAATCATCCACACGAATTGGCTCACATTCAATTCCTACCTCTGTCAACTCATTCACTGTCTGCTCCACGCTCTCCACACAAAATGCAAGGTGACGCAGCCCACAGGCCTCCGGGCGGTTCACACGCTTCGGCGGGTTTTCTTCTGCAAAAATCTCCAGCTCTGTGTGTTCGTTAACACGCAGATCTAGCTTCCAATCTTTACGCTCTGGACGGTAGTTTTCTCTGATAACAGAGAAGCCCAGCTTGTTCACATAGAAATCCTTTGCGGCTTCGTAGTCAGATACGATAATTGCAATATGATGTATTTTTGATAAGTTCATTTCTTTCACGCTCCATTTCTTATAATTATGTTTTCTTTTATTTTCGTTATAAACTATACGGCAATCTTCAAACAATACCGTGTGAACTCCTGGAGTTCAGTTTGTCCACACGGCATTTATTTTTCTTGGGTTCTTGTTATTTCAGCTTTTCCAGAATCTCATCTGCACTCATGCCACTTGCCAGCAGCTTCTTCAGTACACTCTCGGCTTCAGCCTTCTTAGCTTCTTCAGCGGCCTTAGCATCTGCCTTTGCCTTCTTCGCTTCCAGGGATGCCACTTCTTTTTCGGCCTTCTTAAGAGTAGTCTTCTTCTCTTTCAGAGCGTTCTTCTGCTCTTCAATTGTTTTCTGGATGGATACGATCTCGGTGGTTAAGGTTGTGATTTGTTCTTGTTTTTCAGCTATTTGGGATGCGTAGTCGTTATTGGTTTTTGGACGGTTTTTGCTGCCTTTTGTTCTGGGCATAGGGTATCAACCTTTCTGTTATGTATTGTGATTTTGGTATAGCACTGTGTTTAGGTGAGGGCAATGTTAGTTTTCATCATCGATTATTTGGCATATTTCACCATCTATGCAAGCAAACATTTCCCCCATTGGAGTAAAGTGATATGTCCAGTTGTCAAGCTCAAACAATTCCGATTTTTTGTTCGGAACATCTGGCTCATTAGAGTTTGCAATCTTGCTTAAGTATTTCATCTCAAGCAAATATAAAGCGCCTAATGCATAAAGAACATTCTTTTGATTAGCCATCTGTATATTTGCATAACGACTATGTTTAATCTTACAAAATCCATCCCAAAATGTAAGTGACTGTGCTGGATTTGCCGCACTCCAGCCCTGATATGGCAGAAATTCCATATCACGCTCTGGAATCAGAATTTTCTGATTCACAATATCAGAATAATCATTTAACACAAAGGTGCAATAATCATTCATGTTTTTTCGATCTTCAGCTGCAAACCCACAATACACCTTAAAGAAATTATCTAATTCTGCTCCAATTGATTGCAACAACAGAGCATACTCATTAGAAAAGGTTCCTGCGTTTTGCCAATCCAACTCAATGTAATTCAATGTGTTTTTAAACTTTTCTTCTAACACAAGATAATAACGCCAATAATGTTGTAAGAATTCTTTTCGTGTCATACATCACACCGCCTTACATTTTCAATTTTCTTTTTCGCACATCTTCGCCGATCATCGAACCATACATTCTTAAATCGTTGCCTGCTGCTCACCACGGAGAGGTGTGTGATTATTACGAGCAGCGTAGGGAGCTTCCGCTCCCAGTATATCACAATTTGGGCAATCCGAACAGTTTTCTCATGGCTTTATACTTATTGAAAATCAATGTAAATACTATAGGAATGCCAATACCAATTACCACATACATAACTCTGCCATATTCAAAAGCGTCTTTCCAATGATTCAATGGGATATGCATAAACATGATCGGAATAGTTGCTTGCCCGCAAAGTGCAAAGAAACGATTCAGGCCATCAAGCCAGTTGATTTTTTCCATCCAATAAATTATCCTTGCAAATACCATTCCAAATGCACATGGAATCAATGCTGCCGATATAAGTTCTTTGTAATACACAGGCTTCATATCGAAATAGTAAAGCCTATTACCGTCTGTGTAAATAAACCAGCAGAATATAACCAAAGCAACGGCAACAGCTCCTGCTGCCAAATCATATTTTCTCGATTCAAATTCTGATAGCTGTTTGATCTTATCTTTATAAAAAAATCCGATGCTTAAATAGATAAGTGCCATTAGGGATACGTCTAAGTTCCACGGAACACCCGGTGATTGTAGCAAATGAATCTTGTCAATAAGATGTGATTCGATTACCGATATCCCCCCCCCGATTAGAGCAATGCTCTTTATGGTTCTATCGGAAAATTTCTTTAATAAAGTAGAAAGCAAAAACAGCGTAAAGAGGAAACAGGTTATGTACCAGTAAACCCCCGTTACTGCTCGACCGCCCCAAAGAGCATACATCCAGTCATGTACAGAGAGTGTCTTTCGTACAAGCAGCATATCAAGCATTAAATATATCATGTACGGAATTATCAGATGCTTAATCTTTCCCCTCACATACCCAGTCTTTAATAATTTCTCTTGTCTTATGAGAAAGCCAGAAATCACGAAGAAAAGTGGCATGTGGAATATAAAGATAATATCGTGAACTATGTCCGCTTGTGCATGCGCAACAACCACTAATATAATTAAAATTCCTTTTGCAATATCAACTGATTGCGTTCTGTTACCGTTTTCCATTTGTCTTTACCTTTTAATTTTCGCTTTGACAATTCCTAAAAAGTATTTAAACTCATCAGTTCTTGCAAAAACTACAATATAGAACAAGTTAATGCAGATGCATGTAACCGCAACTTTAAGGAAAAAGCCAATCCAACCACTCAAAGCAATCACATAGTTACAAATCCAGAACATCGTGCCCGCACTTATCGCTGTCAATAGAATGTATTCTCCGAACAACAGGAAATACTTTTTCAGGCTGACCCCAAACTTTTTAAAAAGCAAATACGGCTCGTACCAGAAATTTGTTGTAATATTACTTACAAATGTGCCAAGCAGGACTCCATATATTCCCATCTTCATCGGTCCAACGAAAAGTAGCGATACAGTTAAATTAATAATAGCTTCCGCAATACACTTCGGCTTCAGCTGCTTAAACATGCCATATGTATCATTGAATGTCAAAAATGTATTTCTGATGAGTCGCATGTACAAGTTCAGGCAAACAATGAACACAACCTTCTCTTCCAGCAGATACGATTCTCCAACCCAAAGAGTTATAAACGGATTCACAAGAGCAAAGAGTGCCGCACAAGAAAAAGATACCAGCCAAAAATTAACGAACCATATTTTTCTGAAAGTCTTGTACACCCTATCGTTGGATTCAAGTGCCACAAGATTTCCAACGCTTCCAGTCAATGCTTCAAAAATCTTTGAGAGAATTGTACGAAGTATTGTCGTAAACAGAGTATCCATAAGTGTTCTTGCCTGTTCCCGATAAGGGTTAAGTGCAATATTCTGGCATCGCTTAACTTCATCTTTGTCCGATTCCAGTAATCTGCCAATATATCTTGCCTGCTCCTGCGCTGTTTTTAATGAAAATCGAATCACATCAAAAACTTCAGTGCTTTCAATATAGGGTGCTTTTCCACTAAAGCACTTACATTTTCTGTCAAAAGAATATATCTGCCTTGTTTCGTCCTCAGTCGTTCTGCACAACAAGCGTTCTCCACTTGCCCGGTCATATATTTTCTTGATAAGGATATTGGGCGTTGATCTCCGTTTAGGAGCAGGAAGTTTAACCGAATCATTGATTCTTTCCTGCACCTTTTGAAAATCTTCCTCTGATACGATTGGTGGAACTTCCATCTTCTTCTCAGCACCGGACAGCTTCAATGTGAGCTTTCCAATATAGAGTGGATTCACCAGAATAGAGCGAATTGTCGTGACAGGCCATTTTGTTTTCCTCGTCACCTTTTTATTTCGAGTCATCTGAATTTGCGGCGATGGGACATTTTGTGCGTCCAATGCCGCTCCGATTTCTTGAAGCGTCATTCCTTCCAGATACATCTGAAAAATCAGTTTCACAATGTATGCGCTTTCCGAATCAAGCACAAAGCTCCTACGATCTTCTGATATGTCATAGCCATACTTTGCCTGCCGATGTGTCAGCACTCCTTTCTCAAAGCTATCTTGTCGGCTCGCCATAAATTCAAATCGGATTTTCTCAATGACTTTTTCCTTAAAATACTGTTCCACTTCGTCTGCTGTTCGGTCTGTACTGCAAAAATCATCCTCAACAACAGCAAACTGAATACCAACCGGATAAAAAGTTTTCTGTAATACCTCAATGGCAAATGGCAATGTCTTGCCAAAACGGAAGATGGAATCAACGGCAACCGCATCGAATTTTTGTGTCATGCCGTCCTGCACCATTCGATCAAAACCATCGGCTGCTTCTGCCGATCTCTTGCGGTCACTGTACTTTTCCGATATTCTGTACCCTTTATTTTTCAAGTATTGTTCAATATTTGCATTCTGTTCTGCAATCGTATTGGCAGGATTTTCTTCTCCGATTCTGCTGGAGATTGACCTTGTGTAGCTTACCCATCTCATTCTTCTGCCACCTCTTTCCCGTTATGTGCCTGATATTCCATGAATTTTTCTGTAATGCTGTGTAGTTCGTCCTCAAAGCAGAAGTGAATTTCAATTTCTTCCTTACTATGAATGTCGATATGGTCGATCAGTTCTACTACCACCCGCCGTTCCAGCGTTTTAATGTGCTGGTACTGTTTCAGTTCTTCCAACCAGCCGGGAAGCATCGTATCATGCTTGACTGCCTCCTGCTTTTTATCCTGAATCGCCTGAATTTTGTCTTGCGCCTCTTTTATCTTCTGCGCAAACCGGGCATTCATCTCACTGTACTCTTCCTTGCTGACAACATCATCGCAGAAATCCTGATACAGCCGAACTTTCAAATTACGGTATCGTTCCAATTCCGCTTCCAGCGCATTGATTTGTCCATCCAAAATTTTCACGCCAATCTGTTCACCGCTTGCCAGGTCTGCATGAGATAACACCTGCTCTGCTTCAACAAGAAGTGCAACCTGATGCCGGATTGCCGCCAAAACACTTCCTTCCAGCTTCTCACCGTTTATCATGTGCGGAGTGCAATCTCCGCCATTCTTATAGGTAGAACAGTGATAGTATTGATATTTCTTTCCTTTCTTCGTCACCGTGCGTCGAATCATGTTCTGCCCACAGTCGGCACAGCGCAGAAAACCCGATAAAGGATAAACTGTTTTCTGACTGGGCGAAGTGCGCGTATCCAACTCCATCAACTGCTGCACCTGTTGGAACTCACCTCTACTGATAATCGCGTCATGTGTTCCCTCGACACGAATCCAGTTTTCAGTCCCAACATCCTGACTCTTTTTTATTTTGTAGTTGATTTTCCGACGTTTGCCTTGAATCAAGGTTCCAGTATAGGATTCATTCTTCAGAATCCGATTGACCGATACCACTGTCCATTTTTGGTTTAGTCCCGCTCGAAACCCGCAAGTATAATTGAATCCGCTGGCCCGCTTATACTCATTTGGTGGCAGAACTCCCAATTCATTCAGATGATTTGCAATGTGCTGTGCGCTCATCCCGTTGAGCTTCAGCTTGAATATTTCCTGCACGATGCCCGCCGCGTATTCATCTATAATCAGATGGTTTTTGTCTTTCGGGTCTTTCTGATACCCGTATCCTGCAAAACTGCCGATGAATTGTCCTTCCTTCCGTTTTACATCCAAGTGGCTTCGGACACGCATGGAAATGTCCCGGCAATAGGTGTCGTTGATAAGATTGTTGAACGGAATCAGGATACGTCCCTTATCATCATTTTCTTCTGCACTATCATAATGATCATTGATGGCGATGAAGCGGACTCCCATAAATGGAAAGATTCTTTCCAGATAACGTCCTGTTTCAATGTAGTTTCTGCCGAATCGTGATAAGTCCTTGACGATGATACAGTTGATTTTCCGATTCTCAATGTCCTGCATCATCCGTTTGAAATCCGGGCGTTCAAAATTCGTACCGCTGTATCCATCGTCTACATACTCATCGACCTTATGCAGTTCCGGGTGCTTTCCCAGATAATCGTTCAGTAAGGCTCTTTGATTTTTGATGCTGTTGCTTTCCTGCTGATCGCCGTCCGAACGTGACAATCGAAGATACGCAGCACAGCGATATTGTCCATTTTCCTGAAAAAACATAAAAAGCCGATAACCTCCTTAATCTATTTGTCGTTCTGACAATAAACCAAGAAAATTATCGGCTTTAGTTAGCATATTCTGTTTTGACCCAAAGCCATTATCTCATATTTCGCGGTCTATGTCAACGCTTTAATGTGTTAAAGTGTAAATTTTCTTCTGCTTTCTTCTTTTTTATCTCCGATGCGTCCGTGCGCATTTTTTCAGTGTGTCCTCTAATCGGTTCTCTCCTGCAAAGCTGATCTTCACTACCATGCCCTTGTCGAGATAGCAATAAGGGTTCTTGATCTGCGAAATGAAATCGACCATCCGCTCCCGCTGCGACAAGTCTTTTCTAATTTCCACTTCGTTGATGTCTACCAGTTCCTTGCGGTTCACATTACGGAGATCGGTCTGCGCCATCTGGCGCAGGCTTTCCATGGTGTGATAGGTTCGTGCAGTTGTTTCGGTCATTCACTCATTCCTTTCTGTTTTTTGGGTGGTGTGTCAGCCTCTTTCACTTATAGAATTGGAGAAAGGTCATTTCGCAAGGTATTTCAAAAATTTTTTTGATTTTTTTCAAAAACACCTTGCGAAACACGCTCCGCCCGATTCTAAAGATAGAAGAACCCGAAAAATGCGTAAGGCTACGGCTTCCACCGTAAGTAGCGCAAGATTCGCCTGCGTAGACCAAAAACTCCCTTACGGGATTTTTGTTCTCTGGCAATCTTGATGGGGATTCCGTTCCCCATTCCCACGGCACGCGCAAAATCACAGATTTTGGCTATCTGGCTTCCACTAAAGTGGTCGCAGCCGACCGCCTACGGCTTGTCGGGATAAATCTTTTCTCAAAAAAACAGGAGGATACCACTATGGCAAGACCAAAAAACAAGCAACCCATTCAGAGAACCCACGATATTCATATCCGTTGCAGCGAGATGGAATATGAAATCGTATCCGGCTACGCTGAAAGTGCAGGACTACCCACCAGCACATATATCCGAAAGTGTTTTCTCAAGGAAGCACCAGCAAGCACTCATTACATCGTTGCGGACACATCAGAAATCCATCAGCTAGTTACAATCGCTGCTGGTATCGGAAACAATCTGAATCAGATTACCCGCTATTTGCACAGTGGTGGAAAAATTACCGTCAGTATCGTAGACGAAATTAAAAAGTGCATCACAGAGGTTCGGGAACTCCGTCGAGAAATTGTTCACTTGGGAGGAATCTATGGCAATCCTAAAACACTTCGCAGTAAAAAACGCTGACTATGGTGCTGTTATTGATTACTTGAAATACCAGCATGATGAATTTCACCTCGTTCCCATCCTTGATGAAAACGGCAATTCCATGCTCCGGGATGAGTTTTATTTTGATGGATTGAACTGCAATCCTGAAGCATTCGATCTTGAGTGTGAATTGCTCAACCAGCAATACCATAAAAATCAAAGATATGATGAAATCAAATGCCACCATTACATTATCAGCCACGATCCCATGGATGTTGCCGATCATGGTTTGACCGGGGAGCAAGCACAAGCTATTGGCATGGAATATGCCAAAGCAAATTTTCCTGGGCATCAGGCACTTGTCTGCACTCATACAGACGGCAGCAACAACTCCGGTAATATCCATACCCATATCATTATCAACAGCCTACGAAAAGAAGATATAGCCTCTCAGCCTTATACTGAACGTGCCATCGACTGCAAGGCAGGATATAAGCACCATCTGACAAAAGAGTATCTCCGTCATTTACAAAGTTCTCTTATGGACATCTGCCAACGTGAGGGATTATATCAGGTCGATCTGCTCTCTCCTGCTGCAGAAAAAATCACACAGCAGGAATATCATGCCCAGCGCAGAGGACAGCTAAATCTTGATATGGCCAACATGGAGATAATGGCAGAAGGCATCGCACCCATGAAAACCAAATTTGAAACCAACAAAGAAAAAATCCGCAATGCCATCAACGACATTGCGGAACGTGCGAAATCTTTTGAAGAATTTCAGCGGCTGCTCAAAGCAGAATACGGAATACAGGTCAAAGACCATCGGGAGCGATTCAGCTATCTTACATCGGATCGGCAGAAGTACATATCTGCCCGGAAACTGGGAAGCCACTATGACCGAGAATACCTTTTGCAGCTCTTTGAAGAAAATGCACTCGCCGCTGAACAGAATCAGGCACAATGGGTGCCGGACGATCCTATCACCATTCTGTTCATAAAATCCGACCTGCGTCTTGTGGTTGATTTGCAGAACTGCATTAAGGCCCAGCAAAGCCGAGCCTATGCCCAGAAAGTAAAAATCAGCAACTTGCAGCAAATGGCTAAAACTGTTGCCTACATTCAGGAGCATGGGTATGATACTCAGGAAAAATTGCAAGATACCACAGATACGATTCAGTCCAAAATGGCAAAAGCCCGCAGCGATGCCAAACTCACTGAAGCCAAACTGAAAAAAGTGAACGAACAGATTCATTATCTGGGACAGTATCTTTCTACAAAATCGGTCTACACTGATTTTCTGAAATCCACCAATAAAAAGGATTTCCGGCAGAACCATGCAGATGAGATTGCCAAATATGAAGAAGCGTTGCAATTTCTAAAGCAAAATTCACCAGACGGGAAACTTCCAACTATGAAAGACCTGCGTTCTGAAAAAGAACTTCTGGTACAGCAGAAGGACACACAATATGAAACCTATCAGTATTTCAAAGACTACCATCGTGAATTGCAAACCGTCTGCTCTAATGTTGCGAGCATCTTAAATCAGCCTTCTACACAGAAACGAACCAAAGACGAACACACACTTTAATAGAAATGCCGCAGACAAGAATGTATAACTTGTTCTGCGGCATTTTTCTCCGCAAAGAAAAAAGAGGTGGTTCAAATTGAACCACCCCTTATAGTGTTACGGATATATCAGAAGAGTCTCAGCAACTGGATGTACTTCATCTGGTCTTTGTCCGAATAGCGTTCACCAAATACTCGGAATCTGTTTTTCTCATTTTCATAAAATGATAATAGCTGCGGTCTTTCTTCACACTCCAGATAAACAACACCGCCACCAATTTCTCTCTGAACTGCCACCAGAATATTCATGGTCATGTCCATCAGTTCATTGCCAGTGACTTTTTCTTTATACCGATCATTCTTTCCGAATTGCGCAATCAAGAATGCTGACAGCATATATGTATTAGATTGTTCATCCAATTTTGCGTGTCGCTCTATCTTCTTCCGCATTGAGCCGGATAAGCCCTCATTTGTAAGTTGCACCGCTTTATGTGTCAAAGCGAAAAATGCCACCAAGTTACCTTCTTCGTCAACCACCAAATAGGTAATTGACATTTTCCGTTTTGCAAATTCTAAAGCATTCTTTTTTACATAATTTTCAATTTCAAAATTCTTATGGCACGAAAAATCGGAAAGGATGTTTTTGACGGCATCCTCTCCGATTGCATCTACCATATCCAAAATGTTTACTGCGTTATACTGACTCACTTTGCTGAAACCCTCTTTGCCATCAGTTTACGGATTGCCTCTATATCAGTCAACGGCGGTTTAACTGGCGAAGTCGGCTTCCATGCAGGATCATGGCTGGATGTTTCAAGTGCATCAATAAACTTTTCCGCTTTTTTCGGGTCATTGATTACAATGTTTGTAAAAATACTCGACGTAGCCATTCATAACACCTCCTATTCGTATTGTTTGGCTCTTTCTTCGTATTCTTCTACTTTCTCATTTATATTATATCCTCTATGCGCTAAAAAATCAACTCCGCTATTCCGTGTTTGAAAAATTTAACTCTTATGACACACTTTTGCAATTTCAAGTTTTTCTTGTTCGTTCCTGCTGCTGAACCTGCGCATTGTCCTTTCGCGCTCTTTCCGCCTGTTTGATATGCAGGCGATCCAGAACAGATACCCTGCCGCCGATCACTCTGGGCTTCTTAGGCACATTGTTCACACAGCCGTCTATCATGTTGTAGTTCTGCTCTGTGCCAGACTCCCTTGCTCTTTCTGCTGTGCCATTCTCCAAAAATTTTTCATGGTGGAGCAGCTCCCGGACTTTTCGGACGGTCGCATTATCAAAACCACTGGAAGTCGTTGTCATAAATTTTCCATCCGACTGTACTACAATGCTTGGCAGCAAGTCCGGTTTCTGATCACTCACCATCAGCACAAAGCGTTGCTCGTCTATGGTTTTCTCATCTGTTACCGTCCACGTTCCTTTCTGCCCCTCCACCTGATAACCTTCCTCATTCAGAAGCAGATATTCACCATTTGGCAGCTTCGTGAAAAAGCCATTGAACTTGATAAGTTCCTTTGGATTCACATAATAGGACTGCGTTTTGCCGCCAATGGATGTTACAATCACATCACTGACACCGAATTTTCGGACTCTGAACCTATCAGGATTCAGCTTTTCCATGCGTTCCCGAATCTGCCCCGGTGTAACGCCTTGAATCAGAGATGCTTTATAGCCCAGAACATAGTTCTCGCTTGTCACCATAAAGCTGTTTTCAATCTGGTACTCATACGGGCGGCAACGATAGTCCCGGCTCTTTTCCAAATCATTGATCTGGTAAATCATAAAAAGATTAGCACTCATCACGCTTTCTCCTCTTCCGGGGCATCCGGTCTGTATAAATCCAGTTCCAGATTCTTGAACTGCTCATCCGGCAGATTTTCCATTTTAGAAATCACCTGCTCCACCAGCAGCCTGACTGCCATATCATCTGCAACATAAGGAAGAACCTCTTCCAGTTCCTTTTTCGTGTTTTCAGCCGTGTCCTGCTCAAACATTGCCATAATCATCAGTTCGTTCTCATCAAAATGCACCTTGCTCACAGTTCCATTTCTCCTTTCTTCTTTGCCTTCTTCGGTTTTGCCTGTTCCTGATTGGATTGCTGCTCCTGCGCCTTTTTGCGGTTCTTCAACGCTTCACGGACAGACTGCCGGGTGTTGGGGCGTTCTTCCAACTCCTTGCTTGCCTGCCGCTTTTCCAAAAGTGTTTTTATATCCGAAATTGCTTTCTGCACCAGCGGGCTTTCCCGGTAATGCTGGATATGGTTGACGACATCTGCCTGCACTTCTCCGCCTACCATCAGGTCAAACATTCCCGAATAGATGCTTCCATCCTCAAGAGAAAAGCCAATGCTCTTGATTCCGTTCATCCGCTCTGCCGGAATCTTATCGTAGACTTCCAATGCCTGCTCCAATGTCAGATTGTCATGGAACTCCCCCATCACCGGGAACTCTGCACACTCTGCTACATAAAAACTGATGGTTGCTTCTGGTGTGGGCTTCTCTGCCGCCAGCTTTTCTTTCAAAGCTTCTGCCTGCTGTTCAGCGACCGTATCAGCTTGTTCCCGCAGTTCTGCTGCATCCATGACCCTGCCCTCTTCTGCATTGCAGCCGAACTCTGTAAGCAGTTCCGTCATGGCTTCTTGTACAGACTTATCCCCATCCGTTTCAAGGATGCCGCCATCCCGTTCTGTGAAGTTCTTATTATATAAGGTATAGTCGAAACCATCGTCACAGGTCTGGATATGGAAATAGGCATCCGGCAATTCATAGGCCAGTTCCACATCCTGCACGGCTAAGGCTCCCTGTAACGGCTGGACAACATGATTCTGGATATACTGGTTATCCCAGCCCGGAACCGTTTTGTAGTTCTCTACGATGGTGTCAATGCCGTTCTTGCACTGTAAAATATCCAGTGAACCCGGCAGAGGATCAGGATTTTTTTCCACGCCCAAGGCTTTCATGTAATGGTTCGGAAGTGCCTGATACTGCGACATTGCATCATCGAGATTTCCGAACCGCTCAATTTTCAAAGGAGCATCCTGCAGATTTTCGACCACATAGAACTGCTTTACAAAAGGCTGCTCCTGTCTTTTCTGCGCTTCCAGCTCATTTCGGTACATCGTCACAAAGCCATCCAGAATAGCCGGATGGTTGTCAACCACCCAGTCTGTGCGGAAGGTCATGCGGTCTGCATTATGCTCCGGGGTGCTGACCTGCTCTGCCCATTCCTTATTGCCGTGAGAAAAGCGGTCATCGTAACTTTTATGGTGCAGAGTATTCGCCAGAATGTAGCCCACACGCTCCATGCCGTACTGCCGCACCACCTGATCGACCGCGCCATCGCCAAGGTACATCCCATCATAGTTGTCCGCAATCGCTTCATGGATTGCCTGCTTGCACTCAGTGTTCAGCCGATAGGATGTGCGGTATAAATCCACCTCGTCATTTTCTTTGGCATAGCTGAACGGCTCGTAGTAAACAGGCACATCCGAATAGTCCTGTGCGCTGTTGTCCGGCACAGGCACAGTCTTTTCAATGATCTCCGACACCACATCTTCTTTTTTCGGCATATTCCATTTTTCAGAGAGATATTTCTGTACGGCCTCCTGAAAATCTTCATCGAAGCCGTTCCACAAATCCTCTGCCACCAGTTTGCCCTGCTCATTGACTGCAACGCAGGCCGCCATATCGCCGTGTTCCTCATGCTCCAGCAGGAAGAACTTCTCGCCGCCGACTTCCGTTTCATCAACAGCATACCATGTGCCGATATGCCCCTCGACTGCGATGTGGTCGGAATCGCCGTGGATCAGACCACTTCTTTTCTGCTGCTGTTCCTCCATAAACTCTCGCACGGTCAGTTCTGCACCTGTGAAGTTCAGACCTTCCTCGCCAAGTTCCAGCCGCCCGTCTGCGCCAAGGTCAAGTTCTTCTGCCATAAGAACAGATGCCGCGTGGTTCACCACCACATTTTTCTCCACTGTAATGGGCTGGCCGGGGTCGTAGTCCGAGCCGCGCAGATCATAGCGATATAAGCCCTTCGGTACTTCTTCATCCCGCAGTCGGCCATTGCTGAAAAGACCGGGCTTATCAAAGATTTCGATTTCCTGCAATTTTTCGTTCAAAAGGTTCTCTTTCTGCAAATCCATATTCCTTTCCTTGAAAAAATCCGACAGTTCCGCAAAACCGATACTGTCCACATAGTAGGCTTTGACCGTACTGCCATCATTGAGTACCACCACATCACTGACCGACAGCGAATGACCCGTAAAGTCTGCCGGACACTGGATATTGAACCGTTCGTAAATGGCTTCCAGCGTATCTTTTTCCGTAAGAGGCGCGGTATAGACCAGTTCATAGTCTGCACGGTTTACTTCCATCCCGTGCCGTTTTACAAAATCCAGATTCATAAAGCGGTAGTCATGTTCCGGGTCACGGGCAGTGATCTGGTAGATGCCAAACTGTTTTTCACCGCTAGAAAGCAGCTTCTGCTCCTTGACCAGCGTATCCAGCCGAACTATCAACTCTGCCGCCTTTTCTGCAGACTCTCCCTCTGATTCCTCCACTGCGACTTGCAGCCATTCCCTGATCGGCTGAATATCCCCAGCCTGAATCTGTTCTTTCAGTGCTTCAACCGCCTGCTCTCGATTCTCCACGCTATCCTTATAGTGGTAGAAATCGAAGTCAAAGGCGAAATCATCAAGGTCTGCCGCCAGCTTTTCAACGGGTGCTTTCTCGCTGTTTTCCATTGCTTTCTGCTTGTCCTTTTCCAAATCTTCCTTGGCAATCTGGAAATAGTCACTTCCACGCTCGATTTCTTCACGCCCTGTAACAAGAACCGGCCACGGGCTGATACGGATAAGATAAATCTGCTTGCCCTCATCAAACAGCCGCAGAGCCTGCTCCCGGCTTATCACCGCCAATGCAGCGTCCGGGCGGGCATATTCATCTTCCAGATACTCTTCGTTTTTTTCCAGCAAAATCGCACTCCATGCGTCAGCCTTGATTCCGAAAATGCCATCATGCTGTTCGATTTCTTCCTGACTGGCGAAATCTCCTGCCGTACCATCCTGAAACAGTGGGTAAATCCGTTCGCCCAGCCGATGCCACTCCCGTGCGCCTTCCTTTGTCAGCGGCAGAACATCATCTTTCAGATACCCGTATTCGTGCATTTCCGAAAGACCGATCATGCCATCCGGCAGATTTTCGATTTTCTCTTCTGCTTCCCACATCAGGCGGTTGACTTCTTCCGTGTTTTCTGCCGCAATCGCAGCCGCCAGATTATTCGCCAGTTCTTCCGTTGCCGCCCGATCATCCAGCTTGTAAGCAAAGTTCACAATGAGATTTCGCTGGTTGTTGTCAAAAATGGTTTTATCCTGTTCCTTGTCCGCAATCAGCTTTTCTGCGTATTCCATCGCTGTCATGCGCTCCACACTCCTTTCTGCTACCGCCGTTTCCAGCTTTTCAAGAAAATTAGCAGCGGTCAATCGAATCGTATCCATCGAATCTTTCAATTCTTTCAGTTCCTTGCCGCTTGCCCAGCTTGCTACATACGGGAACGAGTAGTCCGAAGTATCAATGCCAAGTGCCGAGCAAACCGTAAATGCAATGCTTTCCGCTTCTGTTTCTTTGGTAAGCTGGTCTTTTTCCTCGCCGCGCTGTTTCATCTGGTCGCTGTCATGCAGCATGGCATGAGCAACCTCATGGATCATCGTCTTGATGGTCTGGCTCTCACCCATATCGGCACGAACACAGATTTCTTTGTCCACGTGGCTGTAATAACCTTTTGCGTTGCCCTCGATCTCTCCAAAACGAATTGGCACAGGAGATACCTGTTCGATTGCCTCTTTCAGCAGGGTATAATCCTTGACACGGGCAGTCAGTTCATTTACTTCCAGCGTAGGGAGCGGCTCTCCGTCTGTCTGGGCATAATCGAAAACCGTTGTTACCCGGAACCGGGGAATCACCCTCTCCACCACTTCGATTTCCGGCTCTCCGTTCTCATTCAGCACCGTAAGCCCGGTGTCCTTGTCGATTTTCTCCCGCTCTTCCCGTTCCTTTACCGGAGCAGGTGCGATGATCTGGATTCCCTTTTCACCCTTTTTCACATAGCGGTTAAACTTATTTTTCCATGCGTTATACCCAGCCACCAACGTAGCATCTGGACGCTGCATTGCGATCAGCAGTGTATTATTGAAGCTATAATTATGGAACTTCGACATTGTGAGCAGGTACTTCGTATACATTTCCGAAGTAAAAATGTCCTTTACGCCCTGCTCCAACCGTTCCGTGATTTCTTTGAGCTGGTCTGCCCGCTTATCTGCCATTCATGCCCTCCTTTACAAAATCTGCCCCATCAGATTCCCTTTCGGAGATCTGACGGGGCATTCTCAGTTACAGTTCCATATCGTGACTTTTCTTTTTCTGCGGTTTCGGCTCTGCCATGCGTTCCGCCTGTTTTTCGTGAAGCTGTGCAAGAATCGACGGACGTTTTACGCTGTCTGCACTCCGCTCAATCTCACGCTTCGGCGCAGGGATTTCACTCTCCGTCACTTCTTCATCCATGCCAAGAGCCGCATCATCCCCCTTTTCATCCATGTCCAGCAGGGCGTTCAGTTCTGCAAGCCGTGCAGATTTTTCGTTTAATTCCGCCTCCTGCGGGAACGGACGCTGCACTTCTTCCTTTGCCTCTGCCAACTGCTGCTGTAAGGTTTCCAGTCTGCGTTCCACCTGCGGCAGTGTCTTTTCGATGGATGCCAGCGCATTGAGAATACGCTGGATATTGCCAGCTGGGTCACTGCCAAGTTCAATCGTATAACTGCTCTGCCGCTTGATGGTCAGCTTGAATGTCTGAGCGAACGCATCAAACCGGGAACTGATTGCAAACCCTCCCAAATCTGCGATTTGCCCCTCTGTCTTAGCGATCTTCATTGCGGCGCAGGCTGCAAGAATCGCCGATCCGGCTTCCTTGCGGTCGGTATAAACCCTGTCCTCCACCGTGATGGAGAACTTTTCCTTATCCTGTTCCAGCAACGGCTTTGCCACTGCAAGGTCAGCTTTCAGACCTGCTATGCGCTCTTTCGCTGCCGTGATCTCTGCCGGATACCGCCGTGCAATATCCGATTCCAGACTGTAAATCTGGCTGGTATGATTGGCCCGCATCAGCTTCAGCTTGCTGACCTGAATATCCAAATCCATCTTTTCCTTGATGTAGGGATTTCCCGTTGCCAATGCTTTGATTTCTGCATAGGTCAGCGCGGTATCGTCCACATCATCACAGGCACGGACAGGAGATTTCGAGGTCATGATCTGCGAGATAAACTTCTGCTTATTTTCCAGAATCTGCCACATATACGAATCGAACGTATTTTCTGTGACGTAACGGAAAATCTTCACTTTCTGGTTGCGGTTTCCCTGACGAAGAATGCGTCCTTCCTGCTGTTCCAGGTCAGAGGGTTTCCAAGGGCAGTCCAGATGATGCAGAGCAATCAGCCTGTCCTGAATGTTCGTACCAGCACCAAGTTTCGGGGTCGAACCGAGCAGGATACGCACCTGACCGGAACGTACCTTTGCAAACAGTTCTGCCTTTTTGGTTTCGGTATTTGCCTCATGGATGAAAGCAATCTCCTCACGGGGGATTCCCTTTGCCACCAGTTTCTCCCGAACATCATCGTACACATTGAATGTTCCGTCTGCTTTCGGGGTCGATAAATCACAGAAAATCAACTGGGTGGATTTGTCGGGCGTAGATTCTTCCCACACCTGATAGGCATTCTCCACACAGAGGTTGACCTTGCTTTCCGGCTCATCCGGGAGCAGGTCATTGATAAGCCGCTGATCCAGTGCCAGCTTTCTACCGTCATTCGTGATCTTGAGCATATTATCAATTTTGGGATTGACATTGCCGTTTCGCACCTGTTCTGCACGGTCGGCAAAGCTGCTCACCATTTCCTGCTGCGTTTCGCTGGGTTTCAGCACCTCATTGATGTACTCTGCTTCCGGCACAGGAAGATTCAGCATATCCGCTGTCTGTACGTCTGCGGACTCCTTGAACAGTGAGATCAATTCAGGGAGATTGAAAAAACGGGCGAACCGCGTCTTTGCACGGTAGCCCGTTCCCTCTGGGGACAATTCGATTGCCGTTACGGTTTCGCCAAACGAAGCCGCCCAGCTATCAAAATGTCCAAGATGAAGTTTCTGTAAGGTGTCATACTGCAAGTAACGCATGATGGTATACAGCTCTACCATGCTGTTCGATACGGGTGTACCTGTTGCAAAGGTCACACCCTTGCCGCCAGTGATCTCATCAAGATACTGGCATTTTGCAAACATATCCGAGGATTTCTGCGCATCGGTCTGAGCAATACCAGCGATATTCCGCATTTTTGTGTAGAGGAACATATTTTTATAGAAATGGCTCTCATCCACAAACAGGCGGTCAACACCAAGCTGCTCAAATGTAACCACATCGTCCTTGCGGCTCTGGTCGTTCAGCTTCTGGAGCTTTGCCTGCAAGGTTTTCTTTGTTTTCTCCATCTGCTTGACCGTGAAACTCTTACCATCGTCCTCTGCCCTTGCTTCTGCAATCGCAAAGGTAATGTCCTGAATCTGCCGCTCGATCATAGATTTCTGCCGTTCCGGGGAAAGCGGAATCCTCTCAAACTGCGAATGCCCGATAATGATGGCATCATAATCGCCCGTAGCAATTCGGGAACAGAACTTCTTTCGGTTGGATGGCTCGAAATCCTTTTTCGTTGCCACCAGCACATTGGCATTCGGATACAGCCGCAGGAAATCCGCGCCCCACTGTTCCGTCAGGTGATTCGGCACAACGTAGAGATTCTTCTGTGCCAGACCCAGACGGCGGCTTTCCATGCCGGCAGCGATCATCTGGAAGGTCTTGCCCGCACCCACACAATGCGCCAACAGCGTATTATTGCCATACAGGATATGCGCCACTGCATTTTTCTGATGCGGCATCAGGCTGATTTCCGGGGTCATGCCCACAAACTTGATGTGGCTGCCGTCGTATTCACGGGGACGAATCGCATTGAATCTCTCGTTGTAGACCTTGCAAAGTTCCTCTCTGCGGTCTAAATCCTTGAAAATCCACTGCTTGAACGCATCCCGAATTGCTTCCTGTGCCTGCTGCGCCAGCATGGTTTCTTTTTTGTTCAGCACTCTCCTTTCTTTTCCATCCTCATAGACGGTATCGTAAATTTTGGTATCCCGGAGATTCAGCGCATCTTCCAGCAGTCGATAGCCGTTGACCCGCATTGTGCCATAGGTGTTCGTTACACGGGGATTACTCCGGTCAAGTGACTTTCCGCTGATGTTCCATGCGCCGCTGATTTCCGAATAGGTAGCCTTGATGGAACTTCCGATATAGTAGCTTGGTGTCTTAAACACCTGCTCCATGAAGTCCGTAATGTACTCTGCCTTGATCCAGTTCGCACCCAGCCGTACTTCAATCTCCGAAGCATTCAAATCTTTCGGCTGTATCCGCTTGAGATACTCGACATTGACCTGATACTCCGGGTGGTTTGCAGCAAAGGTTTCTGCCGTTGCCAGCTTTTCCCGGACATTGCCGGACAGATATTCGTCTGCCGTCACCCACGCCTGTGTGACAGGATTGCGGAAGATAACGCCTGCCAGTTCTTCGGTCACTTCCTGCTCTGTCTTTCCGCAAAGTTCTGCCATGAACGGCACATCGACCTTTGCTTTTTCTCCGATGGAGAGTGCCAGGGCTTCACTCGGCGTATCCACAGAAGTCACAGGTTCCGGCTTGCGAATGGTGCGTTTCGCAAAAATATCTGCCAGCCGCTTGAGGTTTTGATCCTCGTCCAGAATCTCAAGAGATGCCAGCAGGCAATAGCTGCTGTCCTGCCGGAATGCCCGTTTATTGGCGGTGCTGTTGATAAGACCGTACTGCGCTGTAAACCGCTTATACTGGTCTTTCAACTTTCCTTGCAGCAGTTCCACTTCGGCATCTGTGCCATCGTGCAACTGGCAGTCCAGCAATTTCTGTGTTGTTTCCCGCAGGGCGATCATCCCCAGTACACGCTCTGCCGTGACCGCAGGCAGGTCAACCTTGTTCATGTAGGAGTTTTCACGGTAATAGACTTGTCCGTCTACGTTGGTGTAACTGAAATTCTTCACGTTCGGGTCTGCCGGGAGCGGTTCTGCGTTCTGGTCAAGTTCATCATCCGTGATTTCCGGCTCTGTGATTTCCGCATGGATGTTCTCAACGGCTGCTTTCAACTGCTGTGCAAGGTCTGCGCCCTCGATGGGCTTGACCGTAGTTTCCTGCTTGCCGTACTGCGTACTTTCAGTCGTGATCTCGCCCAGCACCATTTCGGTATGCTGCGCAAAATACTGGTTGATGGGGTATCCCTCCGGCGTTGTGCCAAGGTCTACCCACTCTGCCCGCTCCACTGCCGCCCGGTCACGCTTTTGCAGAAACAAAATGTCAGCTACAACACTTGTGTTTGCATTGCGCTGGAACGCATTGTTTGGCAGGCGAATTGCGCCGACCAGATCAGCACGGTTGGCAAGATACTCTCGGACAGAGGAATCCTTTTTTTCCATTGTGCCGCTGGAAGTGACTACCGCCACCACGCCGCCCGGACGAACAAGGTCAAGACTCTTTGCAATAAAGTAATCATGGATGAGGAAGTTGTGGCGATCATACCGCTTATCCGGCACTTTGTAATTGCCGAACGGCACATTACCCACCACGCAGTCAAAGAAGCTGTCCGGGAACTGCATCGTTTCAAAGCCCTGCACGGCAATTTTGTTCTTCTGATAAAGCTGCTGTGCAATGCGTCCTGATACGCTGTCCAGTTCCACACCATACATCTTGATGTTTTCCATGCTTTCAGGCACAAGACCCATGAAGTTGCCCACTCCACATGACGGCTCCAGCACATTGCCTTTGCTCAGACCCATATTGGAAAGGGCTTCATATATTGCCTTGATTACCGTAGGCGAAGTGTAGAAAGCATTCAGCGTAGATGCCCGCGCTTCACTGTACTCATCTGCCGGGAGCAGAGATTTCAGTTCCGCATACTCCTTTGCCCAGTCCGCATTCTTCTCATCAAATGCCTGCGGAATACCGCCCCAGCCGACATACCGGGATAAAACTTCCTGTTCTTCGGCGGTTGCCTGCCGCTGTTCGGCATCCAGCGTTTGCAGCAGTCGGATGGCTTCGATGTTTGCTTTGAATTTTGTCTTGGCTCC
Organism: Blautia sp. AF17-9LB; assembly: GCF_003479185.1. NCBI lineage: Bacteria > Bacillati > Bacillota > Clostridia > Lachnospirales > Lachnospiraceae > Blautia > Blautia sp. AF17-9LB. The sequence goes on from NZ_QUGU01000025.1 coordinate 24,683, forward strand.
TCCTGCGCCAAGATCATCGTCTGTGATACGGAAATTGATAGGCTTCTGATTTGGCTGTGCAGGCGGCTTCTGCGCGGTATCCGTGTCCAGCGGCAGATTTTTCTCTTTCCGTGCCTGGTTGACCTCTTCCGGGGTCATAGGCTTGCTGGTAAGGGGCTTAACAGCATCATCTGCCGCCGAACGATGGATAGCATCTGTCCGGGTCTGCACATCTGCGATAAGCTGCATCTGTTCCGGGCTAAATTCAGGATTCAGCAATTCTTCCAGACTGCCGCCATTCTCCGCAACAGCATAGATTACATCCATCTGTTCCGGAGAAAAATCCTCGTAGGCCACACCTGCATTGTGCAGGGCCACAAAGACGGTAGCTTCTACCGCTTCTTCCAGCGGCATATCTGCCTGCTCATACAAATGCCGAATATACTCCAGCGGTTCCGTTCGGAAGATCGGATACCGGGCTTCTTTCGCAAGGGTCATATCCTGCAAGCTGACTGTTCCCTGTTCAAAGTTGACCGAATCCACGCGAAACTCCCTATCGTCCAGTTCAACGATGGTATTGACTGGCAGATATTCCTCTCTGCGGAAATACTTTGTCTGCGCATGGGTTCCATCTTCCTGCTGGCCGGACAGATAGACGCTCTCCCCCTGCTTCCAGAGCTTCATTGCCTGTGAAGCCCACTGTTCACACGGAAAACCAGATACCTCAACCTTGCCGAGTGCGGTTTCCTTTTCCAACAGCTTGCTGGCAAGAAGTTCTGAAACGCGCTTTGCATCCTCGCCGTAGAACTCAAAGTTACCGTGCTGCTCGTAGCCGACCAGCGCATCCGGGTAACGTTCTTTCAGCGCATGATACTCATTTTCTGCTTCAGCAGACAATGGTGATAAACCTTCCTCCGCATCCGGGCGATGTGCTTTCAAGGTCTGCCGCGCACTCTCCAGTGTATCAAACGGCCCTGCGATTCCTGCTCCCTCACCCCGGACATCATCAAATCCATAGTGGTTATAATATTTACCGTTCGGATATTGCAAGATTGCAATTCGCTCAACATACCCATCTTCCATTCGCGCAGTTGAGCGGTAATACGCTCTCATTGTGGGTTTATCTGGATTTTCCTGTTTTTCTTCCCGCTTCTTCTCCGGCACTGTCTTAATTTCCTGCACAGCCGCATCTACCATCATGCCACGCACCCATCGGGGCGCATGAATGTCATTCTGGTAAAGGGCAACCGCATCGCGGGAATCCGGCATCATGTCCTGATAGGTGCGCTGGAAAATATCTTCTACCAGCCAGTCTTTGAAGTTCTCCCAGTTCTCGCTGGCTTCCAGATACAGCGGGGCAGCTTCCGCATTCTGTTCTAACAGCTCGTCGATCTTATTCCGAAGTTCCTTTTCCGCTTCATCTGCATCCACATCGCGGTCACGGAGATACGGATAGATTTCACTCTGCTGCACCGCATCCAGCATGGAATACAGACATTCTTTGTAAACACAGCGACTATCTTTCAGCGCAGATTCCTGCCCTACCAGAAGATAATCATTCAGCGGATTCTTTTCCAGTTCTGCATCATACTGGTTCGGTCGAAGCACCCGTGCTGCCCATGCAGGACGTTCCACATCTTTCAGATAGATCAGAGAATCCGTAACACGTTCGATTTTATAAAGGCGGTCATCTTCCAGATAGAGATAATCTCCGATGTTTCTGCTATACTTTGCCGCCTGCTTCTGGGGTTCTTCAACCACTGCGGTGGTTGAATGCTCTTTCGATTCCTGTTCCTGCGCCCAAATATCGAAAAGCGATATTTGTCCTGTCTCAGAAGCAGAAATCTCAATAGCCTTTTTCTTCTCTGGGAAGATCGTATACGTTCCCTCAACATACTGATGCAGGTCAGCCAATAACTTTGATTTTTCTGCATAGTCCGGGGAATCCAGCGGAACGGAAAGAAGTGCTACATCCATCTTTTCCAGAAGTTCTGCCGCCTGTTCCGAATCAGCCAGCATGGCGGGCAGTTTCTTTCTGGCGTCTTCGTTCAGCAGTTCCCGTTCAAACGGACGTTCCACTTCATTGGGCAGACGATGGTAGAAACCAATCACCCGATTTGCCATCTGCTCACGCTCGTAACTCGGCATCCGACTGTAATCCGCAGGCTTCAGATACAAACTCTGGTCAATGAGCTTTGCAACTCGTTCAGCCGCCTGATTCCAGTTCAGCTTCACCAGTGCATCCGGCTTTCCATAGCTGCCCCGTGCCAGTTCCAGACCTCTGCCGTCATAGTTGGCATGGGAATTATCTGCACGGGAAAGTGCATGACTGCTGCCGCCCACACCGTATCGGTCTTTCAGAAACGCCGCGCGTTCTGCTTTCTCTTCGTGATTAAGGTAGAAACTGTACGTTGCCAGTCTGCCATCCGAATACGGCCCGCCGCCTGCAAGGAAAGCATTGATCTCATCTTCCGTGATAAAAACTTTCTGCTCATTCCACTGAAAGCCCTCTCTTGCCTGATACGGCTGGAACGGGAGAGCAAACTTCTGAAACTGTTCAGATACTTTGTCCGGGCGATAGAACTGCATCCGCATCACGCTTTTATCTTCGGCATAGGCTTCTGCCAACCCCAAAAGACGTTCGTTCAGGTCAGCCAGAAATTCCGGCTGGTCAAGCATCTTTGCAAGGCGTTCTGTAAGTTCCGGGTATCCACCGGAGAAAATAGACGTATCGGCAAAGACCATCTCTGACACACCCTCTGCCATATCACGTTCCATATAGCTCAGGGCTTCTGCGTGTTCATGCAGGGCATTGCCACGGGCTGCATCCAAGACAGATTTTGGTGCGTACTCCCCCTGCTGCAAAAGCTGATAGATTCTGCCGCTGACATCTTCCCAGGACAGAAATGCTTTGTTTTTGGGGTCGTTCCGAACCGTATCGCCAACGGCAATCTGCATTCCCAGCTCATCGAACCAGACCGCATATTTTGTGCCGCCGATCTCAAAGCCCTTGCCGCCCTCGCCATACTCTTTTTTGACGAAAGCAGTATACTCTTCCGGGGTCTGTTCGGTCATAAAGTTATAGATAAGGCGGAGCTGGCTTTTGCCTCGATTGCTTCCCGTCCGCAGGATTTCATCCACAACTTCTGCCGGAATCGTGATCTCATCGGCATACTGGGCCTGCATCGGGGCTTCGATTGCCCGAATCTGCTGTTCCACGGTCGGCAGACTGGGCAGAGAAAAAGCAGAGGCAATTTCTTCCTCTGCTTCGCTCAAATCCTGTTCGGTTGTGTCAGCGGTTAGTTGTACACCAATTCCTTCAGCACGATCTCTTCCGCCATCGCGGTCAGATTGTTCTGATGTGCCACCCATGCCATCTGTTCGGTTTCCTTGTTCGGAGCCGGATACTTCTCGTTCAGGCTCTCGATCAGTTCTTCCATCCGGTTCTCCGCCTGCTCGTCGATCTGCGCCAGATGCTGATTCAGCCTGCCGCTCATCAGCATACTCTGATACCAGTTCTTCTTGTTTTCCCTCAGATAAGTCCTGCGCAGCATCCCGTACTTCCCAATGCTCATCGGCTCGTCCTGTACGGTCAGGTTCGGAAACAGGTAGTCCCCCTTGCGGTGATAAGTCAGTTCCATACGGTTTTCCTCCTTCGGTGATGTTTGTTTCGATTTCGTGCTTTAATGTGCTAAAGTCCGTACTGGTATTATACAAGCTGTCGGCAGTTTTTGCAAGATGTTCTGTAACTTCTTTTCGGTAAATTTTCTGCATTTCCCGTCCGATGTCACGGAGAGCCGCTTCACACTGTTCCGAAACAGCATTGCCCAAGAAAGTCAAGACCGGAAGTTGGTTAAAATCCACGATACGGATAAAATCCTCATCGTCCAGCACTTCCAGCGGTTCCTGTCCGCAGCGTCTGGAAAGGGTATAGAAAATACTGTTGGTCATTAACTCCCGGAAACGGACACGGAGATTATCTTCGTCCAGTCCTTCCAGAAATGTGTCTGTCACCTCATATTCCAGACCATCCATCGCTTCTTCCAGATTCTCAGCGGTCAACTGCTGTGCCAGTTCCATCAGCGCAGCATTCATGCTGTCCGTCTGCGTCAGTGCATAGGTATCTGCCAGATGGTCGAGGATCATCCGCTGGTGTTCCGAATAATCAATGCGCCAGAGGATCGGCGTTTTGCCTCCCTGCACCAGATGCGTGTCCGCAATGTCGAACACATAGCGCAGCTTTGCCCGTGGGCTGGCATCGTCCAGAAGTGCAATGCCTTTTGCGCCACGGTTTACCCAGCGGTTCATTTTCTTGTTCCAGACTTCCAGCTCTGCACAGGCAGTCGCGTCAGGACGCTGGGCATGAATCAGCAGAGTATCTTTGAACGAATAACGGTACAGCCGTGCCGCCACATCCAGATAGTTCATCCAGTCTTTCGGAGAATTGCTTACCCACCGCGCGTTCTGCTGGGCAAGTTCCCGAATATCGTTAAATTTTGCCAACCGTTCCCTCCTTACTTCTTAGCTGGTGTTTTCGGAAATTCAAGACTGTACTGCGCCCTGCCGTTTTCTATTGCCATAACAAGGTCTGCGGCAAAGGTCTTATCCTTTTTGGCAGAGTAGAAGTCTTTTACATGGGTGCGTCCTTTCTTCAAAAGGTCAGTTGCCATTTTCTTCGTGAGCGTCTTTTTCATGCCGGAAAGGTATTTACTTTCTTTCCAGAGGGCAAATTTGCAGTCGCGGTCAGAACAGTAAAAGTTCTGTCTGCCCTCACAGACGGTTTTGCCGCATACCGGGCAGTCCCCGATAGATACCTTATTATAAGTAGTCGATTCCTGTACGGTCGGAATCTGCCGGAGGTCTGCCAACATCTTATCCAAAAGTCCGTTGATTCCCTGCATGAAGTTGGCGGGCTTTGTTTCGCCCTGTTCCATCCGCAGCAGTTCATTTTCCCACTCAGCGGTCATGCTTGCCGATTTCAGGTAATCCGGGATATTTGCGATTGCCGTGACCCCCTCTGCACTGGGAAGAATCTGCTTGCCTTTGCGTTCCACATAGCCGAAAGATACCAGCTTTTCCAGAATCGCTGCACGGGTCGCAGGCGTTCCCAGTCCTTTCTTTTCCGTGTCTTTTTCAAACTCCTTGTTGCCTGCGGTTTCCATTGCAGAAAGCAGGGTATCTTCGGTAAATGCCTTCGGCGGAGATGTAAAGCCCTGCTTTTTCTCCGCACTCACCACAGGAATCACCGCGCCCTGTTCCAGTTTCTTAGGGAATGCCACATCCTTGCTTTTTTCCTGTTCTGCAAACGGAACAGGCATTGCGGTATGTCCCGCCTGCAAAATATTTTTGTATTTTGCAGTGAACTTCCTGTCCTGACAGCATACTGTTACCAGAACATCCTCATAGATGTATGGCGGCTGTACTGCCTGCTGCATCTTCCAGACGATGAGGGCAAAGATTTTTTCTTTGTCCCCGGACAGGCTGTTTAGCTCACGCTTGCAGCTTTCCAGCGTCGGCAGAATCGCATGGTGGTCAGTGACTTTCTTGTTATTGACTACCTGTTCCACTTTGCCAACCTCGCCGCTATAATGGTTGAGCAAATCTGTCATGGTCTGCTGCATATCTTCCGTGATGTACTGGCTGTCCGTTCGCGGGTATGTCACCAGCTTTTCTTCGTACAATTCCTGTACGATCTTCAATGTCTGGCTGGCGGTAAAACCATAATAGCGGTTGGCCTCTCGCTGCAAAGTCGTTAAGTCGTACAGCTTCGGGGCTGACTGTTCTTTCCGCTTGCGCTCGATGCTGCCGACCACGGCACACTGTCCATCACAAGCTGCCTGCACGGTATCCGCATTCTGCTCCTGCACCATCCGTTCCGATTCTGCCACGATGCCATTTCCCGTGATTTCCACCTTGTAGTACGGTTCTTTCACAAAGTTCTGGATTTTGTTCTGCCGTTCCGTCAGCATTGCCAGTGTTGGAGTCTGCACCCGTCCAATGGTCTGCCGCCTGCCGTATTTCTTGGTAAAGGCCCGTGTGCCGTTCATGCCGATCAGCCAGTCTGCCTTTGCCCTGCACTCCGAAGCGGCAAACAGGTTGTCATATTCTGTGCCATCCTTTAAGGAATCAAAGCCCTGCTGGATAGCGGTATCTTCCATGCTGCTGATCCACAACCGTTTGACCGGGAGTTTGCTTCCTGCCAGACCATACACACGGCGAAAGATCGCTTCGCCCTCACGCCCTGCGTCACAGGCATTTACCACATAATCGAAATCTTTGCTTCGGAGGAGCTTCCGCAGAATATTGAAATGTGCTTTCTTATCTTCCGAAACCAGCAGCTTCCACTCTTCCGGGAGAATCGGAAGATCATCGAACCGCCAGCTTTTATAGCGTTCATCATAATACTCCGGGGCTGCATACTCTGCCAGATGCCCCAGACACCAGCTCACCACGCAATCCCCACCCTCCAGATACCCGTCCTCATGTTTGTATGCACCGATCACTTTCGAGATGGAACGTGCTACACTCGGCTTTTCTGCTATCACAAGATATTTCATGTATCCTCCTGCTTGTTTGAAAAAAGCAGGGACAGTCCGAATCAGACCATCCCTGCACCACTAGATTATACGGGTTTTCTATTATTCTTCGGTTTCTGCGTCCTGCTCATCCTCGTTCTTTGTCGGCAGAGCTTCATATTCCAGATTTTCTTTCGATACTTCCGGCTCACTCTGCTTCGGCTTATAGATGTAGAAATAGAAGAATGCGCCTGCACCGCCCACACCCAGAACAAATACGATTGCCAGAATCTTGGTCAGCTTTCCATCGTCCTGTTCCGGCTCTTCGATCTCGACATCCGGTTCCGGCTCAGGTTTGGTTTCCGGCAACACGACTGCCGGCTCCTCTTCTTCCTTGCCGTTGCGTTCCTCATCGGTCAGAAACTCCTGCAAATCGTACTCGTCGATCATTGAGAGCATATACACATTCTCGCTGTTCCTTGCCCGGTCGATCACCAGAAAAAAGGTGTTGCCGCCCTTGGTCTTGACCGTGAAGAACTCTTTACTGGAATCGTCCGTGATGTTATCTTCCACCTCGCCGTTGCCCGCAATGGTGAACGGAATCTTCTCTTCCTCGGTGGGTTCCTCTTCCTCAATGACCTGCACAGGCTCTTCCTTGACTTCCGGCTCTACATAGGCAAATGCCGGAGTGGAAAAGCCGACTGCCATCAGCAGGGTCAGCACTACACTGGGAATCACAACATCCAGCTTTTTAAGCATCTTTCGCAATCACATCCTCCATTTCTGCTTCTTCCGAAGTCTTGTTCTCGTGGTTTACGCTTGTCTGGAACGTCACATTCCCCGCCTGAATATTTTCCAGCAGTGCCAGCAGATCACGCCCACCCAGTTTTGTGCTGCGGATAGCCCGAACGATCTCATTGTCCTCTTCTTTTTTCTGTGCCGCCCGGACATTTCTCAGATACTCTTCCAGTTCCGCGATCTTGCTTTCGGTTTTCTCTGCATCATTCAAAAACTTCTTCAGCTTTTTGCTCATCTAGCTTCTCTCCTTTCCTTTACTTGATTCTGCCAAAACCAAGGAAGTGGTTCTGCCAGTAGGTCGAATTGATGCTGGTATAAGAAATCGGATCACCGCAGTGGATCATCATTCCGTTGCCGACATAGATGCCAACGTGCGACGCGCCGACAGTATTATAGGTTTTTTCAAAGAAGATCAAATCACCCGGCTGTGCATTTGCAGGAGAAACGTAGCTGCACTTGCCACGCAGTCCGTTTGCCGTCGTGCGTCCGACATTCCAGCCATTGCCACAGTTATTAATGACCCAGCAGACAAAGCCGGAGCAGTCAAAACTGGTGCTTGGAGAACTGCCGCCCCACACATACGGCATACCCAGATACTTTTCGGCTTCTGCAATCATCTTTGCAAACTTTTCATCCGACAGGGCTTCTTCTGGAATATCATATCGGAAACCACCGCCGGAACTGCCGCCTGTTCCACCCGAACCGCCAGAGCCAATGCTTCCTGTTGTGCCGCCACTGTATGTAGGTGATCCTGCGCCAAACAGTTCCGGGCGATTGCCATAGGTCAGATTGTAGGCATCATACCGCCCAGTCTGCTTCCGATCCATGTTCTTTCTGGCAATGGTGTCAAAGCCTTTATTTTTCAGCAGGACATTGAGGATTTTGTACTCATACTCCACTTCTTCCTGATAGGTATAGGTTTCCATGCTGACGTTTCCAAAAGCGTCAATCGTTGGCCGAATCCCTACTCTGGTTTCCATGCGTGTGCGAATCTCTATCGTTTCCCAGACTTTCAGGAGATACTGTTGCTCAAACAGCGACTTGATGACGGGTTTCACCTGTCCTCTGGTGAACTGCTCATATACGGCAGTCAGATGAGAGATCAGCTGATAGGGGTCATGCCCAATTTCATCCAACTGGTAACGGTATTCGTCATAGCCGGGATGTGTGGACTCCATCTGCCGTATCTGCTCATCCAGCTTCTTTTCCAGTTCCAGATAATCTTCTTCTGCACCTTTCATGTCAGCGTCCTTACTGGGATACGTCGTTCCGATAAAGGTACTGCCCGTTCCATGGATCGCTGCTGAACAGCTTGAGAATGCGCCCATAATCAGCATGAGCATCAGTGCTGCTATGCCAAGTCCCGCCCAGAGGGTCTTGTTCTGCACAACGACCTCCTGCACCGCTGCCTTTGCTTTTTCTGCAAGCGTGTTTGCTACCGTTGCCGCCTGCTTGCTGGCAGCGTTTCCGGCTTTCTGGCCCCGCTTGGCTGCTGCATAGGCATCCTTATACTGCTTTTTCTGGTAAAACTTTGAACCGACTGTCTTTGTTGCTTCACCTCCTGCGGCAGTCGGTGGCGGCTGGGGCGGTTTCTTTTTCAATGGCATTTCTGCCGCTTCTTCGGTTATGCCGCCCTCATTCTCCAAAAATTTCAGACGGCTGGATTTTTTCTCAGCCTCGACTTTTTTCTCAGCTCTGGCGGATTTTTCTCTGGTCTTTTTCCGGCCTTTGGAGAAGCGGTACAGTCCTTCCAGCGTTTCTTCGCCCTTGTGCGCCGACTCCACGCCGGAGTTTTCCTTTTCGACCTGATGTACCTTGTTGTGGGCAAAACCAGTGGCGGTATCCACTCCTTTCTTCGCCACCTTCTTAATGCCCAGCCCTGCGCCCCGGACGATGCCGCCCTGCTGCTCATCATCAAAGGATAAGCAGTCCTTTTTCTTCGGCGCAGGCTTTGCATCTTCGTCCACTGGCGAAGCGTCTTTTTCTTTCGCTTTGCCATCCTCCTGATGGGCTTTATAATATTCTGTACTCTGCTTGGCGGTGCTGCGCCGGGGCTTTTCCTCCTCTCCATCCTCGGCATCCATGCACACATCTTCTTCCACAACAGGGGTTTCTTCTGCACTTTCCGCAGCGTCTTTTTCCGAATCTTCCTGCTTCGGTGGTTCTTCTTCAACTGCGGACTTGGTTTCCCCGGTGCGGAGATTCTCTTCCACCAGACCGTCTTTGGTCATTTTCTGGACGATTTTATCTCTGCCCCGGAATCGCTTGTCTGCCATCGGATTCACCTCCCGTCCGGCAGGAAACTCATGCAATCAGGACTGCATGAGTCTCCCATTTATCGAGAATCCGCTCCAGCTCCCTGGCAAAAGCGATCAGCCGGGAATTGACCTCCGTGCGGTCGATGTAGCCCCGCTCTTCCATGTGGAATCCGTGGGTCAGTTCATCTGCCAGTGCGCCGACTGCGTAAAAGTCCTCCAGCACCGTATGCACCACCGATTCCTCATCGTGGAAGTTCAGCATTTTCACTTCCTGATAAGGCGGGCTAGAATCGCCATCGTATTTTGCTGCCTCAGCACGGTCATGCAGCTTCAGGATCATCTGGCTCAGTTTTTTCTCTTTCATCATGCGTCTTTCCTCTCCCTGTATTTTGCAATTTCATTCGGTTTCGTGGTCATAAGGCCATAAAGTTTCAGCGAAGTATCGAACTTATCCTTGAACGGAATAATGGTATTGCCGTAGAACAGCAGCCCCTCGCCCTCGTTGCTGTTCGTCACATAGGAAAGCTGGAATGGCGAAATGTTGAGCTGCTTTGCAAGAATCTGCCTATCACCGGATGCCTGATTCAGCATATAGATGAAATCGCTGTTCTATAGTGATAGGTAAGCCCCTGATATCATCTCAGGCTTTTCCCCCACTT